>DATJAK010000297.1:0-30651 GCA_035516375.1 Bryobacteraceae bacterium
CCACCCGGTCCGCGGCCCACCATGGGCACACCCGCATCTTCCAGGCTCTTGCGCATGTCCTGCGGTTTGTAATTTTCGACCAGGGCGCAGAAGTGGTCGATGCGCGGCGGCATGTCCGTACCGCCGCCGAAAGCGATGTAAGAAATGCCCGTGCGGACGTAGAACCGCGGCGGTGGATCGCGCTCCTGGAAAAGCTGCGGATCGAAAATGCGCCCGTAGAATTTGGCGGTGGCTTCCTGGTCGGGTACGGTCATCCCGATGTGTTCCAAGCCGCTCGTGGCAAGGGGCAGATCGGCGGCGCGAGCCCGGCGGCTCACCAGCCACGCAGCCGCACCCAGCCCCAACACTGGAAGTATCTGACGCCGGCTCGAATGGCCGGCTGGACTCTGCGACACGTTCCCTCTCCAGACCGTCGTGCATCATTATCTTACTAAAAGCGGCCGATTGGGCGCAGTGATTCATCTACCGGTCGATCGGCTGGTTCTGCTTGCGGCCCACGGCGCGGTCTGCGTATCATAAGCAGCGGAGGTTTTGGGGATGGCACAGGCATCGCGCGAATCAGGCCGAGACCAACAACGCCAACGACGAGCCGGCGGCAAGCTGAAAGCCTGGCCCCACATCGCTGCGGCCTGTTGTTTGATGGCTGCTCCACTGTTGGCCCAGAACGGCGGCCAGCCGCTGCCGAAAGCGCCCAACGATGTCAAGCCGGGCAGCATCACCTATGAGGAGATTGCCTACCCGTACCCGGTCCAGTTCTTCCCGCTCACTGTTTACGGCCAGGACGTGCGCATGGCCTACATGGACATTCCGCCCGCGGGCCAGCCGAACGGCCGCACCGTAGTGCTGCTGCACGGAATGAATTTCGGAGGCTTCTACTTCAGCGGGCCGATCGAAGCCCTGCGTCAGGAAGGCTTCCGCGTGGTGGTGCCCGATCAGATCGGTTTCGGGCGGTCGTCGAAGCCCATCATCCCCTACAACTTTCATGACATGGCTTTAAACACGCGCAAGCTGCTGCAGTCTCTGGGGCTCACCAGAGTGGCGGTGGTGGGCCACTCCATGGGCGGGATGTTGACGGCGCGCTTCGCCGCTTCGTACCCAGACATGACGGAGCGCGCCGTTCTCTACAACCCGATCGGGCTGAGGGATGTGCGCTATGAAACACCGTGGCGCAGCGCGGATGACGCCTACAAAGCGACCATGGCGCTCAGCCACGACCAGCTCTACCAGCAGTTTTACGGGACCATCCGGCGCTACTTCCCCACTCCCGGCGCCTGGAAACCCGAATACGAGCAGTACGCGCGGATTCTCTACGCGCCGACGCTCAGCGCGGATTGGCCGCGTTTGGCCATGGTGAGCACGCTATACCGCCAGATGCCCTATCTCGACCCGGTGGTTTACGACTGGCCGAAGATCAAATCGAAGACTCTCGTTCTAGGCGGTGACAAGGACCTCACCAGCGGCGACAATTTTGCCGGGCTTGCGCGGCATGCCGCCGATTCCATTCCTGGCGCGCAGTTGGTGCTCATCCCCAATGCCGGCCATGTGCCGCATCTCGAAATGCCCGAAGTTTTCAATCGCGAGTTGCTGAAGTTCCTGAAATCCGATCCTCCGCCCGTTCAGGCCGATAACCACAACTCGCAGCCCAACCCGTACCGCACGGTGGAGGGTTGGTTCCATCTGCCCAACGGCCGGACGATGGGATCGACCAGCGCGGTGGATGTCGATCGCCAGGGCAACATCTGGGTGGCGGAACGATGCGGCGTCAATAGCTGCGCGGGATCGAACCTGGCGCCGATTTTGGAGTTCGACCGCGCCGGCAAACTGCTCAAGAGTTTCGGCGCTGGCATGTTTTTGTTCCCGCACGGGATCGCGATCGACAAAGAAGGCAACATCTGGCTCACCGACGGCCAAGGGAAGGACGGCAAAGGCCAGCAGGTTTTCAAGTTCAGTCCCGAGGGTGAGGTTTTGATGACGCTCGGCAAGGCGGGCGTAGCGGGGGACGGTCCGGATACCTTCGATCAGCCTAATGACGTGGCCATCGCGCCCAACGGCGACATTTTCGTTTCGGACGGACACACGCCCGGAAGAGGCAACGCGCGCGTGGTGAAGTTTACCAAAGACGGGAAATTCATCAAGCAATGGGGCAAGCATGGCTCGGGCCCCGGCGAATTCGAAGTGCCGCACGCGCTGGCGTTCGACTCCCGTGGCCGGCTGTTCGTGGGCGACCGGGCCAACAACCGCGTCCAGATCTTCGACCAGGATGGCAACTTCATCGACCAGTGGAAACAATTCGGGCGGCCCAGCGGAGTCTTCATCGACGCCAACGATATCCTTTATGTAACCGACTCGGAATCGACCGACCGAACGGGCTACGGAAACAATCCGGGCTGGAAGCGGGGAATCCGGATCGGCAGCGCCAAAGATGGCACCGTGACGGCGTTCATTCCGGACCCATCGCCGGGCGCAGGAGCCACCAGCGCGGCCGAGGGAGTGGCCGCGGATGCCCAAGGGAATGTCTACGGCGCCGAAGTCGGGCCGAAGGATCTGAAGAAGTACGTGAAACAGTAGCGCGCCGCCAGGCTCGCGGAGCCGTTCTTATCGAGTGTGGACGAGGATCGAACTGGCGATCCCAACGAGCGGCAAGACGATGTCCACCGCGCCCCGCTTAATCGCTTCGTTGGGCATCCCGAACACCACGGAGGTGGCTTCATCCTGCGCGATGGTCACGGCCCCGGCGTCTTTCATCTCGCGCATGCCGCTGGCGCCATCGTCGCCCATCCCGGTCAGGATTACGGCCACCGCGTTGGCGCCGGCATAGCGCGCCGCAGAGCGAAACAGCACGTCGACCGACGGACGATGGCGCGACACCAGCGGCCCATCCTTGATGTCCACGAAGTAGCGCGCGCCGCTGCGTTTGAGAAGCGTGTGGTGATTGCCGGGCGCAATCAGCGCGCGTCCGCGCAGAACCGTATCGTTGGGTTCGGCTTCCTTCACGGAAATCTGGCAGAGGCCGTCCAGGCGTTCGGCAAACGCGCGTGTAAAGACTTCCGGCATATGCTGCACGATTACGATCCCCGGCGCATCCGGAGGTAGAACCTCCAACAGCGCGCGCAGCGCTTCGGTGCCTCCGGTGGATGCCCCAATCACCACCACCCTCTCGGTGGTTTCGAGCATGGCTTTGGTAGACCGGGAAAGAATCGCATCGGCCGTCAACTTGGGCTCAACCGTGAGGCTGGGAGCCGGCGGACGCAACCGCGCGGCCGCCGCAGCTTTTACGGCGTTACATAAGATGATGCGCGATTCTTCGAGGAACTGTTTGCTCCCCAGTCGTGGCTTGGCGATGATATCCACAGCCCCGTATTCGATGGCTTTGAGCGTGCTTTTGGCGCCCTCTTCGGCAAGGCTCGAGCAAATGACCACGGGTATTGGATGCTGCGTCATGATTTTGCGCAGGAACGTCAACCCATCCATGCGGGGCATTTCGATATCGAGCGTAATCACGTCCGGAACCTGGTCGCGGATCCGCTCGGCGGCCACAAACGGATCGCTGGCGGTGGCAATCACCTCGATCTGCGGGTCGCTCGAGAGGACCTGGGTCAGCGTCTGCCGCACCACAGCGGAATCATCGACGATTAGAACGCGGATTTTCCCGTTGGTCATGTGCCGTCCCTGCGGTTTCGTTTGGACGCACCGTGCGCGTGTGAGCCGGGCAAGCGATTGAGGCGCCGGACGAACACTTCGCCAGTCTGTGTATGGAACTGGATGTTGCGGCCGCGGTCTCCGCCCAGATCGGAGGCGGCCACGCGCAGACCTTCCTCTTCGAGAACCTCCCATGCCGCCCGGCAATTCATGGCGCCGACCGTTGGTTTGGTGGAAACAGCGACCGTCAGGACGTCCGCGCCGCCGAAGAGTTTCACCACCAGTTCGTTACGGCCCACGCCCAACAGGGTAAACTGATTCGCCAGGTAGCGGATGCTGAAATCGACGTAGCGGTGACCCTCCGCGCCTCCTACGTTGCGCGGGCACCGGGGCAGAACCCCGTGGCACAAGGCGCCGATTCCCAGGCGTGGGCTCCAGAACGTAATCCCCACGCACGATCCGAGAAGAGTTTGTAGGACCATGGGCTCGCGAGCCAGATAGAGCTCACCCGGCTGCAGGCTGATCCCTGGCAGCGCCACCATCATCCGACCTTCTTATAAACGGCGATGCCCGCCGAAACCAGGGGAAGCTCCATATTTTGGAGCGACTCCGAGTGGCCCGAGAAGAAATAGCCCCCCGGCATGAGCTGGCGGACGAGCCGTTCGAGCAGCCGAACCTGCGTGGCCCGGTCGAAGTAGATGATGACGTTGCGGCAGAAAATGATTTCCGGCGATTCGGTCAGGCCGTGATCAGCGTCCATGAAGTTCACGCGCCGGAACTCGATTTTCGACCGGAGGTCGGGAATCACGCGAACCAGATCGGAGCCGGGATCGCGGCTGCGCAACAGGTATTTCTTGCGCAGTTCCTGCGGCACCGGCCGGATGACTTCGGATTTGAAAATGCCGCGCCTGGCCTTCTCCAGCACCTCAGTGCTGATATCGGTTGCCAAAATGTTAAAGCGAAAGCCCGGGCGGCCTTGCGCGTACTCGCTGAGCACCATCGCCAGCGTATAGGGCTCCTCACCCGTGGAACAGCCGGCGCTCCAGATTAACGACTTCCGGCCGGAGCCGAGCCGCGCATCCAGATCCGGCAAAGCTTTGGAGGTCAGGAATTCAAAATGATCGGGCTCCCGGAAGAAATCGGTCTTGTTAGTGGTTACGACGTCGATCAGATGCACCAGCTCGCTTCTTCCCGTATCGGCCGCGAACAGGTAGTCGCAGTACTCCCTGTACGAGACCAGATCCAGAGTGCGCAGGCGGCGCTTGATGCGAATCTCGAGCATGGTCTTCTTTTCGGGGCCCAGGGTGATGCCGGCCTCCGCGTAGATCAAGGATCGGAGTTTTTCGAAATTCGCGCGGGTCAGGTTCTCGTGGGAGGATTCCATAGAGACTAGCGGGGCTCTGGCTCAGACCTGCACAATGAATAACCGCCGACGCAGAGACGCAGAGGAATGCGAGAACCGTTTCCCTCTGCGCCCTCGGCCTGCCCGGCGCTCCAGGCGCAGAGGCAGCAGAGAGCGCAGAGCACCACGTGTTTGCCTTCTCTGCGGCTCTGCGGCTCGGCGGTGAAAAACTTGACTCATTTGCCTTGAGTTTGGTCCGTAAAGAAAGTCTGGCGGGGCGGAGGGAAGCTCGCCCCGCTCCCGGGTTACGCGTTCCCTTCAGCCGGGGTTTGCTTCCCCGCGCCGTGGATTGCCGACAGTTCATCGACGGAGAAGACCCGATCGATGTCGAGGATCATGATCAATTGCGTGTCGCGCTTGCCCATCCCCTTAATGAAATCGGTCCGTATCTGCGTGCCGATCCTGGGCGGGGGCTGAATATGCTCGGGCTCCAGATCGATGACCTCTTCGACCGAATCGGCGAGGGCTCCGATGACGTTCGATTCGCCATCCACGACCATCTCCACGACGACGATGCAGGTGTTGACGGTTTTCTCGGTCTTGGACATTTCGAAGCACAGCCGCAAATCTACGACGGGTACCACATTGCCCCGTAGGTTGATGACCCCGCTCATGAAATCGGGCGTGCGGGGGATCTTGGTGATGGTAGTGAAGTCCAGCACTTCCCGGACCTTGGCGACGTCGGTGGCGAACACTTCGTCTCCCAGGCGGAATGTGAGGTACTGCCGCGTGTCGGTGATTTCCGTAACGCTCATAGTGGCTCCTTTGGCGTACTGCAGCCAAGGCGCGGGCCGCGAGACCCGCGCCTCCGCCGGTTAGTAGCGCTCGAACTCCTTGTCGGTGGCGTCGCCGCCCTCGTTCATCTTCAGCGCGATCCCCGGCTTCGCCGGAGTCTTGGATCCGTGGCGGGCAGGAGCCGTATGGGTCACAGCCTCCCGGAGTTTTCCCAAAGAGGCGGCGGGTTTGGCGCCGGTGGTGTGCGCGCCGGTTGGGTGCGGAGTGGAGGCCGGCCCCGCTTCTCCGGTGCGGAAGAACCCGAGGGCCGTGATCAATTGATCGGCCTGGCCGGTGAGCTCCTCGGTGGTGGAAGCCATCTCTTCGGCGGCCGAGGCGTTTTGCTGGATCACCTTTTCCAGTTGTTGCAGCGCCTTGTTGATCTGCTCGGAACCGGTATCCTGTTCCTTGCTGGCGGCGGTGATTTCCTGGACCAGCTCGGCCGTCTTCTGGATATCGGGCACCAGCTTTTCGAGCATCTCTCCGGCCTTCTCCGATACCTTTACCGTCGTGCCGGAGAGCTGGTTGATTTCGCCGGCAGCTTTTTGGCTCCGTTCCGCCAGCTTGCGGACTTCCGCGGCCACCACTGCGAAACCCTTCCCGTGCTCGCCGGCGCGCGCCGCTTCAATGGCGGCATTGAGGGCGAGCAGGTTGGTTTGACGCGCGATCTCTTCGATGATGGAAATCTTGGTCGCGATCTCCTTCATGGCCGCGACCGCCTCCAGCACCGACTTGCCGCTTTCCTGCGCGTCGCTGGCTGACTTGGTCGCGATGCGGTCGGTTTGCTGGGCGTTGTCGGCGTTCTGCTTGATATTGGAGACCATTTCTTCCATGGAAGAAGATGCTTCCTCCGCCGAGGCCGCCTGAGCACTGGCTCCGTTCGATACCTGCACCGACGAGGTGCTGATCTGCTGGCTGGCGGAAGCCACCTCTGAGGCAATTCCGCGGATCTCGGTGACCGTGCGGGTGAGCCCGGCTACCATGCTGATCAGGGCCTGCATCAGCTTGTCCTGCGGGGACCGCTCGCGGACGACAACCGTGAGGTTCCCGTGGGCGATCTCTTCGGCCGCATGGGTGACTTCGTTGGTCGCGATGATGAGCGTGTTCAGGTTGTTCTTGATCGTGTTGAACTCGCCATGGTAGGTGTCGGTGATCTGCGGCGGCATGTCGCCTTTGCTGATGCGGTCCACATAGTTGGCCGCGACGTTCAGCGGCGTGATCACGGCGTCGAGAATGGCATTGACGCCGCGCACAATTTGCGAGTAAGCACCCTGGAAGTGATCCTGGTTGCCGCGTTCGGTCAACCGGCCTCCCTTAGCCGCGTCGGTCAAACGGGCCAGTTCCTCTTGCAGCGACTGAATCACCGCGCCGACGTTATTCACGGCCTGCTTCATCTTTTCGTGATCGCCCTTGTACGTTTGGGCAATCAGCTCGTCGATCTTGCCGCCGGAAATCTGAGCCAGGATGCGGTTGCCTTCGCCGATGGGTAGCAGGATCGCGTCCAGCATGGCATTGACGCCGCGAACGATGTCCGCATACGCGCCGTGGAAGTGCTCGGCTTTGCCGCGCTCGGAGAGTTGGCCATCTTTGGACGCTTCTGTCAGGCGGTTCAGTTCTACTTGCAGTCCTTGCAGCACTTTGGCCACGGTGTTGACGGCCTGCTTCATCTTCTCGTGATCGCCCTTGTAGGTCTGGGTGATCAACTCGTCGATCTTCCCGGCCGAAATCTGGGCCAGGATGCGGTTGCCTTCGCCGATGGGCAACAAGATCGCATCCAGCATGGCATTGACGCCGCCTAAGATCTCGGCGTAGGCGCCTTCGAAATGGTCGGCCTTGCCGCGCTCGGAGAGCTGGCCATCCCGGGAGGCATCGGTGAGGCGGCTTAGTTCCTTTTGCAGGCTCTGCAGCACGATGCCGACGTTGTTGACGGCCTGCTTCATCTTTTCGTGATCGCCCTTATAGGTGTGCGCGATCAGCTCGTCGATCCTGCCCGTGGAAATCTGGGCCAGGATGCGGTTGCCTTCGCCGATGGGCAGCAGAATCGCATCTAGCATGCCGTTGACGCCTCGCACGATCTCGGCATAAGAGCCCTGGAACTGCTCGGGCTTGCCGCGCTCGGAGAGCTGGCCATCTTTGGAGGCATCTGTCAGACGGTTTAGTTCCTTTTGCAGGCTCAGCAGCACGGTGCCGACGTTGTTGATGGCCTGCTTCATCTTTTCGTGATCGCCTTTATAGGTGTGCGCGATCAGCTCGTCGATCTTGCCCGTGGAAATCTGGGCCAGGATGCGGTTGCCTTCGCCGATGGGCAGCAGAATCGCGTCCAGCATGCCGTTGACGCCCTGGACAATTTCGGCGTACGCTCCTTTGAACGAGTCGGGCTTGCCGCGCTCGGTGAGGCGCCCTTCCCGCGACGCTTCCGTCAGGCGTGCCAGTTCTTTCTGCATGCCTTGCAGGACGGCGGCAACATTGTTGACGGCCAGCTTCATGTTCTCGTGATCGCCGCGGTAGGTTTGGGTGATCAACTCGTCAATTTTGCCGTTCGAGACTTGAGCCAGGATGCGGTTGCCCTCGCTGATTGGAATCAAAATGGCATCCAGCATCTCGTTCAGGCCCTGCACCATTTCACGGTAAACGCCGTGAAATTGATCCACTTTTCCCCGTTCTTCGAGACGCCCCTGGCGCGACGCCTCGACCAGCCGCAGGATCTCCGCGGAGACGCGTTCCATCTCCAAGTCGCTCGCATGATCCGCGCCGTTCCGGCGCGGCCGCTCCACCTGCTTGCCATTCTCCCGGACGGCGACACCGCCGCCCCGTTCCGAACTCTCGGTCTTTCTGTTTTTCCCGTTGGTGTTACGTAGCATGAATTGGGTTTTCCTTTTGCGTGAATCGGTTGGTATCGGTTGCCGGTTGGCTCGGCTTGCCGCGTTTGCGCCGGGACTGGTTCGTTCCGGCGCGCTGGTTCTGTGATCTGGCCTGGACCGCGTTTTGCACCAGGCGGTGGGAATCGAGGATCAGCGCCACCGTGCCGTTCCCGAGAATGGTGGCCCCCGACACCATGGGAACGTCGCGGTAGAATCTGCCCAGATTCTTGATCACGGTCTGGTGATTTCCCAGGACCTCGTCCACCACCAGCCCGTAATGTCCGTCGTCGGTTTCGACCACCATGACGTGCTCCCTCTCCGGAGTGGCGGTCTGCATCGCGAAATACTCGCTGAGCCGGATGTAGGGGATGGTTTCGCCGCGCACCTGCAGCAGATGATTGCCGTGCGCGCTTTGGATATCCTCCCTGGTCAGCTCGACGCACTCGCGGCTATTGGCCAGCGGCAGGATGAAATGAGTGGGGCCCACACGGACCAGCAGGCCGTCGATAATCGCCAGTGTCAGCGGCAAGCGGAGCGTTACCGTCATTCCGGCCCCAGGCTGGCTTTCGATATCGATCGAGCCGCGCAGAGCCTCCACGCTCCGGCGGACTACATCCATTCCCACGCCGCGTCCGGAGACATCGGTAACCTCGCGGGCGGTAGAAAAGCCGGGCGCCAGGATGAGGGCGAATACCTCGGATTCGGAGAGTTGGGCCGAGGGCGTGATCAAGCCCTGTTCGATGGCGCGCGCCCGCAGCGCTGCGACGTCCAGCCCCCGCCCGTCGTCGCGCACCCGAATCAGCACCTGCGCGCCCGAGTGCATGGCCGAAAGGTGAATGGACGCTGCCGGTGGTTTGCCCTTGCTGCGCCGCTCCTCTGGTGTTTCGATGCCGTGATCCATGCTGTTGCGAATCAGATGAACCAGTGGGTCGTTGAGCTGATCGATCACCGTTTTGTCCAGCTCGGTATCGGCGCCCTCAATGGTCAGATCGACCTGTTTTTCGAGGTCGGCACCGAGATCGTGCACCAGCCGCCGGAAACGTTCGAACGTGTTCCGCAGCGGCAGCATGCGCATGCTCATCGAGTTCTCGCGCAGCTCCGCCGTGAGCCGGTCGACTTCCTCAGAAACGGCCCGGATGTCCGGATCGTCGTGGTGCGCCGATACCGCGCTCAAGCGCGCCTGTACCGTGACGAGTTCGCCCACCAGATTCACGAGCTGATCCAGTTTCTCCGCGGACACGCGAATGCTGGATACCGCGGCCAGCGTCTGGGCAGCGCTGCCCTTTGCCGTGACCTTTCCGGTTTCCGGCCGGGCCCCGGCGCCCGGGATGCCGGCTTCCGGAGCGGGCCGGGTAACCGGTTCGATTTGGAGCTCGCAATTATCTTCAATGAAGATGAAGACGTCGCGGATGGCGTCCCGGCCCGCGGTTGTCCGTAACGTCATGTCCCAGCCGACGTAGCATCGTTCCGGATCGATTTCGCCGAGCGGCGGAATCCCACCGGCGTCGAGCTCGACCCGCAATTCTCCGAGTGCTTGCAACTCCCGCAGAAGAAGGATTGGGTTGGTGCCGTTTAAGACCACATCGGAGGCGGGACGAAAACGTACCGCCCACTCGGCCGGCGCCACGGATGCCACCGGAAGGGCCTCCTCGCGCGCCACGGGCCGGGTGCCTGTCTGCGGTTTGGCCGAACCCGTTAACTGGCGCAACTCAGCCAGAATCTGGTCCGATCGTTGGCGATCGACCGCACCCTGGCCGGTGGCCGCGTCCAACATGGTTTTGATCTGGTCTCCCGCGCTCAGAGTGAGGCTGATCAGATCGGCGGTGGCCGCCAGTTCGCCTTTGCGCAGCTGGTCGAAAACCGCTTCCAGATTGTGGGCGAATCCGGCGATGTCCTCGAAGCCGAACATCGCGCCGGACCCCTTGATGGTATGCAAGGCGCGGAATGCCCGCCCCACGATCTCCAGATCGTCGCGCTTCTCATCCAGCTCCAGCAGCGACGTTTCCAGCTCACTGAGTAATTCGCGCGCTTCTTCCAGAAAGGATTGCTGAAAACGATCGATCACCCAATCAACCTCTTCACCACCGCCAGCATCTGCTGTTGGGTAAACGGCTTGACGATCCAGCCCGTGGCCCCGGCCGCCTTACCTTCCTGTTTGCGCGATTCCTGGGACTCGGTGGTGAGCATAACAATCGGCAGCCCCTTGCATGCCGGATTGGCCCGTACGTTTCGAATGAGCCCGATACCGTCCAGATTGGGCATGTTCAAGTCAGTGATGACCATATTCACGGAGGCCGTCAGCTTGCGGAGCGCATCCTGGCCATCAACAGCCTCGATCACCGTGTAGCCGGCGTCGGAAAGAGTGAATGTGACCATCTGGCGGACGCTCGCGGAATCGTCGACAGTCAGGATGACTTTGCCCATCGTTCAAACCGCGATTGGGAACCCAGGCAACTGGGCAAATCCGGCGTCCTGAGCAGCCGCTCTTGCGGCTCCAGACGCACGGGCTACCATGCTGACGCCCTTGGTTTGGCCATCGCGGGCCGCCGCCCAGAGCAATTGCAGGATGGTGAGATCGATCTCTTCGGCACGCTCCAGATCCAGTTCCAGATTCTTCCCAGACGGAAACCATTCGACCAGTAACCCTTTCAGGGCGGAGGCGGAGTTGACGGTAACCAGACCCTCTAGTCTGATTAACCAGCTAACATCATTTCGCTCAAGCGTAACCGGCATCGGGTTCAATAGTCATATCGACCGGTCCCTAGCCTTTTAGTAGGGACATCCCACACTAAATCTCGGGATTCTAGTTACAGCCATCTTTCCCGACAAGGGAAGCAGCCAGAGTGTAACCGACAGCCTGTTTCACGCCGATAGAAAGGCATGGAGAAGTTGTGGCAGCTTCTGTAAACCAACTGCTGGAATCAGGGTATCGAGCGGTGCGTTCGGTGTTGGACATATTGTTCGCACGTATGGTGTGGGTCGTCCGCCAGTGGGGCGCGGCCTCCGCGGCGCCGGACTGTGCCGCCCGTCTGGCACGGACGGTTACGGATCTCGAAGCCTTGAATTGCCGGACAGAAAAAGACTTCCTGGCAATCGGGGGAAAACTGACTGGGTTGGTTGCTGCGGCCCGCCGACTCTCTTCGGATATGGCCTCACTGGAACGCATCTTCGGTTCGCAGGACAGCCACGCTTCGGAGGTGCTCGGGCGCGTCCTCGAACGGTCCAGGCAGATTGAGCGGCGAGCGGAAACCGGGAATCAGGTGTTGACCGGCATCTGCGATTCCGCCCGCCAAATTGGCCGCACGTTTCGTAGTTTCCAGGATATGGTTGCGGTGTTTCGGGTTCTCGGATCATTGACGCGCATCGAGACTGCCAGGCTAGGCAACGCGGGAGGGGAATTTGCCAGTCTTGCAGAAGAGGTCAGCACGCTCACGAAGGGTATCGAAGCCAGCGGGCAACGCATTTTGGAGGCCTCCGTGGCGCTGCAGGAAAAGATGAACCGCGCGCTGGCGAAAGTCACCGGCTTACGCGGCCGGGAACTCGCGGAATTGCCGGGATTGATCAACGAAGTTACCACGGGTTTGAGCGTCGTCGAACAACGGCACCGAAGGACCATCGAGATTTTCCTGCATCACGCGGCCGAATATGAAAAAGTGTCTGCGGCTTTTGAAGATTTGATCAGTGCGATTCAATTCCACGATATTACGCGCCAGCAGATCGAGCATGTGTGCGATGTTTTGCGGCGCCTCCAATCGGGATCTTCCGGGAATGGCCGGGAGCCCGGCAGCGATCGGCGCGCGGTGCTCACCCTGCAATCCTCCCAACTGGCGAACGCGGGACAGGTTTTTGGAGCTTCGGCGGGCCGGATTGAACGGGATTTGGATGGCATTATGGCGCGGGTACGCGAGATGGCCGCGACGAGCCAGACGCTGGTACGCTCCTCCGGCGACGATGCGGACGCGTCGTTTCTGCAATTGGAAGGACGGCTGTCGGCGATTCTGAATCTGGTGGCCGCCTGCACGAAGGCAGAAGCCGAGATTGAAGGTGGATTAACGGAGCTCACCCAAGCAGTGACCGAGATGCAGAACTCCATCGGGGAAATCCTGGAAGTTGAGGTCCGCATCCGCCGGATCGCCATCAACGCGACCATCCGGGCGGTCCAGATCGGGGATGCCGGAAATGCTCTCACAGTGATCGCCGAAGTCATGCAGCGTCTGGCGAGCGATACCGATGGGCTGACTGGGACGGTCGGAGGACAACTCGAGACCATGAGGGACGCGGCCCAGCGTTTAATTAGCGGAGCTTCGAGGGTCGGCGGCGCGGAGGCCGGCGCGGGCGATCTCCTGACTGAGATGCGCGCCGCGATGTCCATGCTGCATTCCTCGGGCGAGGCCAGTCTCGCGCAACTGGACAAGATCGTCGCTACGAGTGCTTCGCTTGCTGACGAAATTCAATCGGTCCGCACCACATTTACCGCCGGTACGCTGGTCGCCGCTGCTGTCGATCGGGCCCGATCGACGATCGAAGAAATCAGTGGCCATTACGGTTCGGCGGATCCCGGCGCCGCCACGGAGGCGCGCCTCGAAGACTTTCAAAGCCACTACACCATGAAGGCAGAGCGGGACGTCCATGAATCCGTAAGCGCGGGCAGGGCTGGCAACGAGTTCGCGCCGGACGAAACGCCGGGCGCAGTTGCGGAACAGGCAGTCGCGGCAGGTTCTGAGCTGGGAGACAACGTGGAGCTGTTCTGAATCGCGGGTGTGATGCGGCCCGCGAGATGCGGCCGCGAGAACCTCGGTCTCGCGCTTCGCTGGGATATGATGTGATTCGGCCTCCGGCATGAATCGCTCCCAAACCCGATTTCTTCCATTGTTACTAGTGTTGTTTGCAGCCAGCGGCTGCTCGGCGCTGATCTACGAGATTGTCTGGTACCAGTTGCTGCAACTGGCGATCGGCTCGACCGCGGTGTCGTTGGGCGTGCTGCTGGCAACATTCATGGGCGGTCTGTGCCTGGGCAGCATCGGGCTGCCGCGGATGCGGCTCAAGGATCGGCACCCGTTGCGGATCTACGCCGCGCTCGAAGCGGGCATCGCCGTGTTCGGTGTTGTCGTACTGTGGGGGCTTCCGTCCATCGACCGCGCGTATGTCGCCGGCGCCGAGCATGGATTGCCCGGAATGCTGCTGCGCGGTTTCTTATGCGCGGTCTGCCTGCTGCCGCCCACGGTGCTGATGGGCGCGTCTCTGCCCGCCCTGGTGCGTTGGATCGAAGCCACGCCGCGCGGCGTTTCCTGGTGGGGGTTGCTATACGGCGGCAATACCTTGGGCGCCGTATTCGGCTGTCTGCTGGCGGGTTTCTACCTGCTGCGCATCCATAATATGGCGACCGGCACCTACGCAGCGGCCGCCATCAATCTGGCGGTGGCGGCGATTGCTCTGGCTCTGGCCGCGCGCGCTCCGGCCGTGCCTGCTGCGGAACCTGCGGCGTTCCAGCCCGCCGGCGCTCCCGGCCGGTGGCCGGTCTATCTCACCATTGCGCTCTCGGGCGCTTGCGCGTTAGGCGCAGAGGTCGTCTGGACGCGGCTGCTGGGAATGCTGCTGGGCGCAACCGTCTACGTGTTTTCGATCATTCTGGCGGTATTCCTGATCGGCCTGGCCGTTGGCAGCGCGCTGGGGTCGTGGCTGCTGGGCGTGACGCGGCCGGCCGTGGCCCTCGGCTGGTGCCAGATCCTGCTCACGTCGGGCATTTTCTGGGGCGCCTGGATGATCGCCGATTCCCTGCCGTTTTGGCCCGTCAATCCGCTGTTGTCGAAGAGTCCCTGGTTCATTTTCCAGCTCGATCTGGTGCGGTGTTTGTGGGCGATTCTGCCCGCGAGCATCCTCTGGGGCGCGAGCTTTCCCTTGGCCTGCGCAGCCGTGGCGGGGAACGGCGAGGATTCCGGCCGGGTAGTGGGGGCCGTCTATGCCGCCAATACGCTCGGTTCGATTGTCGGGGCGCTGGCTATGAGCCTGGCGCTGATCCCCTGGATCGGAACGCAGCAATCCGAGCGAACGCTGCTGGCCCTCTCGGCAGCCGGTGGATTGGCCGTGCTCGTTCCCCATGCCTGGAGACATCGCTCGCGCGGGGTTGCCGCCGCGCTGGCGGTGTCGATGGTTGTAGCAGGGCTACTGGCAGCCAGGGTAGACAACGTGCCCGGACAGCTGATTGCTTATGGCCGCCGCATGATGATCTCTTCGGGACGCGTGCTGTACACCGCCGAAGGGAGGAATTCGTCGGTAGCCATCACCGAGGTGAGCGACGGCGCCACCGAGATCGACGTCAATGGCCACGTGGAAGCCACCACCGAGCCCTACGATATGAAGCTCCAGCGCATGGTGGGCCACCTGCCTGGGATACTGCATCCCAATCCGAAGTCGGTCCTCGGGATCGGGTTCGGCGCGGGAGTCTCGGCCGGCACCTTCACGCGCTATCCCACCATTCGAAAGATTACCGTTTGCGAAATCGAGCCGGTCATCCCGCCCATCTCGACGCGCTTCTTCGCGCCGCAGAATTACGAGGTTCTGCACAATCCGCGTACCCGCATGGTGTATGACGACGCGCGCCATTACCTGCTCACCACCACCGACACCTTCGACATCATTGCCTCCGACCCGCTGGACGTTTTCGTGAAGGGCACGGCCGGGTTGTATTCGAAGGAGTACTTTGAAGCCGTGAAGAGGCACTTGAACCGCGGTGGAATGTTCACGCTGTATGTGCCGCTGTATGAGAGCGACGAGCGCACCGTGAAGAGCGAGCTGGCCACGTTTTTTGAAGTGTTCCCGTATGGCACGGTGTGGTCCAATACGGTGAGCGGCAGCGGCTATGACATGGTGTTCCTGGGACAGGCAGAGCCGTTGCAGATCGACCTGGACGAGTTGCAGCAGCGGCTGGAGCGTCCCGATTATGCGCCGGTGGTGGAATCGCTGCGGGATGTCGGGGTCAATGCGCCGGCAGAATTGTTGGCAACGTATACCGGCCAGAAGTCTGACCTGGCTCCCTGGCTGAAGGGTGCGGAGCTCAATCGCGATATCGACCTGCGGTTGCAATACCTGGCGGGGTGGGGGATCAACTCGCAACTGGAGAACACGATCTACCTGGAGATGCTCCGCTACCGCCGGAGGCCTGGCAAGATGTTTACCGGTTCGGCGCAGCGCGTGCAATCGCTGATGGCGATGCTGTCGTATGGGGCGGGGACGGGGCAGTAAAGGTTTCAGCGGGGTTAAGGATCGCGGGGATGCGGACACGCTCTCGGCGACGGCAGCGTGCCGGCGACCTGCTGCCGGCTCGTCCAACATGGGGGCTTGTGTTATGCCTCATCAAAGGGTCAGAATATGCCCTACAGGAGACTAAACCATGCTCGTCGTGCGTAACAGATTCGTCGCCAAACCGGGTTGTGCCGGGAAACTTGCCGCTCAGTTGAAGGAAGCCGTCGCCGCGTTCGAGATGCCCAATGCCCGCGTCCTCACGGATGTGACCGGCGACTTCAACCAGGTCGTGATGGAGTTCACCGCGGAAAATATGGGGGAAATCGAAAAGCGGATGCAGGAAACGATGGGCAGCCCCAAGTACCGCGAGCGGATGGCCGGATACACGGAACTGTGGATCACCGGTAGCCGCGAGATTTTGCGGATCGCCTGACGCTGAGGCGCGCGCCGGGCAGCCCGGAACGGGCCCGAAAACCGGGGGGCCGCACACCGGAAAGCCCAGCGGCAGGCTGAAAGCCTGGCCCACGTACTGGCATTTGCACGCCGCGTTATACTGAAATTTAACAGCAAAGACTCTTGTTTGGAGGTTTTATGAGACTGCGCAACCTGCTTGTGACCGTGGCCGGGTTGATGCTTTTCGCATTCACCACGTTCGCGCAGACAGGCTCCATGGAAGGCGACATCAAGGGGATGGACGGCAAGCCCCTGATCGGCGCAATGGTGAAAATCGACCGTACCGATATCAAGGGCAGTTACAAGGTGAAGACGGATAAGAAAGGCCATTACTTCCATGCGGGGCTCCCGTACGGCATCTATAATGTCGCCGTTGAAGTGGATGGCAAAGATGTTCCGTTTGCCGAACACGTTACGCTGCGCGGCGGCGATCCGACCAACGTCAGCCAGGATCTTTCGAAGCTGGCCGCAAACGCACCTGGCCAGCCGGCAGCAGCGCCGGGACAGGAACAGCCCAAGGGGTTGACGCCGGCACAGAAGGCCGAACAGGAGAAACAAATCAAAGAGCGCGAAGAGGCGATGAAGAAGAACAAGGAGTTGAATGATGCATTCAACGCCGGCATCGCCGCTGCGCAAGCCAAGCAATACGACCAGGCTGTGGCATCGTTCACCAAGGCCAGCGAACTCGATGCGAAGCAACACGTGGTTTGGGCGCAGTTGGCTGAGGCCGAAGTGAACTTCGCGGAAACCAAGAAAGGCGCCGAAGCTGATGCCGAAATGCAGAAAGGCCTGGATGCCTACACGAAGGCCATCGAAATTAAAGCCGACGATGCGGGTTACCACAACAATTACGCTCTCGCGCTCGCCAAGGCGAAGAAGTACCCCGAAGCCCAGGCAGAGCTGACAAAAGCCGCCACGCTCGATCCGCCCAATGCCGGCCGGTACTATTACAACCTGGGTGCGCTGTTGGTAAACGCGGGCCAGAACGACCCTGCTGGAGAAGCCTTCAAGAAAGCTATCGACCTCGATCCCAATTACGCGGATGCGCAGTATCAGTACGGTGTCACTTTGTTGGCGAAGGCATCGATCGGCGCGGATGGCAAGATCACGCCCGTGCCCGGTACCGCCGAAGCGTTCCAGAAGTATCTCGCTCTGAAACCGGATGGGCCGTTTGCCGACTCGGCAAAATCCATGCTGGCTTCGCTCGGCACTTCCGTGGATACTTCCTACAAGAACCCGGCCGCCAAGAAGGGTAATAAGAAGTAGCGCCGCAAGTAGTAGAGTGGAATGGGCGGCAGCGTCTGCTCCCGCCCGGTTGCAATGATTCGGTTTCTCTTTATCCGGCTGGTTGTACCTTTATTGCTGTTGTTGCTGGTGCGATCGGTGTTGAGGGGCATTTTTCAAACCTTTCGCACTGCGACGCAACAGCCCCAAAACGTCCCGCGCCAAACGCCCACAGTTTCTCCCGGCGGCGAGTTGAAGAAAGACCCCGTCTGCGGCACGTACGTCTCCACCGCCACCAGCTTGAGCCGCACTGTAAACGGCAGCGTGTTCTATTTCTGTTCCAAAGAATGCTGCGACCGTTATCGGGCCGCCTGACGGTTCCTAAAACCGCGCGTCTTTTTGCCTGATCGGTTCGTATGTCTGTTTAGAGTGACCAGCGCGGCTATCTACTTCTCGGATCTACTCGAACCCGACGCGAGGGCCGTGGCCCGCGGGCTACACCGGCGCGATCCGAATCTGCTCGATCGCCTGATCGAACAGTATCAATACCGCCTGTTTCGCTACCTGTTCTGCCTCACCAGGAGCCGGGAGACGGCCGAGGATCTGTTCCAGGAGACTTGGATCCGCGTCCTCGAGCGCGGCCATCAGTACGACGGGCACTCGAAATTCGAGACGTGGCTGTTCGCGATCGCGCGCCACCTGGTAATCGATCTCAGCCGGCTTAAGACAGCTCAAAGCCTGGACGCCTTGACGGAAATGGATTCCAGCCGGCCATTCGAGCCGGAAGCGGGCGGCCCTTCGGCGTTGGATCTGGTGGCGAGCCAGGAGGCGGGAGCGCAGATTCAGGCCTCGCTCGACCAATTGCCGGTGGCCTATCGCGAAGTGCTCCTGCTGCGGTTCCAGGAGGATTTGAGATTGGAAGAGATTGCCGCGGTTCTCGGCGCGCCACTGCCCACGGTAAAGTCGCGTCTGTACCGCGGGCTGGAAGCGCTGCGGGAGTTGCTCGGAGGCGCCCCATGAGTGACGATCTGCATGCGCGGGCCAAGCGTCTCATCGCGGAGGCACGCGTCGAAGGGATCTCCGGCGAGGACCGCGAATGGCTCGAGCGCCACCTTGCTCAGTGTTCGGATTGCGAGCGACTGGCGAACGCCACCGGCCGCGCGCTCGATTCCTTGCGGGCGCTTTCCATCCCGCTGCCGCCGGCGCTGGTGAGCCGCACGCAAGCGCGAGTCTACTTGCGTGCGCGAGAGATGCGTGGCGCGCGGCGCACCGGGTGGGCGATGTGGGCCGCTTGCGGCGTTTCGTGGGCGGCGGGGATTGCCAGCGCTCCCTATGTCTGGCGCGGCTTCGAATGGCTCGGACACGCGGCGGGGCTGCCTGCGCTGGTCTGGAAGTTCGGATTCGTGCTGTGGTGGACGGTGCCCGCGCTGGTGGCAACGGCGGCTGCGCTCCTCGACAGAACGGATGTGAATTGGTTTCGGACGAGGTAAAGACGATGTCGGATGATCAACCTTTCAATAACAAGATGCGCCTGATCCGTTTCCGCATGAAGCGGGAGAACCTGCGCTTTGCAGATGAGATCCGGCTGGTCCCGCGGGGCCTGGTGGCCGTGGTGTTCGTGCTGTTCGTGATCGCCCAGGCCATCTTTCAAATCGTCAACCGTTTCCAAGAACTGGGTCCCCCAGGGTTAACACAGGCGCAAAGTGCATGGGCGGTGGCCGGCATCGTCACGGCCGCGACGATACCCATCGCCTCCCTGATCTTCCTGATCGGTTATGTGAATCGCGACGCCCGGCGCCGCGGCATGAATGCGGGCCTCTGGACGTTTCTGGTGACCATCCTGTTGCCGGCCTGGCTTTTGCTAGGCTTCGTCATCTACTTTCTGGTTCGCGAGCCGCTGCCCTACCACTGCACGCAGTGCGGCGCCATGGTGAGCGCACGCTTCAACTACTGCCCCAGTTGCAAATACAATCTGCGGCCCACCTGCGAGCAGTGCAAACACGAGGTGGGCGAGTTCGATCGCTATTGCCCGCACTGTGGGTTTGAGACGCAGTCGCGGCTGCCGTCGGAAATGAGGCGGTAGTTGTGGGCTGGGTAGCACACCACCTGCGGCCTTGATAGGTGCCGTGACGCCCCGTAGGCTGAAAACGTATGGAAGTGCATCTAACCCCGGCTCAGAAAGCGTTTGTCCGTGAGGCCATTGAGGGCGGACGGCTTCGCCGCGAAGAGGATGCGGTCAAGCAAGCACTCACTCTAGGGAGGAGCGCGAGCGCCGTAGGCTGGAAATTCTCATGGCAGTCGATAAGGCAGAAACCTCCCTCGCGCGCGGCGAGGGCCGGAGGGTGACGACGCCGCAGGAAGCCGGGCAGTTGGCCGAGGACGTCAAAGGGCGCGGCATGGCGCGCTTGTCTACCGAACAGAATCCGCGCGCATGAACGAGTTTCGCCTTGCGCCCGAGGCAGAGGCAGAGCTTGACGACATATGGCTGCCCATCGCGCGTGACAGCGTGTCGTGCTAGTGGGGCGGCCCTTCCGGGCCGCCGCCGCGCTTTCCGCGCGGCGCGCCGGGCAGAAGCCCGGCGGCAGGCCGAAGGCCTGACCCCACTAAATCAGAATCAGGCCCTTGCGAATCCCGATCGCCACGGCTTCGGCCCGCGAACCAGCGTTGAGCTTGCCCAAAATCGAGGCCACGTGAAACTTCGCTGTGTGCTCGGAAATATTGAGCTTCCAGGCGATGGTTTTGTTGGCCGCGCCCTCCGCCATCATGTGCAGCACTTCCAACTCGCGCGGAGTGAGAACGGGTGGATCGGCGCTCACCGTGGCGGCGGCCGCGGGCAGCAACGAATCGAGCGTGGATGGATCGAGCACGGCCAGGCCGCTCGCGGCTGCTTCGACCGCCACTAACACTTCGGCCGCGGAAGCGTTCCTGGATAACAGGGCGCGCACGCCGAAACGCAGCATGTCCCGCGTCCAGGGTGGCGGCGATTCTCCGGACAGGAGTACGACGGGGGGCGCGAACCCATCGGCTGGCGGTGACAGCTCCTCGAATGGCAGAGCCGCCAGGACCACGTCGGGCCGCAGCGCTTCCACGGACGACAAATCCGGAAACGAACCCGCCAGCTCGATCGCCGGGTGGGAGGCGGCCAATGCTTCCAGGCCGGCGCGTACGACCGCGGAAGGAGCCGCGATCAGCAAACGAATCAAGCTGCCTCCGCCCGCGCTTTCAATTGCGCCACCGTCTCCCGCACTCGATTCCGATCGCCGCGCACGAACTGCAAGCGCAGCGTCGAAGCGCCGGAATCGAGAGCGTCGCTTAAGCTATCCATCGATTCCAACGGATGCCCATTGACGCCGACGAGGATATCACCCACGCGCAGCGAAGCCGCCGCCGCGGGGCTCTCCGGCTCGATATTCAGGATCAACATGCCCAGGCGGCGCGGGCTCAGCGCTACGGCCTGCAGTTCCACTCCGATCCGCGGCCGCGCGCCGTGCCGCAGGAAGTCCGCCACGTCGCGCGAGGGTACGGCCAGGCCGAGGCCGTTGACCACAGCCGTATTGATACCGATCACTTCGCCTTGCGCATTGGCCAAAGGCCCACCGGAGTTTCCCGGCGCCAGCCGCACATTCGCCCGCAGCCATTTGCGATCCACCGAGTGGATGACGCCGGTAGTCAGCGCGCCAGCGAACCCCAGCGGGCTGCCGATGGCAATGGCCAACTCCCCCGGGCGGACGGCTGCGGAGTCGCCACGGCGCGCGGCAGGCAGATCCGCCGCGGGGACGCGCAGAGACGACAGATCGCGGCGCGGATCGCGCGAACTGATCCGGGCATCGAAGCGCCGCCCGTCCCAGAGCTCCACTTCCGGGTTCGCCGATCGGATCACGTGCGCGTTGGTAATAATCAGGCCGTCGGCGCCCCAGATGACGCCCGAGCCTGCGCCATGGCCTTTGGTGAACACTTGCACCGTGGAACGGCGCAGCCGCTCGGCCACTTCTCCGAATGCCAGCATGTCAATCCCTCCGCGGCCGTTCGCCGATGGTGATCGCCACTTGCTTGGGCTCGCCGCCGCGCAGCAGGTTGGCCTCGACCACTTTTCCCACACCGGAAGACTCGAGCGCGGTCTGGACGTCGTCGGTATCGGCTACCGCCACGCCTCCCAACGATACGAGAATATCCCCCACCAGAATTCCGGCCTTCGCGGCCGGTCCATCCGGCTCCACGGACAACACGATCAGACTTGTCTGATGTTTGGAAACGCTGACCGGTCGCAAGCCCACGCCCAGGTAGCCGCGCGCCACCCTGCCGCGTGCCAGGATCTCCTCGAGGACGCGGTTGACGGTGCTGGCGGGGATGGCCACGGCTGCGATGCGCGAGAGCGCCGCGGTGGCGATTCCCAGAACGGCGCCCGATGTATCGATCACCGCTGCCCCCGAAGAGGCGGGATACATATTGAGATCGAGGCGGATGTAGTGGTCCAGCCGCCCGCCGCGCCACGTGCGCCAGCTTCCGCTCACCGCGCTGATGATCCCCAGCGTGGCGTTCACGCCGGAATCCGGCGATCGCCCGATGGCGAGGGCGAGATTGCCGGGCTTGAGATCCAGATTGCTCAAGGCCGCCGGTTCGGCCGCTGCTCCGGCCAGTTTCAACACGGCGAGATCCGTCCCCGGATCGCTGCCCGCCAGAGTGGCTGACTGGCTTGTGCCGTTCGGCAGTGTGACCGTGATCTCCTCTTCCCGGCGGATGGTGTGCTCTGCCGTGACGATCACATCCGGACGCCATAAGACGCCGCACGACATAAAGCGCGGCCGGGCATCGACTGCTACGACGGAGCGGCCCGCGCGCTCCACCGCTGCCGCCAGGCCGTTCGACATGGCGGATAATTCCGTTACCATTTGGCTCCTCCCACGACACCAGAATGCCGCAGGCGGGCACCGCGGCACATCGGCATTTCGATCAGGGAGGGACTGGTCAAACGGCCAGTGGGGCTGCGGTGGCTTGTATGGCCCCCACTACTCAACGGAATACGCGGAGAAGCGCCCCTGTGCAGACCTCACCGGGATTCGTTGCAATCCAGTCGATGCTGCTCCCATCCGGGTTCGCAATCATGTCGAAAGTGCTGGCGCTGGGGCCGGTTCCGCTGGTCATGGACCCGGTGCAGTCAGGGTTCACCTTGTAGGTGAAGGGTACCCCCGTGAATCTGTAGATCGTGCCATTAATGCTAACTGTCTCACTCAGCGATACCGCAGTCCCGTCCCCGTTGAATTGGACCAGGTTCAGCGCGGAAATGGGGCCCACGCCCACCAGGGTACCCGTCGCGTGCGTCACATAGATTCCGTTGAGAATTCCATTTCCAAGGTAACAGTGGGCGCCGGCGATCTGTGGTGTCAGGGCAGTAGCGAGCGCCGCAAGCGCCAGCAGGTTTCGGTTCGATAACAATCCTAGAAGCTTTCTCATTTTGGTTCCTCTCCTGTGTTTGAACATTCCGCGGTCAGGTGCTACAATTCGGCTCGCGGATTGCTGGTAAGGGTGCCCGATTTTCGTTTGTGAGATCTTTTGAAAGCTTTGATAAAAGCTTGAGAAAGTTCTGACGGCTGCTATGCCCTTCGGCGAACAGAACTTCTACAACTTCGGTCCGTTCCGCCTCGACTCGGGACAGCGGGTTCTTCTGCGCGATGGTGAACTGATTCCGGTCGCCCCCAAAGCCTTCGATACGCTGCTGGCCCTGGTGGAGAGTGAAGGCCGGGTTTTGGAAAAGGATGATCTTCTCAAATTAGTCTGGCCGGACAGCTTCGTGGAAGAAGGCAGCCTGGCGCAGAACATCTCCATCCTGCGAAAAACCCTAGGCGAGGCCACGGATGGGCCACTATACATCCAGACCATTCCAAAGCGGGGATATCGATTCCTCGCGCCCGTCACCATCGGGAACGGAAACGGGAAGAACACCGGGGAAAACGCTCATTTGCGCGATGCTCCTCAGCGTGAAGGCGAGTTGTTCGCGCCGGCTGCCGAGACGTCGCGAACCGCAAACGTCCAGCCCAAGCGCCCGCTAAGCCTGACACAAAAACTGGTCCTCGCGGCCGGGATGGTGGTTGCGGTTGGAAGCATTGCGGTGGGGTTCCAACACTTGCGGCCCAGACAGCCGGTTCCGCTGGATCTGTCGGTATACCGATACCGGCCCTTTGCGTACGCGCGAGGCAACGAAAGTCACGGCGTGTGGTCGCCGGACGGCAAAAGCATCGCCTTCAAGGAAGGCGGCGTCTTCCCCGAGGATCAACCCGCGCGCTTAATGGTACAGCCGTTCGAGGGCGGCGCAGCCACTCTCCTCGTGGACCAGATCGATGGCTGGTCGGACCTCGCCTGGTCGCCCGATGGGTCTCGCATCTACTTCAAGAAGACGGACTCGGTGTATTCGGTAAGCCCGGCCGGTGGCCCGCCGCAGTTCGTTGTCAAGGCCAGCGTTGCCTCCAGCTTCAGTCTCTCGCCCGACAGTAAAACCTTGGCAATCTGGCGCGCGGTGCAGACGCCTGATGGCCGCCTGCGCGGCACGGTATGGATCTCCTCGCCACCGGGGGCGGAGCCCTACGAGTACCGGCCGGCCCCATTCGCAGTTCCGGCTGGTTTGGCCGCATGCGTGCGCTTTTCGCCCGATGGCAAGCTCATATACATTTCGATGGTCACGCTCAACGGGAATGGAGGCGAGATCTGGCTGCTGCCCTTTCCTCCGGGTTCGGGTTCTCCACGCCGCATTTTCCGAAGTGCGCCCTTCTACTACCCTGTGTGGCCTTCCTGGATGCCCGATAGCCGCCGCATGGTATTCTCGGCAACCTATGGCCTGCCGGGCAGCCCTGCCGGTCTTTGGCTCGCCGACGTTCGGAACGAATCTCTGATCAAGCTAAGCGATGGTTCCACCCGGCAGGTTGACCCGGCACTATCCCCGGATGGCCAGCGGTTGCTGTTCACCCGCGTCGACATGGATTCCGACATTGTGGAATTGCCATTGGATGGTTCGCCTGCTCGAAAACTGCTGGCAACGGGCACGGTCGAATACAAGCCTGGCTGGTCCCCGAAAGGCGGCGAATTCGCCTACGCGACGCAGCGCAACGGTGGGGACGAGATCTGGCTGCGCAGTTGGCCCGGAGACTTTGAGCGTCTGATTGTATCCGGACGAGACTTCCCTGGAGTCACGCTCCTCGGCACACCCGAGATTTCACCGGATGGCTCCCGGATCGTCTACTCGATCACTGAAAACGACCCAAAGCAGCCGCATTATGGCGGCTTGTTCATTTCGCCGCGAGCCGGCGGGAAGCCTGTCTGGCTCATCGATGGAGCGGCGAAGCCTTCCTGGTCGCCCGATGGCGCATCCCTTACGTTCAACTGGGTGCGGGGGCTGGCGACGTTACGCGTGGGACCCAACCAGCGGCCTGTCGTAATCCCCAACGTCGTCTGCGATCCGCCCCTCCCCGTCTGGTCCCCCTCTGGGGAATGGATCGCGTGCGAAACCGCCGCGGGGCCGGTGCTAGTGTCGCCGGATGGCAGCAGGAGGCATGCGCTTCCGCCCCTGAAGAGCCGCGTACTGGCATGGTCGAAGGACAGTCATACGCTTTACGGCTTGCATAACGAAGCCGGGAACTGGTCGCTCGTCGCCGAAGACGTGAGCAGTGGCGCCATCCGAAAAGTGGCGGACTACGGACCGGATTTCTATCCCTATGCAGAGCTCAATTATTTCGACTTGGGTCTGAGTCTTTCGCCCGATGGCAAGAGCTTCGCTGTTGGCACCTGGAAGAGCAGATCGAATCTCTGGATTCTGGAAGGGTTTCCATACGAAAGTCGTGGTGTTCCGAAGTAAGTTAGCGGGCGCTGGCCGCGGGGCTGGTGCTGGTGATCGCCGGCAGACCTCGTGGTCCGCCATCGGAGGCGAAGTAGCTCTGCTCGGAAAGAGCCCGATAGATGTTGCCCGCCACGCCTGAGGCTACCGGTCCGCTGACGTTGTGCCCACCAGTCAGCATCACCACCACGACGAGTTGATGGCGGCCCACATCATTAAACGAACCGAACCATCCCATGTGGTTCGCCGACTTGAAATCCGTGCAGGTTCCGGTTTTGCCCAAGACCGGATCGTCGGGCACGTCTGCCGCCCGCCGTGCCGTGCCGAAGTTTACGGCTGCGCGCATGCCCTCGCGGATGTCGGTGATGTCGTTGCTTTCCAGATCGAGCGGCCGCTTCACGCGCGGTGTGAACTGCTCCGATTCTGCCTGCGTGCGCGGATACTGGAGGTAGTACAACGTGCCGCCATTGGCGATCGAAGTCAGCAGAGCCGCCAGTTCGAGCGGAGTCACGGAGAAGCCTTCCCCGAAACTGGTCATCAATCCCACGCCTCCGGATTTCGGCGGCGCGTCGGCTATCGCTCCCGGCTGCTCCTCGGCAATGTCCAGCGTGGCTTTTTCGCCGAGGCCGAGTAGCTGTGCGTATCGAACGACGCGATCGAAACCGAGACGGTTCCCCAGCGCGGCGAAGTACTGATTGTTCGACTTGGCCAGCGCCGTGGTCAGATTGAAGCGCGTGTAGCGGCCGATGTACACCCAGCTATCGCGGTCCACCACATGCTCGTTCAACGCGGCAAGAGACGTAACCAATTTGATGGTGGAGCACGGCGTGAACCCGCCCTTGAGCGCCAGTTTCTGATTCACGATGGTGAGGATGCGGCCGGTGTTGGGGTCCACCACCACCACGCTTCCATTGACGGGGCCCAACGCGGACACCGCCGCGCGGCGAATCATCAGGTCGTCGCCATCGATGTTATCGCCCTCGGTGGGGTCGACTGCCGGCACTCGCTTCCGCTTCTTAACCGTAGCGTTGCGGGTCTGTTTGTTCTTGCTCTTGCTCTTCTTAACCGGGACGACGGCATGCCCGAGCGACTGCAGCAGGCCCGCCAGAAGGAGTAGAAAGACGAATTTTTTTCTCATGCGTGGCGCGCACCAAGTCACTCGACGTATGTCGCGTGACATTTCTCTTACAACCAGACGAAACATTATACATTGGTGCGATTCCCATTACATTACTCTCCATTGATAACGAAAGGGACCATCCGGTAACCGTACGATGGTACTTGTAGACTTATGCCCGAATCACCCATCACCCCGCGCAGCCAGGACTTTGCCGCCTGGTATCAAGACGTTGTGCTGCAAGGCGACATGGCCGAGCCGGCCGAAATCGTCAAGGGCTGCATGGTCATTAAGCCCAATGGGTATGCGGTTTGGGAGAACCTCCAGCGCGAGCTCGATCAGCGCTTCAAGGCTACGGGCCATCAAAATGTCTACTTTCCTCTGCTGATCCCGCAAAGCTTTATGCAGCGGGAGGCCGAGCACGTGGAGGGGTTTTCTCCGGAACTGGCGGTGGTGACCGTCGCCGGAGGCAAGGAACTCGAAGAGCCCTACGTGATCCGGCCGACCTCGGAGACCATCATCGGTCACTTCTTTGCGCGGTGGATTCAGAGCTGGCGCGATCTGCCCATGCTGGTCAACCAGTGGGCCAACATCATCCGCTGGGAACTGCGCACGCGGATGTTCCTGCGGACTACCGAATTTCTGTGGCAGGAAGGCCACACGGCGCACGCGACCCACGAGGAGGCGATCGAGGAGGTGCTCCGCATGCTGGATGTGTATGCCGAGGTTGCCGAAGAGGTGATGGCGATGCCGGTAATCAAAGGAGTCAAGACCCAAGCTGAAAAATTCGCCGGCGCGGTGCGGACCTACAGCATCGAGGCCATGATGCAAAACGGGCTGGCCTTGCAATCCGGCACCAGCCACGACCTGGGCCAGAACTTCGGCAAGGCCTTCGACGTGCAGTTTCAGAATAAGGAGGGCCAGCTCGAGTACGTGTGGCAGACCAGTTGGGGCGCCAGCACCCGGCTGATTGGCGGCCTGGTGATGACCCATTCGGACGACAAGGGTCTGGTGTTGCCGCCGAAACTGGCGCCGGTGAAAGCCGTGCTGGTGCCGATCTATCGCAAGGACGAGGAGCGCGGCAAGGTGCTCGAAGCCGCGCACCGCATCGCCAAAGACCTGGGCGCCAAAGTGGACGACCGCGAGGGCCAGACGCCCGGCGCGAAGTTCTTCCACTGGGAGCGCCGTGGCGTGCCGCTGGTGCTAGAGCTGGGTCCGCGCGATCTGGCTTCGGGCAACATCGTTCTCAAACGCCGCGATACCGGAGCGAAGCAGGTGATTCCGCAATCGGAAGCGAAGGCGGCGCTCGAAAGCGCACTCACCGAGATGCAGCAGGATCTCCACCAGGCGGCGAAGCAGCGATTGCGCGACAACACCGTGACGGCGGACTCCCTGGCAGAAGTGGAACGGATCCTGGCCGATGTGACTGCCGAAAAAGGCGGCGGCAAATTCGTGATGGCGCACATCAAAGATGACCCGATCTGCGATGCCCGATTAAAAGAGTTCAAGGCCACGGTGCGCAACCTGCCACTCGGCGGCGAGAGTGATCCGGGCAAGTGCATCGTGACGGGCGAGCCGGTGGCGCAGCGGGCGGTGATTGCGAAGGCATACTGAAGCGCGGCGGCCGAGCCGACCTAAAGATCATCCAGCTTCTGTCGATAAGAGTTTCGGGTGCATAACCTCTCGGAGAAGCTATGACTTTCGGCAGGAAACTCGCGACATGCCTGGGCGCGTCATTTGGATTGGCGGCGGCGCTGGGCGCTTCGGCTTTTTGGCATTTGTCGCAATTGCGCGGCGCTGTGGATGAGTCGGTGGGAGTATCGGCGCACCGTGCGCAGATCGTCGACGATGTCCGCATCAGCATTCTCACGATGCGCTTTAGCGAGCGCGGCATCCTGTTGTTTTCCCAGATCAATGGTAAGGACAAGGTGGAAGCCAGCAAACAATTGTTTGCAAAGTCGAGCGCGACCGTGCTGTCGAGGGTGCAGGAGTTGCGTCCGCTTCTGCCCGACGATCAGGCGCGCAGCCTGGCGGACCAGATTGCGTCGGCAGCTGAGGAATATGTGAGCGTTCAGGCGCAGGTTCCCCGCCTGATCGAAGAAGGCAAGTTCACCGATGCCTTGCACGTTGATATGGAGCAGTTGGTGGGGATTGGTACGCGAGCCACCAATGCGAGCGAACAACTGGTCAAGATTCAGACTCAGATGAACCAGCGATTGGTGGAACATTCCGAGAGCGTGCTGGCGCAGGCCAAGATCTCCTCGATCGTGCTTCTCGTTTTGTATCTCTGCGCCGCGGCAGTGGCGATCCGTGTGACGCTCGGCGGCACTCGTGTACTTCAGGACATGGCCGCGCGCCTGGTGGCATCCGCACGCCGCATTGGCTCGGCAGCCGGACAGGTTGCGGCAGCCAGTCAGGGGTTGTCGCAGGGAGCGTCCGGACAGGCGGCCGCTGTCCAGGAAACCTCAACGTCCGCCGAGCAAGCAGCGGCCATGGCGAAACAGAATACCGCCTCCGCTGCCGAAGCGGACCGGCTGGTAACCGAAGCTCAGCAGCTCGGCGCCGACACCCAGGCGGCTCTCCAGGGAATGGGGCAATCCATGGATCGCATCGGCAATTCCACCCAAAGCATCTCCAAAGTCATCCGCGTGATTGATGAGATTGCGTTTCAGACCAATATCCTGGCGCTGAATGCAGCGGTCGAAGCGGCTCGCGCTGGAGAAGCCGGAATGGGATTCGCCGTGGTCGCCGATGAAGTTCGGTCCCTGGCACAGCGCAGCGCGCAGGCAGCCAAAGAGACCGGCGGCATTATTCAGGACTCCGTCGAGAGCGCCCGGGACGGAAAAACGCGAATCGAAGGCGTTAAGCAGATCATCGACAAAAATCAAGCCATCCGTCTGGAGATCAAGCAGCAAACCAACCAAATCGCCGCGGCCAGCCAGGAACAAGAGAGGGGAATAGAGCAGATTGCCCATGCCGTGCGCGATCTCAGCCGCCTGGCGGAGAATACGGCTGCGCAGGCCGAGCAGAGCAACGGCGCCAGCGAGCAGCTCAGCGGCGAAGTGAGCGCGCTCAGCAGCATCGCCCAACAGCTGGATGAAATGGTGGGCCTGGCTCAGCAGAAACGCCGCTGGTGAACGGTTGCCGTGCCCTAGACAACGCTAACCCTCGTTAGCTTGCGCGCCCTTTTCCGACGTTTGTAGCATGGGGCAAAATGGGTCAGCTTACCCTGCTCCTGCGCCTGTATACCAATCCGCTGAAGGCTTTCAGCCGGATTATCGATGAAGCCCGCCTCATCTTCGCTCTCGCCGCCGCGGTTGCCGTGGTTCTTCTGCTCCAGGTACCGAGGAGCACCGTGTACTACCAGCAGCAAGCGGCCAAGTATTCCGAAGAGATCAAACAGAGAATGGCTGCGGCTATGAAGGCCGCCAAAGAAAAATCGCAGCAGCACTCGGCGAAACAGGAATCTGAGGACGACGACGATGACGATGACTACGCCGGCGCATTTACGCCGCCCATCCCATCGATGGGTCCGCCTTCGATCCTGGCCGCCATTGATCGCTTCACGGTTCGTGTCCCTACGGAGTATTTCCCGCCATTGCTCGCACTGGCGATCTGTTTCGTGCCGGTGGTGATCCTGGTGCTCACTCTTTGGGAGCACCTGGGAGGCTTTGCCACGATCCTGTTTCGCGACTACATGACGCTGCTCGTCTGCGGCTTGCTGGCCTGGGCAGCGGCGTATCTGCCGCTGGCCTTGATCAACGACGGCCTGCTGCTGGCGCACCATCCTGCGTATGACCATCCGGCACTGTGGTGGGTGGCGCATGGATACTTCCTGCTCTTGATGGTGCTCGCCGTGCGTATGGTATTTGGTACCAGGATGCTGCACGCGCTTGGCGCGGCTGGTGGTGCCTGGGCCGGTGCGGTCGGCGGCCTGTGGCTGCACTCCATGTTCGGCAACTTCACCGCGTACCTGGCCTCGCCGTTCGTCTTGTACTACCTCTATCAGGGCCTCGCCCCGGAATTCCGCTCTCTGGGGACCGGGCTGCGTTCGCGGCAGCGCTTGAAAGAGCGGCTGGAAAATGCCACGCTCAATCCGCGCGATGCCGATGCGCAC
>DATJAK010000298.1:0-17117 GCA_035516375.1 Bryobacteraceae bacterium
GGTCCATCCGCAAACTGCTCGCCGCAAGTTCATCTAGGAAAGGAAGTTTTTTGAGCTCTAGATAATCGAGAGAGGACGGTCAGGATCCTGGTTTTTGCGAGGGTGCTTCGTGGTTGCGAGCGAGGGTAACAGCGTTACGCAAATCGCCCACACGACGATATGCATCGTCATGAGAGCGCAAGCCTCGGGCCAGCCTCCGCCCATAATGTGTGCGATGGCCAATAATGCGCAGGGCACAAACGACAGGATCAGGACTACCGCCGAAACTCGACACCATGTGCGGACTGGGTTCGGATAAGACACCATTCCTACAAACACGTAGATAGCCAAAATGGTGCAGACAACAGTGCCAACGATAGGAGAGCCTGGAGTGAGTGGCGTGAACGCCGGATCAGGGTGGATCACCCGAACGGCAACCTCTCGAACGGCTAGCACGGCGACCACGGCTGCGGCAACTGTCAATACTGCTGCCCCCCACAGAACTCGCTTGGACTCAAGATAACGCGCCGGTTCTTCCACAACAGCCCCGTTAGACGCCTGCTGTCCAGATGTTCCCAGCCGATCTGGGGCGGTCGAAGTGGCGTTACCGGGAACCACCGAATTGCACGTCGCCACTACCGTTCGGTTTAGAATAGATCTTTTAGCAGGCTGCTGAAAAATCCCGAGAATCGCTTGCTAACGCGCGCGGCTCGGAGACGCGGCGTCGAGTTCACAGGCAGTTACCGAGCCGCGACCAGTAGGGAGCGGAGGCTTGGCGGGCTTTTTCAGCAGCCTTTTAGTGGAGGCCCTATGACACGCTATCGTCTTGCAGCAGCGCTGATCGTCGCGATGGCATTTGCCGCCGAATCACGAGCTGTCCCCAATAACGTCACATTCAACAAGGATGTGCTCCCGATTCTGCAGCGAAACTGCCAGGTGTGTCATCGGCCTGGTGAAATCGGCCCGATGCCCTTCCTCACTTACGAAGGCACGCGTCCGTGGGCGAAAGCCATCAAGGTGGCCGTGGTCAGTAAGAAGATGCCGCCGTGGTTCGCCGACCCGCATTACGGGCACTTCGCAAACGAGAAACGGCTCTCCGACGACGAGATGGCCACTCTCGTCGCATGGGTGGATCAGGGCGCGCCGGAGGGAAACCCGAAAGACGCGCCCACCCCGGTTCAGTTCCGTGATGGATGGAATATCCGTCCCGATCTCGTTTTTCAATTGCCGAAGCCGCTCAAAATACCGGCCCGAGGCACAATTGAGTACACATACGTTGCCGCCTCGGCCCCTTTCCAAGAAGACACTTGGGTAACCGCCGGAGAAATCCGCCCGACTGATCGCGCGCACGTCCATCACGTGATCGCCATGGTGCGGCCAAAGGGCTCGAAGTGGATGATTCAGGCACAACTCGGGGCAGAACCCTACGCTCCCGGGCCCACGCGCCAGGCGGACATGCTCAAGGCAAACAACGGCGACCTGTCTGTCCTCGCCAATGAGTTTCTGGTCGGATACGTTCCGGGCATGGAGGCCCAGCGGTTCGATATCGATCATTCCGCGAAACTGATTCCCGCCGGCGCCGACATTGTGTTTGAAGTCCACTACACCACTAATGGCACGGAAGGTGAGGATCAAACCAAGGTTGGACTGGAATTGGCGAAAGAGCCGCCGCGGCGCTTGTTTATGTCCGTTGGCGCAGCGCAGACCAATTTAACCATCGCTGCCGGCGACCCCAACGCCGAAGCACAAGCCTCCGTAACATTCGGCCAGCCCGTAGATTTTGTCTATATGCAGCCCCACATGCACTTGCGCGGCAAGGACATGCGAATCGATGCGAAGTACCCGACCGGAGAAACTGAAACCCTGCTCAACGTGCCGCATTACGACTTCAACTGGCAGATCGTCTATTACGAAACGACGCCGTTACATCTGCCGAAAGGCACGGAGTTACACTTGACCGCGCATTGGGATAACTCCGCCAACAATAAGTGGAACCCCGACCCCACGGCGACCATACATTGGGGCGACCAAAGTTGGCAGGAGATGCTGAGCGCTCCCATGGCAGTCATCGTAGACCGCACGGTTGACCCAAAGACCGTTATCGCTCGGGGTGGGTTTCCGGGTGTCGGCGAAGCCAAGTAGGTAGAGCCTACTGCTTCGTCTCTTTGCCTTCCACGCCACCCAGCTTGCGCATCAAAGCCACGGTGCTGTCGTGCGGAACGGGCAACTGGAACAGGACGTCCTTGCCCATGGCGTAATCGGACGGCGTCAACCCCCTCTTGTTCTTCGCGTTCAGCTTTGCGCCCTGCTCGACGAGATATTGGACGATCGTATCCGCGCCTCGGGAAGCTGCGCCATGAAGAGCCGTTTCTCCCCGGCTGTTTTCCTGGTTCACGTCCAGTCCGAGGCTCATCATGAGTTTCAATCCCTCCAGCGCCTCGCTTTCCGATCCCTTGGTGTTCTTATCCCGATAGCCCACGCCCGCGGCGAACAGCAGCGCCGTGTTGCCGTCCTTGGTGGTAGTGGCCGGATCGGCTCCTTTGGCCAGCAGCGCGCGCATGGCTCGAGCGTCGCCGGCTCGCGCCGCTCGCATCAATGGCGTAGTGCCCGCGCCCAAGGTGGTATCGCCGGCATCCATTCCGCTTCTGCCGGGAAGAGCCTTGACCAACTGCGCATTGGGATTGGCGCCGCGATCCAAAAGAGCCTGGATCAAGTCGAGGCTCGGCAAAGCGTCGTCTTCCTTATGCGCGGGCAGAGCTGAGTAGTCCTGGTTGCGCATGTCGATCGCCGCGTACAAGGCGGCTCGTCCCCGCGCATCGGCAATATTGGGATCGGCGCCGCGATCCAGCAGAAATTTGGCATATGCATAATGCTTATTGAGGACCGCGGTGACCAAGCCGCTGGTCGAATCGGCATCCACCACGTTGATATCGACGCCCCCAGCGAGCATCACGCGGGCGGTTTCCACATCCCCTTCCCGCGCGGCGAAATGGAACGCGGTAAGACCGCCCCGAGCCATGGGCGTAACGGAAGAGGCCGCGCTCAGTTTCGGCATGCTGGTTTCGCGGGCCAGCGATTGCACTTTCCAATCTGCGCCATGATCGAGAAGCAGCTTAACTACTTCCGGGTGGCGTTCGGCGGCGGCCCACATGAGCGCGGTCTGGCCGCGATAGTTTTCCTTGGCGTTTACGTCCGCGCCGCGGTCGAGCAGAAGTTTCACCGCGTCGAGATTGCCGGTGCGGGCTGCGGTCATCAGGACGGTCTCGCCGTCCACCGTGGTGAGAGTTTTGGGGTCAGCGCCCGCCTGCAACAGCATCGCGATCATCCGAGCATTGCCCGCGGCCGCCGCTTCGGATAAGGCGGTCACGCCGTAGCGGTTGGCCGGCTTGGGATCGGCTCCCGCTGCCAGCAGCAGTTTGACGCCATCGACGTCGTTCCAATGCGCGGCCCACTCGAGCGCGGTCGTGCCGTCGGCTTGCGCCGCATTCAAATCTGCGTGCCGCGCCGCGAGCGCGCGCACGGTCTGCCAGTCGCGGTGCTCGGCCGCATCCGCCGCCTCGCTGGGGGCGCCGAATGCCGAGGCAGCAAAACCCAAGGCTACCAGTAGAGAAATCGTTTTCACGCGCTACACCTCCGATAGCGGACCCGTGCTATCTCCAATGCTCGCCTGTTCGACGCCGGCCTTATGCAGAATGGTGAGCAGCAGGTTCGCCATGGGGGTCTCCTCGGGATACTTGAGGTGACGTCCGCCCTTCAGCCGGCCCGCGGCCCCGCCCGCCAGCAGGATCGGCAGCGGCGAGTGATTGTGGATATTGCTGTTGCTCATCCCGCTCCCATACAGCATCAGCGTGCGATCGAGCAAGTTGCCATCGCCGTCGGGAGTCGAACGCAACCTCTCCAGCATGTACGCCACGAGACCCACGTGATAGGTGTTGATCTTGGTGAGGTTCTCCAGCCGCGCCGGATTGTTTTGATGATGCGAGGCCGGATGGAACGCCTCCGAAATGCCGAGCATGGGGAAGGTCCGGTAGCTCACCTCGCGCGCCATCATAAAGGTGGAAACGCGCGTGATGTCGGCTTGAAACGCCACGGCCATCAGATCGAACATCAGCTTCGTGTGCGTTTGGTGGTCGTCCGGAATGCCGCTGGGCGTGGATGGCACGGCAATCGCGGAATTGGCGTTTTGCTTTTCGGCCAGGATAATTCGCCGTTCAATTTCCCGAACGGTGTCCAGGTACTCGGCCACGCGGTTGCGGTCGGGCGCCCCGAGGCCCCCTTGCAGGCGGCGAATCTGCCCCGTCACTCCATCCAGAATGCTGCGCTCCTGCTCAATGCGTTCCAGGCGTTCCTCGGCAGAGGAGCCATCGCCGAACAGGCGGTCGAACACCACGCGCGGATTGATCTCCATGGGCATCGGGGTGGTCGGCGTGCGCCAGGAGATCGTGTTCATGTAGGTACAACTGAATCCCACGTCGCAAGACCCGACCAGGCCGCTGTAATCCTCAATCGCCAGTTCGAGCGACGGCAGCCGCGTCTCCTGGCCGATCTGCTGCGCCGCAATCTGGTCGATGGTGACACCCGCGCGGATGTCGGCGCCATCGGTGCGCTTGGGATGTACGCCGTTCAAATAGACGGCGGGAGAGCGCGTGTGGTCGCCGCCATTATCTCCCGGGCCGGCCGGCGCGGCGTTGTGGTGCGCCAGGTTGGTGACGACGACTACCTTATCGCGAAACGGTTCGAGGGGCTTGAGAGTCCGGGAGAGTTCAAAGCCGGCGCCTTCCGCCGCGGGCGTCCAGTTGCTCATCACCGCGCCGTGCGGCATGAAACATAGGCCCATGCGGAACTGCGGCTTGGCCGCCGTTTTCGCCAGCGGCGTTTGCGCCGGGATCATGGAATCCAGAAGCGGAAGCGACAGTGTCACGCCCATGCCGCGCAAAAACGCCCGCCGGGGAATATGTTTCTTGGTAATGAGTCTCATGGAAGCCGCCTCCGTGTACCCTTGGTGGGGCAGACCATCGTTGTTTGTGGTCTGCCTTGTCCGCTCGCCGCTCCAGGCAGACGACAAAAACCGATCGTCTGCCCTACTGCGATACTCGTCATACTAATTGCCCCGCCGTTCGGCCACGGCAGTGCCTTCCGCCGCGGGAGCCCGCTTGGTTCTCATCTGGAACGGAGGGCTGTTCACCACTCCGCTGACGATGGAAGAAAATCGAAATCCGTTCGCGGCGGCGTCGTCGACGACCTTCCGCACCGCGGGCATATCGTGATAATCCAGCCCTCGCCCCAGGGCGTACGTCATGATCTTTTCCGTCAACACCCCGACGAACGTTTCGGGCCGCGCCACCAGCATCTTGCGCAGAGCCACGGGCCCGTCCACGCGGGTGCCTTCGAACAGCGTGCCCGAGGGGTCGATGCCCGCGCCGTCATCGTTCGTGCGCCACTGACCGACGGCGTCGAAGTTTTCCAGCGAGAAACCGATCGGGTCCATCACTTTGTGACAGCCCGCGCACACCGCGTTGCTGCGGTGGATTTCCATCCGCTCGCGGAGCGAATGCGGTTCTTCGGCGTTCTCCTTCAGTTCCGGAACGTTGGGAGGCGGCGGCTGCGGCGGCACGCCCAGCAAATTGGTGAGAATCCACTTCCCGCGCTGGACCGGCGACGTGCGGGCCGGATAAGACGTGACCGTCAGAATACTGGCTTGGCCCAACAGCCCGCGGCGCGCTTCGTCGGCCACCTGAACGCGCCGGAACTGGCTGCCGTAGACGCCGGGAATTCCGTAGTGGCGTGCCAGCCGTTCATTGACGAAGGTGTAGTCCGCGGTCAGCAGCTCCACCGCGCTCCGATCCTCGTGGATCACACTGCCGAAGAACAGCTCGGTCTCCTGTTTCATCGCCTGCCGCAGGTTATCGTCGAAATCCGGGAAGGCATCGAGGTTCGGCGCGACGCTCTTGAGATTACGCAGGAAGAGCCACTGCTCGGCGAAGTTGGTAACCAGGGCGTCCGACCTGCTGTCGGCCAGCATGCGCCTCACCTGCTCGTCCAGCACTGCGGGTTCGTGCAGCCTGTTCTGGCCGGCCAGGTTTAACAGCTGCTCGTCCGGGATGCTGCTCCACAGGAAGAACGAAAGCCGCGAGGCCAGCGCCAGGTCGCTCACACGGTACCGGGCGTTGGCGGGAAGATCGGGCGGATCGGGCTCAAAGCGGAACAGGAATTCGGGGCTGGCGAGAATGAATTGTAGGGCCGACTCGATGCCCGCGTCGAAACTCCCGTTGTCATTGCGCCGGCGCTGATAGAAGTTCAGCAGGGTTTCGAGATCCGTATCGGTAACAGGCCTGCGGTACGCATGGCGCGCGAGATTGGCGACGATCTGCCGGGCGCACGCCAGCTCTTCGCGGCCGCTCTCCGGGTGGCAAATGAAAATGCGCTCCCGCGACGGTGTCTCGCCGGCGCCCGTGGGATGAAACGGGCCCTCAATCGTGAGCCGATCTACGGATGGATCGCCCGTGATGTCCAACCCGTCCACAGTCGTCCGCAGAAAAGGTTTCACCAGATCGTCTTTGATCGCATGGCTGCGGAGCACCGTATCGGCGGAAACCGTGTGCGGTCCGGCTTTCACCGGAATGCGGACCGTGAGCTTCTGGTCGAGAGCGGCGCCAAACACGCCGGGATTCTCGCCCATCTTCACGAAATCGGCCCTTCCACCGATGGTCACCGAGTCGATTCTGACGCCATCCAGGTTGATCTCGATCTCGTGCGGATCTTCCATGCCGCGCATCAAATCGAACGTATTGCGCCACAGCCGGAGTCTGATCGCGTATTCGCCATCGAGCGGGAAAGTGTGGCGCACCAGGATGCCGCCACGTGTGCCGAGCGGCAGGCCGTCGATATGCTGATCTTGCGAGAGGTCAGGTCGCACCCGATAGGTCGCCGTGGTGGGAACGATGCGGCTGTCGCCGATGGCCTGGCGGCTGATGTTCCAGGACGCAGATAGGTAGCGTTCCATCAGGGAAGGCGACACCTTGAGGACGTCGGCGATGTTGTCGAATCCGCTGCTCTCGTCATCGGGAGGCAGCAGCGCCGTAGCGTCCACGTCCAGGGCAAGCAGGTCGCGGATGGCGTTGGCGTACTCGGCGCGGTTTAGGCGGTGCATGGTGGCCGGCCCGGGATTCGGATTGGCCGCGTATGCCCGATCGAGGGAAGTTTCGAGAAAGGAAGCCAAGCCATCGAGGGCAGCCTTGTCCGGCCGAGGCATTCCCTGCGGGGGCATGGCGCCCACGCGCAGTTTGCGGATCGCCTTTTCCCAGGTTTCCGCGTTGGCTGAAACGCTGGCCAAATCCAGATCCTGCAGGGAAATCCCGCCTGTATGCAACCGATTACTATGGCACGTGACGCAGTACTGATCGAGGAGCGCTCTCTGGGCCGCCTGCGAGAAGAGAGACGGCGCGCCAAGACTGACCAGGAGGCACGGCACTAATAAAAGGGCCAATCGCCTCGCAACCCCATAACCTCCCGTACCCGCTGTATGCACTAAACAGATTTTACATCTATCCCAAACGGCGTATTTACTGATACACCGCATCGCCGGGATTGATACTCGACATAGCGATGCGGCATAGGACAGACGACAAAAACCGATCGTCTGTCCTACGTGTAGCGCTCAGGCGAGGTCGTAGCGGTCCAGGTTCATCACCTTGTGCCACGCCGCCACGAAGTCCTTCACAAACGTCTCCTTCGCGTCGTTGCATGCATAAACTTCGGCGAGTGCCCGGAGTTGGGAGTTGGAACCGAAGACCAGGTCGACACGGGTGCCAGTCCACTTGACTGCGTTCGTTGCGCGATCGCGGCCCTCATACACCCCTTCCGTCGAGGAAGGCTGCCACTTCGTATTCATGTCGAGCAGGTTGACGAAGAAATCATTCGTCAGCGTCTCGGGCTTGTTGGTGAAGACGCCGTGTTTGGTCTGGCCGTAGTTGGTATTCAGCGCGCGCATGCCGCCGATGAGAACGGTCATCTCAGGGGCGGTCAACTTCAGCAACTGCGCCCGATCCACCAGCAACTCCTCTGCCGACAGGCCGTGTCCGTTCCGGACGTAGTTGCGGAACCCGTCAGCTTTCGGCTCCATTACAGCGAACGAGTGCAAGTCGGTCTGCGCCTGCGAAGCATCGGTGCGCCCCGGCGAGAAGGGAACTTTTACGTTGTGCCCGGCGCGTTTCGCCGCCTCCTCGACAGCTGCACAGCCGCCGAGAACGATCACGTCGGCCAGCGAAACCTTCTTCTTCCCGCCTGCCTGGGAGCTGTTGAATTCCTTCTGGATCGCCTCCAGCGCGAGCAAGGATTTGGCCAGTTCGGCCGGCTGGTTCACTTCCCAATCCTTTTGCGGGGCGAGGCGAATGCGCGCCCCGTTTGCGCCACCGCGCTTGTCGGAGCCGCGGAAGGACGCCGCCGACGCCCAGGCAGTGGTGACCAGTTGGGAGATCGATAGTCCGGATTTGAGGATCTTGGCCTTTAGTGCAGTGAGATCCTGCTCTCCGATTAACGGATGATCCACTACGGGAACAGGGTCTTGCCAGAGCTGGGGCTCCTTAGGAACGAGCGGGCCGAGGTACCGCGGGAGGGGCCCCATGTCGCGGTGCGTCAGTTTAAACCAAGCTTTGGCGAACGCGTCGGCGAGCTCCTGCGGATGGTCGAGGAAACGCTTAGAGATCGGCCCATAGATCGGGTCCATCCTCAGGGAAAGGTCGGTCGTGAGCATCATGGGAGCGTGCCGCTTGGACTTATCGTGGGCATCGGGAACAGTCCCGGCACCAGCGCCGCCCTTCGGCTGCCATTGATGCGCGCCGGCCGGGCTCTTCGTCAGTTCCCACTCATAGCCGAAGAGGTTTTCCAGGTAGTTGTTGCTCCACTTCACCGGGGTCGTGGTCCAGGTGACCTCTAGCCCGCTGCCGATTGTCTGGACGCCGTTGCCGTTGCCGAATGTGTTCTTCCACCCCAGGCCTTGCTCCTCGATGGGGGCGGCTTCAGGGTCGGGACCGACATACTTGTTGGGATCGGCAGCGCCGTGGGTTTTGCCGAACGTGTGGCCGCCGGCAATCAGCGCCACGGTCTCCTCGTCATTCATCGCCATGCGGGCGAACGTCTCGCGGATATCCTGCGCTGCAGCGATTGGATCCGGATTCCGGTTGGGCCCTTCCGGATTCACGTAAATCAGGCCCATCTGCACGGCGGCGAGAGGGTTGTCGAGCTGGCGCTCCCCGCGGTACCGCTCGTCCGCCAGCCACTTGCCCTCCGGCCCCCAGAAAATGTCCTCTGAGGACTCCCAGACGTCCTCGCGCCCGCCGCCGAAACCGAAGGTCTTGAAGCCCATCGACTCCAGGGCGACGTTACCGGCGAGAATCATGAGGTCGGCCCACGAGATTTTCCGGCCGTACTTCTGCTTGATCGGCCAGAGCAGGCGGCGCGCCTTGTCCAGGTTCACGTTGTCCGGCCAGCTATTGAGGGGCGCAAAACGCTGTTCGCCGGAGCCTGCCCCGCCGCGGCCGTCGCCGATGCGGTACGTACCGGCGCTGTGCCACGCCATCCGAATGAAAAACGGCCCATAGTGGCCAAAGTCGGCCGGCCACCAGGCCTGCGAAGCCGTCATCAGAGTATGGAGATCCTTGACCACGGCATTCAGGTCGAGGCTCTTGAACTCCTTAGCGTAATTGAACTCCTTGCCCATTGGATCGGACAGCGGAGAGTGCTGGTGCAGGATCTTCAGGTTCAACTGGTTCGGCCACCAGTCCGCGTTCGTCGCCATTGGTCTGCGACCGCCCGCTACCGGGCACTGGCTTTCGGTTGACGAACTTTGCTCCTGATGCTGGGGGACGGACGTCCCCGTAGCAGTGGTAACTTTTTGCTCCATGTGTTCCTCTTCCTTTGAATTAGTTAAAAAACTGTGGCGAATCGCCGCCGGCGCGCTCGCTTACGGGGGCCATTCATCCGCCATCCACAGCCCCCGACACCTAACCCGAGGCGCGCCGCGGAGCGCACTTCGTGCAGAGCCCCCGGAAAATGAGTTCGCATTCGCGAAGAATTCGCTTGCCGAGAGTACCCGAGCGAGGCTTGGGTACGTCGTACCACTCCACGTCCTCAACATTGCCGCAGCGGTCGCAGATGAAATGGTGATGCCGCATACCTTTCGCATCGAATCGCGCGGCACGCCCTTCCACGGCCACTTCCCGCACCAGCCCCGCCCGCACCAAGTCGCGCAGATTGTTATAAGTCGTGGCCCTGGAAGAGCGTGGATCCACGCGATTCACGGCGTGGAAGATTTCCGCAGCGGTGGGATGCCTGGTCTGCTCCATCAAGAATGCCATCACCGCATAGCGCTGCGGCGTACACCGCAACCCGCTGCCTTCCAAGGCCCGTTTAATCCCTTCAGTTTCCACGAATACTTTAGACTATATCTAAGGTGACATTTTGTCAAGACTTCTGGCGACGCGCCTATGATCTCCCGCTTGGCGGCGCGTTGCCCGCTTACTGTGGGTGCGCGTACTCCGATTGGGCTTGTCGGTAAACCGGAATGTCAGGATCGGCATCCTTCCAGACCGTTAGCAACTCCCGGTAAGCTGCCTTCGCCTTGTCTTTGTCTCCGGCTGACAAATAGGCCCGGCCCAGTTGCAGACGGGCCATCGCGTCCACCGGATCGCCCGCAACCAACGCGGGATGGCTCAGGATCTTTTGAAACTCTCGCGCTGCGTCGGCGCCTCGGTTCAAGGCTAGATATGCCAGGCCACGGACGTAGACCGGATACAGTCCGCCATAAAACGCGTCGAACTCGGTGGGCGGTACCGCCAATTCGTAAGGAGTGTTGGCCTCCAGTAAGTCGACCGCCTTCTGCGGATTCTTTCGATGGAGCGCTGCCACCGCGCGCAAGGTTGGTAGATAACCGTACTGCACAGGTGTATCTTCGGGAAATAACTGATCCAATTCGTCGGCCAACGATTGCCATTCGGCATCGTCCGCCAGCGCCAGCGCGAAGGCTGCTGCGTAGCGCGAGTCCCGTCCCCGGAAAATCTTGAGTGCCGCATGTGCCTGCTGCCGTGCCGCCATCGGGTTTCCATAGAATGCATTCCAGACGGCGCCGGCCGCTGCAAAAGCTGCCGCTTGTTCCAAACGGCCCGTTTTTTGGGCCAAGTCCACAGCGCGACGCGATTGTTTGTCGGCCTCGCGAAGATGCCCGGCATGGGCTGCTACCAGAGACTCCGCTTGCGCCAGCCATTCTTCCGCGCCGGGCCGCTCGCCCGCTTCCGCTACCACCTTGTCCATCTCCGCCCGGTCACCGCGCAAAAAGGCGATGTAATATCGCAGTGTCAGGTGCTCCGGTGGATTGAACCCCCGTGCATTGGCCCGCCGCATGACGTCGGCCACGTCGTCGAACCGGCCCAGCCAGAAGTCACTCCACGCCAGATCGGTGTACGCAAAACCGTTACCGGGATCGATTTCAATGGCTTTGCGCGCCAGGGGGACGGACCGCTCGTACCTCCCGGTGCCCTGCGACACCCAACCGGAGGCAAAGGTGAACGAGCGCGCGTCGCGCGGATACGATTGGCCCCACAATTCGGCGGTGGCGAAGGCCTTGTCCAGATTTCCGGTCACGTTGCGGTCATAAGAAAAAGCCACGAAGAACTTCTCCGGACCGCTCAACCGCTCGCGCCACTGGTAGGCGTTGGTGACGCTTTTCCGGGACGCCTCAATTTCTCCAATATCGGAATACGCCATAGCCAACTGATCCCACGCCAGCCCGAACTGCGGATCAATCTCAGTAGCCCTCTGAAATTGCGGTATCGAAAAAGCGCTGCCCCGCGTCATCCGCAGTTTAAATCCCGTTGTGAACGCTCTTAATGCCTCCAGCGACGAGGTCGTAGCCTCAGCTAGCGGCACGTTGTGCTGTCCGATGGCCGCGAGAGATTCCCCGGCCCGGGAACGGAACTTGTCCGCGATCTGGTCCAATGTCTGCAAGACGTCTTCCTTGGTATTCGACTGCGCTTGCTGCTCGTCCAGAACCTCGCCACTTCCGCAACTGGTGGCGCGGAACCCCAGAACATAACGGCTTCCCAGCCTGGCAATCGAACCGCGCAGGACCGCGGCGCCACCGGTTCGTTCGCAGACCTCCCGGCCGAGTTCGGGAGTCAGCCTCTCATCACCAGATTTGCCCATCAGCTTGAGCGTTTGCCGGATTCGGTTGTCCGAGATCAGACTCAGGAATGGCGATTGCTGAAGCTGCACGGTCATGCCTTGCCGCAGTGTGTCGTCGAAGGCCGTATCGCCCGTCTTGTTGTCGAAATCGGCGATCAGCAGAGTGGCTCTGTCCGTCAGTTTCGGTCGCGAGGATCGGGATAGAAAGTAACCGCCAGCCACCGCAGCGATACCGGCCAGCACGGCCGCGATCCACCATTGCCGTTTCTTCGCGAGCGGAGCTGTCCCTCGAGCCTCCCGGGTCTGTTGCAGCCGAGCCAGATCGGCGCGAATCTCCGCGGCGTGCTGATACCGCAGTTCCGGGTCCGTCTCCAGGCACCTGCTGATAATCCGCTCCAACTCTGGAGAAAGGCCATCGAGCCGCATTGCGGCCGAGGGAGGAAGCCCGGTCGCCATTTCGCGCAGCACCAAGCCGAAGGAGAACAAGTCCGCCCGGGCATCGAGGGATAATCCGCGTGCCTGCTCCGGGGCCATGTAGGCGAAGGTCCCCATCACCGCGCCCGGAGCCGTGATCAGAGTCGCCGTTTCGCTTTGGGCCCGGCTTCGCTGCGCCAGGCCGAAATCCAGAATCTTCGCGCTGCCCCGGCTGGTGACGAAGATATTCGCCGGCTTGATGTCGCGGTGCACGATTCCGCCGTTATGGGCTGCTTCCAGAGCGTCAACAATCTCCATTGCCAACGGAATCAGCTCCTCCATCGGCAACGGCCGCCCGTCAATCCGCTCTCGCAACGTTGCGCCTTCCAGGTGCTCCATCACCAGGAAAGGCTCACCGTCCTGTTCTCCAATGTCGTAGATCGTGCAGATGTTGGGATGGTTCAAGGCCGAAGCCGCGCGCGCTTCGCGCCGGAAGCGGTTCCATGCCTCGGGATCTCCGGCGAAATCAGCGGACAGAAACTTGAGGGCGACGTACCGCTGAAGCCGCGCGTCCTCCGCTTGGTAGACAACGCCCATACCGCCACCGCCTAATTTCCGGGTAATGCGGTAATGAGAAACGGTCCGTCCGCTCAGGTCTTCGGCGCCTGGTTTCGCCTCAGACCCGGCGCGGGCGTCAGCCGGAGGATGCTCCAGAAAGCTTCCGGCCTGGCCATCCGATCGGATCAGCGACCAGACCTCCCGCTCCAACTCGGCATCACCCGAGCACGCGCCCCGAACGAACGCTGGCCGCTCATCAGGCGGACGCTCCAGCGCCGCGTGGAGGACGCTATCGACCAGTTTCCACCGTTGCGGGTCCATCGGCGCTCCCTCTGCTCAAGGCACGGTACAGCCAGGCGCGGGCAGCCCTCCAATCGCGCTTCACGGTGACGGAGGAGACGTGCAGCACCTCGGCGATCTCCTCCACGCTCAGCCCTCCGAAGAAGCGCATTTCCACCACCTGGACCTTTCGCGGGTCGATCCGCGCCAGGGCATTCATGGCGTCATCCAGCGCCACCAGGTTCGAATCCTCGTCACCCCCCACCACGGCCGCTTCATCGAGCGAGACGTGCGGCACACCACCTCCCCGTTTCAAGTTGTGCCGGCGCGCCCGCTCCACCAGGATACGCCGCATCAATTGCGCGGAAACGGCGAAGAAGTGGGCGCGGTCCTGCCACTGCATGTGCTTATAGTCCACCAGGCGTGTGTAGGCTTCGTTGACCAGGGCCGTCGTCTGCAGACTGTGGCCGGGGCGCTCCCGCCTCATATAGCGGTGGGCCAGGCGGTGGAGCTCGCCGTACACGATGGGCGCCAGCTCTTCCAGGGCTTTCGGGTCACCGCCGCTCCAGGCACGCAGGAGCGCGCTGATATCACCCAACGCCCCGTCGCCCCCATCCGGATTCATATTTGCTGCATTATACCGATTCCGATTTCCGGCGCGCGAAGTGATCCGCCTGCGAGGCATTCTGCGCCTAACTGGTTGGAGGAACACCATGAAAAGGATTCTGATTTCGCTCGCCGCGGCCAGTCTGCTCGCCGGGCCCGCGATCGCGCAGCCTCGTTATTTCGTCATCGACCTCGGCACCTTACCGGGCGGGACTTCGAGCATGGGGAACTACTTGAACGACAATCGCCTGGTTGCCGGCAATGCGGCCGACGCGAATGGCACCCAGCAAGCCGTGTTCTGGTGGGGGCCATTTATGATCGATATCGGTACTCCCGGCCTTAACAGCGTGCTACTTGGATTTAATAGCAATGGCCAGGCATCGATTTCCGCGGAGATCGCGACCAAAGATCCGAATAACGAAAACTTTTGCGCGTACGGCACTGGCGTGGAATGTCAGACGTTTCTATATAACCGCGGCGCCATGATTCAACTCCCTACGCTGGGCGGCAATAACAGCACGGTTGGGAACATCAATAGCAAAGGCGAGATCGCGGGCGCTGCCGAGAACACTACGCAGGACCCGGCTTGCCCCACCGCGGTAACGTTCTCTGGCACCGGACCCCAATTGCTGGACTATGAGGCCGTGGTTTGGGGACCCAAACCAGGCGACATCCGGGAACTCCATCCGCTGACCGGTGACACCGTGGGGATGGCGCTTTGGATCAACGATAAGAGCCAGGCCGTCGGCGCTTCGGGTACGTGTGCAAATACGGAACTCCCTCCGCTCGCATTTGGATCGCACGCCGTGCTTTGGGATGCAGACGGCACGCCCCACGACCTCGGCAACCTCGGTTCCACGGCTATCAATATGGCGCTCTCCATCAACAATCAAGGTCAGGTGTCCGGCGTTTCTTCGGTTACCGGCGATGCCACTCCGGCCCAGGGGCATCATGCCTTCCTGTGGACCAGCACCACAGGGATGCGGGATCTCGGCACGCTCCCAGGCGACGTCGCCAGTGTGGGGGCGATGCTCAACGATGCAGGCGATGTGGTGGGCACGTCGCTCGATCCGATGCAAAACCCGACGCCCTTCTTGTGGCACGACGGCGCCATGAGTAACCTCAATGACCTTGCGGTCAACTCTTCGCTGTATCTATTGATCGCCAGTGCCATCAATGATCACGAGGAGATCACGGGCTTCGGCGTCACCGGGAAGGGAGACCTTCACGCTTTCTTGGCGGTACCTATCGGAGTAGGGTTTTCCCCGCGCGATCTGGTAACCACGGGCGCCGAATCTCGCGAAAGTGCGCCGCATGCCAGGCCGATTCTCTCTGACAACGCGCGCGCGTTCCTGCTTCGATTCGGCGGCGCTTACATAGGCCGAAAGTGATCTGTGCTGCGTAATTCGCAACCTGACGGGGATAGGCCAGAAGTTGCGGTGCCGGCGTTGGCGGCGTGCCTATGGTCTATCCTCAGTTGGTATGCGCGTCTGTCTGGCAGTTCTCAGCGTTGCCGCCCTCTGTCTTGGTTCCGCGGCTTGCCAATCGACGCCCGGCCGCAACACGGATGCACCTTCGATTGTTGGCACGTGGCTGGTCAAAAGCCCCGAGGCGCCGTTTCCGTACCATATGTTCGTGTTTCATTCGGACGGAACCATGCTGCAATCCAATCCCGACGCCGGAGACCCGAACACCAGCGACAGCAATGGCATGGGCGTGTGGACACCGGATGCCGGCGGGATTAAGGGTAAGTTCGTCGAGGTGATGGCGGATCGCAGTACGCGGCAGTTCGTGAGCCGGGGTGAGATCTCGTTTTCGATCAGAGTGAACGGCCAGACCTTCAGCGGCACCGCGAGCGCCGTTTTCTTCGACGCGGAGGGACGGCAACTCAAAGCGCCGGTGGCGGCAACGTTGGAAGGCCAGCGCGTGATCCCGTAATCGTCTACTCAATCCCGTCCAGGATCGCCTGGCACACGTATTCCTGTAGCTCCCAAGTGGGCGCGAGCGTATAGGTGCGATTGAAGGTGTACGGCTTGGTCAACGCTTTGGGGTCTTCGATGCTGAGCGCGATATTCATGTGACCCAGATCGGGCCGCGTGTAACGCTCGACTAGATGCATCGCATCGCTATGCGGCTTGCCGGTGGAATCTAACCAGGTCTTGTCGTTAAATCCGACGGTATCCACCACCAGAGTGTCACCCTCCCACTTGCCGATGGATTGACCGGTCCAACTCTCCGGTTCAATCTCGAGGTTGTGCGCGCGGCCATCCAGGAAGAAGCGGCGGTAGCTATGGGTGTTGCCTTCCCACAACAGAGCGATCTGGTTCGGACGCTGCACAATCTTGTAGGGCGTGGGATCGATTCGGACGGCGCCGTTCGGCAGGCAGAAGCGCTCCGGATCGTCTTTTCCTTTTTTGGCTTTTGTCTCTGCGTAGATCTTCTGATAAGCGGGCTGGTAGGAAGGATCGCTCGGCAGCAGCGTGCTCTTTGGAACCCAGACGCCCGATAGATCCACCTTCCCGTCCTCTGCGCGGGGTGTGGGACCGTTCGGGGGCGTGGGCGGTCTGCGCGCCGGAGGCGGCGATACGCCTTCCGCCAGGCGCTTCGCCGCGCCAGGATCGAGCTTGTTGCCGGCGTCCAGGTGAGCGGGATCCTGGTTGTTCTCGTTGCACACATACTCGGTCATTTCGAAACTCGGCTCCAGCGTGGTGGTGCGGTGGAAAGTCCAAGGCTTCGTAAACACACCCGAGTCCTCGATGGTGACGTCCATTTCCATGTTGCCGTAATCGATGCGGTGGAACGTTTCGACCAGGTGCATGGCCTTGGTGTGTGGCGTGCCAGGAAAATCGAACCACGATTTGTCAAAGAAGCTGACGGTATCCACAACCAGCGTGTCGTCCTCCCAGTGGGCGCGCGAATCGCCATAGAAGGTCGGCTTCAGATCGCTCGGATGGCTGCTGCCGTCGACGAAGAACTGCCGGTACATGTGGGTGTTGCCCTCGAAGAGCATCAGCACCAGCTTGGGAGTCGCAAAGAACGCAGTGTGATAAGGAGCCGCTCGCGGCGGCCCACCCGGAAGGCAGCGCGCTTCGTAATCCTCGGCG
>DATJAK010000299.1:0-7644 GCA_035516375.1 Bryobacteraceae bacterium
CAGAGAAACACGATCAGCGCGGCGTCTTGCCTCCAAACTACCGGCATTTTCTCTGTTTCGTCGCGACCCCAATTTAACTGCACTTTGGCGAGCAGCGCCAGAACCAGAAGCCGCAACGTCAGGTCAAATGCGATCCAATAGCGGGGATAGGTTCCGAAGCTGTAATCGCCAAGCGTGCGGAAGGCCACCGAATAGAACAGAAATAAGGGAAAGGTCGCCAATGCGTACATCCCCAGAGAGAACACACGCTGGTCTGCGGCGAACCGCCGGGCTACCTGCCCTCTCATCAGAAAATCGGCGAAGAACAGCAAGATGCAGATGAGCGCCAGAGCTCGAGCGCCCTGCGAAAAAAACACCAACACGTCCTTCACCACGCCGGCCTTGTCGGTCATGGCGATCATACCCAGGTGGACGGTTTTGAAAAATATCGGCGTCGGCACCCAGTTTCCAAATGCCGCTCGATAAAACGAGTAGTAAAGGCCCGCTGATACGATCGGAACCAGGAGCGGTAAACCGTGCTCTCGCAGGGAAAGAAATCGTTTCCCAGCCACTCGGCGTGACACTGCGATGACAGCGGCGTTGATCGCCGACAACGCAATTGCGTCCGGACGCAGCAGCGGCAGCAGACCCGAAATGACCAATGAACGCCGCTCCCTGCTGTTGAGCGCCGAACCGATCGCCGCCAGAAAGACCAGCGAAACCAGGCCATTGCCGAACCCGGAGCTGAATGTCGTCATGAGCGGCAGGCTCAAGGCGAAACCGCATAATTGCAGCGTGCTCTTGCGCGCGCTGGCTTTCGGATCGAGGGCGTATCCCGCCAACGGCAGGTGAAGTAAGCCCACCAGGAGTGAAATTACATAGTTCGCTACGATCAAGCTCCGCTGCGACCACGCGAAAGGAACATGCAGCAGGTAATAGACCGACTCCACCGTTCCCTCGATCCAGCGCTGGGGCGACATGGAGAACTTCCCGTAGTGATACAGGTTGTATGAGTGCTTCAGGTTGATCGACACCTCGTCAACCAGGTCATAGGTGTTGATGAAAAGGCCCGTGAAGATCGCCGCGGCGAACAGCATCGGGATCGGAATACCAAGCAAACGGCGCGGCTGCGAATCCTTCACTGCGAAGGCGTACGCCAACGCAAGAAGCGAGAAGACCATCCAGATCGCTAACCCGAGGATGCGCGGAGGAAACCCGGCGAAAACATCTGGAAACGGCGCCATACCCGGCGGCGCGTGCAGTTCGTAAATCAAGAAGTGACCTCCAAAGCCGGGAGGAGACTGCCCGTGCGCACGATATTTCCCGCCAAGCGCAACAAGGTGTAGCCGATCGCCAGCGCCTCATAAACTACATTCGCCGCAGGATAATCGTAATACTTCAACCTCGGCACGATCCGGCCGCTGCGTTTCGCGGGCGCGGAGGCCACAACGCCCCGCACGCGATATCCGGCGATCCGGAAGCAAAGCCGTGTGCGCAATGCGTGATATCGCTGGCAATACAACCGGCACTCCCCCATCGGCCAGCATCCGCGGCGGCGCGCCCAGTCTCGAAGGCAGACGGCGTTGTCCAGCGTATCGAGATAACCGCGCCCCCGCTGGTCCCCGACGTGGTGTGTGATCAAGTCCGGCCGCAATTCATTGATGAAACCGGCGGCGATTTCGTCCTCGGGTGCCGCGTGGCCGAAGGGATTCCCTGGGGCGAGATAGACTGTTTCCCCGCCCGCTGCCAGTTCCCCAACACGGCGCAGGCAAGCTTCATAGTAGTCAGATAGAGGAACCTCGTAGCACAACCGGTTCAGACCCTCGGGGATGACGATATGAATCATCACTCTTAGGACATCTTCTTCAACAGCCAGAGGACGCTCTCCTTCACGCGCTTTCGATGCGGGGAGAATGCGTTTGTCGACTCCCGCTCGCTCTTGCCGGCCAGGAAATCGTCATAGCTTTCGCGTAGCATCTCATCGTTCGAGTAGCGCGGCTTCCAGCCCAAGTCCAAGACGTGCTTCACGTCGAAACAGAACGGCTTGTGATACGTGAGGTAATGCCACGGCGCCAATGGACTGAGCCGCAAAAAGTCCAGTGTCTGCAGCGTGCGGATGGTCAGCGATTCCGGCAGACTGCGAACGCGCGAAGCGGAACCCGCGTGGCCGATCAGGTGTTCCAATGCCTCGCGCAGCGTGCCGTAACGATCGGTACCGACGTTGTAGATCCCCGGTTTGCCACGGTCGACCGCCAGCATGTACGCGTCCATCAGGTCGCGCGCATGGACAAATTGAAATGCAATGTTGCCGCTCCCGATGACGTAGACCTTGACTCCAGCGCGGATCCAGTCGAACAGGATCTGGAAAATTCCCAGCCGCCCCGGCCCTAGAATGGTGCGAGGCCGGATGACGATCAGCGGCATGCCCGCCTTTTCGCTGACTTCACGGACGGCCAGTTCACCATCCAGTTTGGAGCGCCCGTACGCCTCCACCGGCGCCGTCGGCGTGGTCAATTGAATCGGCATCTCGCGCGGGCACCCGTAAATGGCGCTCGAGCTCATGTGCACGAAGCAGCTCACGTGGGCGCGCGCGGCTTCCTGAGCGGTGATCCGGCTGCCTTCCACGTTCACCTCGCGGAAGATGCGTCCCGATTTGGTGAGCGGCACCAGCGCCGCATTGTGATGCACCATCTCCACGCCGCGCATGGCTCCGCGCACGGCTTCCGGATTGCGGACGTCGCACTGGATGAACTCAATCTCCTTGTTCCGATGCGGGTCTTCCCAGACATCGGCAATCTTCACGCGTTCGCCGCGCTCGAGTAAAGCCTGAGCAATCAAGTTCCCCAGAAAGCCCGAGCCGCCCGTGATCAAATGAGTCATTTAGATTTGGATACCTTGTTGCACGCACCAGGCAATCGACCGGCGCATGCCCTCTTCCAGAGCGATCGTTGGCCGATACCCTAATTCGCGCTCCGCTTTCGCCACAGAGCACGCGATCGTCTTATTCATCTCGGAAAGCACGTGGATCTGCGTCTGATAGAGGCCCAGCCCCTGAATCGTCTTATCCGCCAGCCACGCAATTTCACTGGCCACACCGGGTAGCCGCATGCGCTTATATTTCACGCTCAGCTTGAACTCATCCGCCAGAAGGCGCTCCACCGTGTCGACAATCTCGTTCAGGGAGTAGGGCCGGCGGTCCGCGATCCAATAGACCTGCCCGCGCGCTTTCTCCGTGAGCGCCGCCAGCATCAGCCCCTGGCACAGGTTATCGACGTACCCCATCGAGCGCAGGTTGTTTCCCGAGCCGACAATCGGAGCCTTGCCCTGGCGGATCATCGAAAAGAATTGCGTTTGCCGTGGCGGCTGATCCGGACCATAAAACCACGGCGGGCGGATAATCGCGGTTTCCAGCCTGCCTCGCGATTCCACTTCTTTGACCGCAGCTTCCATCCGAACCTTCGAGCGGCCGTAATTCATGTAGGGATGGTAGGGAGAGGACTCGTCAAACAGATGGTCCGGGTGCGGGTTGCAACCGATCGGCGAGTTCGAAGAGACCACCACCGCGCGCCGCAGACCCGCCTTTTCCGCCGCCTCCAGTACATTGCGCGTACCATCCACGTTGATGCGGTAGAAGTCGGCAACGCGGCGGGGATGGATGATTCCCGCGGTATGGAAGAGGTATGCGCCCTCTGCGCCTTCCACGAAGCGCGCGCAATCGGCCGGCTCGCGCAAGTCGCCGCTCATCACTTCCACATGCGGCCCCAAGCCCGTGAGCTCGGCAGCACTCTGGCCCGGCAACACCAGGCAACGCAAGCGCAAGTTGGATGGCAGATCCTGGAGCGCGTCGTGGTCAAAGTCACGGCCCGCCACCAGGCGTGCAAGGCGCTTTCCCAGCCATCCCGTCGAGCCGGTGATCAGAGCGAGTTGAAGACGAGGTTGCATCGCGATTCTAAAGTTGCCCGAGAAAATGGAGTGTATTACGCCGCGCCAGAGCCATCACCGTGCCTTGCGGATTAACCCCTGGGGCTGTCGGAATCAGGCTCGCATCATTGACGTACAGATTCTTTACGCCGTGAATCTGGCCCATCGAGTTGGTAGCGCAGCGCGCCTGATCCTCACCCATCGGGCACGACGAGAACAGGTGAATCGTCATGAGATTCGAGCGATCGGGCGGCAACGTGCCAGGGATCGTGGAGAGTTGATCTTCGGCGGTAATCGGCCGGGCACCGGCAATGCATGGATACACGATCCTTGCCCCCGCCGCCAGCAGCATTCGGGACAGGCGGCGCAATGCCGTGGCCAGATCGCGCAGATCCTCCGTCGATAGCCGGTAGCGAATCAACGGATCGGGCAAGCCGAGAACCGGCCGCACTTTGCCCGTGTGCGGGCCCGTGATCATGCCGTAGTAAATCGCCATGTGGCGCCACCGCGATTTAATTTCGCCGTTATGCCCGGCGTAATCGGCCAGCGCCAGCCCCAGATACGGGAGCGACGAAATCGAACAGCCAAAGCTCATGCGCGGCGCAAACTGCTTCACCTGGTGGACCGCCACGCCGAGCTGCTCGTGATTCACTTCTTCCTCAAACACGGCAACCGCTTTGACCGTCGGATGTATCGCCAGCGAATTCCCAACGTTCTTCGTGATGCCGCTTCGGCGCAACAACAACGGTGTCTGTGTCGCTCCGCCGCAGACAAAGACATGTTCCGCGTGTATCTCCAGCGGCCGGCCCTGCGCGCGGGCCAAAACCCTCCATCCGCTTCCCGCGCGTTCGAACCGCTCGACACGCGTCTCAGCCACGAGGCGCGCGCCAGCCTGGCGTGCGCGCGGAACGAACGTACGAGTCATCGATTGGCGGGTGCCCAGCGCGCATCCGTCCGGTCCGATGGAACCATCGTATCGGTACCACCGGGGAACTTCGAGTGCCGACCAGCCGCAATTGCGCGCTCCCTCCGCCAGCTTGCGCGACGCCAGCGGCGCTGGTCCCGGGCCTGTCCCGACATCGAGCGCCTGCTCGCAATATTGGAAATGCGGAAGCAGATCGCTCTCCGAGCTGTCGCGCAGATGATACTCCTTGCGCCACCGCTCCAGCAGTTCCGGCGGCGTACGGTGATACAGGCCGCTATTGATCTCGCTTCCGCCTCCCACCGTGCAGCCTTCCACAAACGCTACTTTGGCGTTACCGAGCATGGGGTTTAGTCCACCGGCCCGGTATTTCTGCGCCATCTCTTCGATTCCGAAAGAGGGGCACGATTCCAGCGGCAGGTCGCGGCCCTCCTCCAAGAGCAGCACTTCCCGGCCGTGTTCGGCCAGTAGATGCGCCGTCGTCGCTCCTCCCGGGCCGGATCCAATCACCACAATCTCGGCGCGCTCGCGGCCGCTGGATTCGACATGACTCATCGCGCGGTATCGACGCGGCTGTACAGCGCCAGGATCGCCAGGCTGCGGTAGAAGCGGATCAGGTCCCTGCAAGGTCCGATGGAAGAAGTACGCCAGGATTCCAATTGGAGCCTGCGGCGTTCGGGCCGCAACCGATGGAAGAAGTGCCCGGATACCAGACCGCGGGTTGCGAACCCCAGGGTCGCGATACGCAACGGCCATGCCAGAAATCGCGGCATCCGATGCCACTGCTCGAGCACGAATGCCACCACGTCGTTGTAAGGCGGCTCATCGTAAGGAACCGTGCTGGTGTCTTGAGACATGGCGACCTCGTAACAAATCGCCGAAACCGTGTTCTCGAACAGTCCCGGCATTTTCAATGCAACCAGCCCGCCGCTGCGACCAGCATGATTGCACCCGCAGCGGCGACAACCAGGTAGGTTACGGGATCCTTGAGCACAAAAATAATGGGGTCTTCGCCGATCTCGCCGCGCGACGATCGTATCCACAGGCGGCTCACCCAATATAGATACACCGGAGACAGTAGCCACAGCGGCTGCGGTTGCCGGTAGAGTTCTCTCACCTTGTCGCTCTGCAGGTAGAGCATAAAGACCACAGCGGATAGGAATGCGCTGCAGACACCGAAGAGGTTGACCTGCGCGAGGTCGTCCACACGGTAACCCCTGCCTACGATCCTGGTATTGTGCCGCTGCACGTTATGCAATTCCGACCAACGCTTGCTGAATGCCAGGCTCAGAAACAGGAAGAACGCGAAGGAAAGCAGCCACGACGAAAAGGCGACTCCGGTTACCAGGTGCCCCACCACAATCCGAAACGTGTAAAGCCCCGAAAGGATAAATGCGTCCAGCAAAATAAATCTCTTGAAGTAGAGCGAGTAAGAGAACGACAGGACGAAGTATGTTGCCAATGCAGCGGCGGCTAACTTGGACAGCAAGACGGCGGTAATCACCAGACTGGCGGCCAGCAGGGCAGGCGCCACCACGAAGCCGGCCACAATCGGAAGATCTCCGCTGGCAAACGGCCGGCGCCGCTTGGTTGCGTGATGCCGGTCGGCCTCCAGGTCTGCCAGATCGTTCAGTATGTATTGCGCTGAAGAGCACAGGCTGAACAACAGGAATCCCACCGAACACTCGAGCACCAACCTCAGATGCATAAACTGGTGCGACGTGATCAGCGGCACAAAAATTAAGACGTTCTTGGCCCACTGATGAACGCGGAGCGCCGCCAGCCAGCTTCTCCATCGCCCGGCTCTGCCGTCGAAATTGATCGCCTCCGGTGCGAATTTCTTGACGCGCTTGACGAGCGATGGCGATGCTCCCACCGTGATGGCATTCGCCGAATGCTGCCAGATGTCCAGGTCGGACCACGAATTGCCCACGTAGTCGAATTCGCCGGCCACCTGCGTTCGCAGAGATTCCAGTTTCCGCCGGCCTTTTAGGTTCTGCCGGCCGTCGCTCGCGATCACGCGGTCAAACAAACCCAGATGGTCGGCTACCTGGTTCGCCAGAGATGCATCCGCTGCCGTCACCAGGAGGAGTTCCCGGTTGGTGGCCTTCTGCTTCTTCAGCCATTCCACCAACTGCCAGTTGTACGGAAGCGATGCGACTTCAATGGGAACCCGCCGCGCCAGTTCCTGTTTCAACGCGGCCCTGCCACGCAAACACCAAAACGGCACGAGCAGGACCAGCCAAGGTTTCTTTTTGAATAGCCGCGCCAGGGACTCAAACAGCAGATCGCTCTTGATCAGCGTACCGTCCAAATCGACGCACAGCGCGGCCGAGCGGGTTTCAGAGTACGGCATACGTCAACTCATTGATTCAAGGGCGAATTGCCGGACAAAATCATGGGTACGGAAACCCATCATGCCATAGGCGCGCGCCCCTCCGCCAATCTCCGTTGGCTAGTACTGGATGTGGTTGGTTAGGAGGATCAGAAGGCCGCAGATAGTAAATTCGGCATCGCCCCCGCACCCGATGGAGTTTCGCCCGTTCCTGATTTCATTATCCACGTATACGATTTGCATGCGCACGCTTGACAACGTCCGAGAGACTCTGATATAGGTACTCCACCTACCGATCGCTCGGTCGGTTCGGTGAATGCGCTGCTGTTTCGTTTCGGGGAGGGGTCATGCCAGTTGTCACTGCGAAGTCGATCGTAACGGTCTTCGTTTTGCTCGCGCTGAGTTTCGTCATCTACGCTCAAGCGCCCACAGGAACCATTACCGGTATCGTTACCGATGAATCGGGGGCGGCCATGCCCAACGTGAC
>DATJAK010000300.1:0-22744 GCA_035516375.1 Bryobacteraceae bacterium
AGGAAGAGGTACCCGATCAGTTGCGGCCGAAGGGAGAAACCGACTGTGGCGAAGAAAAACGTGAGGAACCCTCCGAGTGCCGCAATCGCCGCATCGCCACAATATCGATACGACAGCGTGTAGCTCGCAGCCACGATGGCGCTGGCCAGCAGGCACAGCCATAGCTGCAATCCGGCATAGCCGAACAGGCGATACGTCGCGTACATGGAAAGCTGCGACAGCCATTCGTGCGGGGTCCACGGGTGGCCGTACACTGTGAACGACCAGTGATCGGCTCGCGGGATCGAGTGCGTTTGCCAGATTTCCTGACCGAGCTTGAGATGCCACCAGGTGTCTGGATCGCTGAAGCGCAAGGAGCATAGGCAGAAGGTCAGGCAGACCAGCAGGGCGGCCAGCACGACGGGCATGCTGAAGAACTTGCGGAACGCGCTCGGGACCGCAGCAATCGGTACCGCGAGGGTTGGGTCAAGCTCGATCGTCGGCAGGCAGTTTTCCGGCATCCGTTCTAACCGGTCGAAACACCGGCTACTTTAGCTATCGGCGGATCAGCCGCGCCACCGTAGCGTGATGGTGGACTACGTACCCTTCGTCGAGGAGAATCAAGAAAAGGATGGTGATCCGCCTACGTGGTGTGCCGCGACCGCATCCCAGGCACTTCGCTATCGTCGTAAAGGTAATAGCGGTGAATGTAGGTGCGGTGTTGGCATGCGTCGTATTCGCGGTCTTCTATGTTGATGTTGCGTTCGCGGGCGTGACCGCTCTGGAGATATTAATCGCGGTTGCACTCGCCACAGTCGGTGCCCTTACTGGTTTTGTTTTGAGGAATCTCCCGTGGCCATTGATAATCCTCGCGCCGATAGCCCTCCACTTAGTTTTCAGAGGGTGGGGTCCGTTCGTGCCGGATGTGACACTCGGAGGCACCGCCGCGCTGGTGTTCCTTTTAGGCGCACTCGGCGGGCGGGAAATTAAGCGTCTGATTCGGATTCGCAGAGCACGAGCCTGAGCCTCACCCCCGCGGCTGCGTCACCACGTCGATCAACACCGGCTCGCCCTTCTTCACGCGCTCAATCCCGCGCTTGAGTGCCGGGGCGAGGTCGTTGGGGTCGCTAATCGGGCCCTCCGCGTACAGGCCATAGCCCTGCGCGATGTTCTTGTAGTTGATGTCCGGGTCCCACAGCTTGGTGCCGATGTGGGCGCGGTCGGCGCCGCGGTTGTGAACACTGCACATCTGCTCTACGAACATCACTTCCTGGTGGTAACCGCGGTTGTTGTGCATGATCGTCAGCAGCGGGATGCGGTGGTGCGCAGCGGTCCAGAAAACGCCGGGGGCGTAGTTGAAATCGCCGTCGGTCTGGATGTTAATCGACAAGCGGCCGTGCTTGCGATTGGCGAGGGCCGCGCCCACCGATGCCGGCGCACCGTAACCCATGCCACCCGCACCCTGGCCGCCGATGTAGTGGTACATCTTGTCCATCTTCCAGAGCCGGTTCGGCCAGTTGCCCACGAAGCCCTGCGGCGAAACGAACGACCAATCTTCGTTCTTAATGAGTGGCCAAAGCTCGCCCGCGATGCGTGCCAGGCTGACAGGACTGGCATTCCAGCCGATGGAGGCCGCATCCACGCCGCGGTTGAACGCCTCTTTATGAGCAGCGGCGAGTTTCTTGCCGCGCCCTTCGATGAACCGGCGGCGGTCGGCGGTCAACATCTTCTTACAAGCCTCGATCAAGTAGGGCAGGGTAGCCTCGGCATCGGCGCCGATATCCAGGTCGACGTCGGCGTAATGGCCAAAATCCTGAATGTTGCTCTTGTGGTTCAGGGTCACGGCCGAGATGCTGATGACCTTCGCCCCGCGCGCATGCGCCGCGCGCGTTTCGCCTTGCAGGTCGGCGACTTCGAGGGCCAGCGTGACATCGGAACGATAGCCTGCGCCGCCATTACCGGCCAGCGGATGGCGCGTGGGGAAGTTCATGCGCTCCTGGCTGTTGACCGGCGTCTGCAAAATTTCCGCCAGCTCCACCAGCAGCTCGATCCCTTTGGGCGTGCGCGCCGAACGCTGCGTCACGATCATGGGGCGCTCGGCTTCGACCAGCATCTTTGCCGCGGCGGCGACGGCTGCGGCATCGCCCGCAGGCGGAGACGTCATCGTCAGCTTCGGAATGCGCAGATTGTTGTCGGTCTGCGGATGCGATTGGATTTCATTGCCGGCCACGATCAGCACGGGGCCCATGGGCGGCGTCATCGCGATCTTATAAGCGCGCACGGCTGACTCGGCGAAATGGCCAAGCGAATACGGCTGGTCGTCCCACTTGGTGTAGTCGCGCACCAGCGCGCCCAGATCCTGGGCGCTGTGCAGGGACTGCACGCCTGGCGCCCGCTCGGCGCCATCGGCGTGATTGCCCACGATCATGTAGACGGGGACGCGGTCGGCATAGGCGTTGTAGATGGCCATCCCGGCGTGCTGCAGGCCGATATCGCCATGGATCAGCGCCATCATCGGCTTGCCTTCGATCTTGTAATAACCGTGGCACATGGCGACGGCCGATTCTTCGTGGCATGCCGTCAGGAATTCCGGCATTTTGTTGTCGCCGTAGTTGATGAGGGATTCGTGCAGCGATTCGAACGTCGAGCCGGGATTGGCGGCCAGGTACTCGATGTCGAGGGTTTTGAGCACGTCCACCATGAAGTCCGATCCCGGCCGCTCGATGACGCGGTTGGAGGCCTGCGGAGCCGCGCCGGTCTCGCGCGCGATCCGCGCTTCGGATGGAACGGGGCCGCCATTTTCCGGTGTCGCCTGCGCGTGCGCGAGCTGCGGTTTGGCGGCTAGGGCGGCAGCGCCGGCGGCTGCGCCTTTCAGAAACCCACGGCGGCCGAAAGAGGTCTTCTTGATTTTTGCCATTGCGCGAATCCTCTCTACGTTTAGTGCTCTTTGAATTGGTCCAGGGCCGAGATGCTGCTGGCGGGCGGCGAGTCCGGCAGCGTTTTGATGTAGGCGTAGATGTCGCCCAACTGGCCGTCGGGTAGGACTTTGGCCGAGTAGGAAGGCATCTGCCGGGTGCGCGGGCTGCGCACATAATTGATGAAGCCAGTGGAGGTCATCTTCATGGGCACCAGCCGCGCGCCCGGCCCATTCTGGCCCGAAAAGCCGTGGCAGGCGTAGCAGCTATACTTCACGAAGAGATCTTTGCCGGCCTTGGCCTCACCCGTGCTCGATTGGGCTTCGAGAGCGTTGGCGGCAACGAGCGCGGCGAAGGCCATCATCAAAACGCGCAAAATAGGATTGCTCATGGGTTCTCCTGACCGGATTCAATCGTATTCCCCGCGGTTTTGGAGTGTCAAGTTGCCGAGCGCGCCGAAATCAGCCTGCGCAGGAATACGCCGGCATAACTGCCCACGAGCCCGACTGCGATCACGAACGCAGGCACGGTGAAGTCGAGGGTGGGCCGCGGCGTGCGCCAAATCCAGCTTGCGGCCGGAACGGTCAACCCGATGAGCAGAGCCCATTGCCAGGCGCGCGACGGATGCCAGCAACCCAGCACGAGCGTGCTCAACAGGATGCAGAAAACCTCGATGCCGGCGTCGTCGGTGTGCAGTTCCAGCCGGGCGAGAAATGCCATGGCCAGCGCGCAGAAGAGATAGGAAGACGCGGCCACGAGCTTCATAAGCCGCAGTATATAATAATCACTCTGCGCAGTAAAGTACTTTCCAAGTCCTGATTCTCGGTCAAGCGTCGCTGTGGGAATCGCTCGATTCCGCTCCGGCGCATGTCCGGTTCTGCACGCTGGCCGCGAAGGCCGCGCTACGAAAGCGACAGCGCAGGAACAGCCCTGCCGCTATCAGACCGCTGCCAATGAGCAGGGCTGTTGCAGGCTCAGGCACGGCTGTGGTTTCCTCCGTGGCGGCCGTATCGACAAAACTGCCGTCACTGGCGAACTGGTTGATCTCTACCGGCTGGCTGCCCGGCGATCCCTGGCCTAACCAGGCGAACGTCACGGTGAATGGTCCCGTGACGGGCGCATTATTTTCGAGAGCTAGGGCCGAGTATCGCCCGGGATCGGCGAAGTCGGGATCGGGCTGGAGGCTCACGATGTTCCATCCGGATACGGCCGGCGGGGGATACTGGAGGTCGGTGTACATGAGCGGGTCGAACAGAATCTCGACCGCGACGTTTTGTTGCGGGACGTAGTCCTGAAACGTGTACGCGTACTGCCAGAGCTCGCCGCCGGTGGGTCCCGGTGCGTCCAGATCCACGGCTGAGTAAATCACTCCCGCGTGCGCGCTGGCAGCAAGCGACACTACCGCTACCAGGCTGATGTGCGGGCGCACTCTTCCCATAACTTTGTTCAACTATACGCGAAGCTGCCGGGAAATGCCCGAAACCGGTACTTTTTCAAGCGTCAGATTTGTACCGGTACAAAGCGGCTGGAAGACGTGACTCAAGCCTGAAGACCGGGTCTTGACTGAGTCATGCGGGTGAGCATTTTGCGCGCGGAATGGGCAGCAGCCCAGAAGGCCTTTTGCAAGGTGGCGGGCTCGATTTTGCGCCCGGCGGCTTCGAACTGACCGGACTCATAGGCCACCACATCTTCCAACATGGCGCCCAGTTCGCCCTCGTGATGAACCAGGGCTTGTTTGAGAGTGTCTTCGAGCGGCAGGGGGTCAATAATATCGGCGATAGGCGTATCGAGGATCGAATCGAGCGTGGACAGCAAACCTATTACATACGCCTGGTAGCGCGGGCAGCAGTACCGAGCAGCGAGCAATTCAGTCATGTGCGCACGCTGCAAGGCGAATTCGAGGTACCCCATGGGGCAATCATCATAGCCGGCCATGACCAGAAGCAGGCTCCATCGGAAGACGCAGTCCACGCCCAGCCGGAAAACGGCCTCGGCCGGGGATCGGAGCTCGTGTTGGCGGCCGTGCAGCGCGGAATTCGCCAATTGCAGCAAGCCGTAAGCGAGAGCGGCGTCGCGATTGATAATGGCCGCAATCGACCGTCCGCTGGCGCCATCCGCCATGCATTCCGTCAACAGCGAAAGCACCGAGAGGCGATTGTTGGGAATGCGCTTGCCGGATACCATTTCTGGTTTGCGCAAATAATATCCCTGGAAAAGATCACAGCCCAAGTCGCGGCAGGCTTTGAATTCCTGTTCGGACTCGATCTTCTCGGCGATGATGCGCACACCGGTTCGTTTCAAGAGCGTCACGTGGCGCCGGAACTCCGAGACACTCAGGGCTCTCACATCGAGCTTCACGTAGTCGGCTTGGGCCAGGAAGGGCAGCATTGCGTCCGAGAGGATGAAATCGTCGAGGGCGATGCGGTATCCGAGCTTTTTCAAACGCTCCAACGAAGCGATGGTCCCGGCGTGAACAGGCACGTCTTCCAAAACTTCAATCACGCATCGATCCGCCGGAATGATCGGGTCCAGCGTCAGCAAAGGCTCGGTGTAGTTGATAAAAACGGGTTGTTCCGGGGAGACTCGCTCCAGGCCGATGGCGAGGAAAGCCTGCAAGACGGTCTGTGCCGTAGCCTGATCGCCATTCGAGAAAGCGGCTTCGCGCGCGTCTTCGGTACAACGGTGCAGCAATTCGTATGCGGCGATCTCACGTTGGGGATTGTAGATGGGCTGCCGGCCGAGATATACGCCTGGCGGTGTTCGGCGTTGCGAGCACCTATCCGGCGAGACGAGCTCCGGTTCCTCGGAACGCAACAAGTTGCTCAATGTTCGACCCATCTGCTTCGCTGAGAGACTCCATCTCTCATATCGGCTGATGAGGCAGACACTTTAGGCGAGCCCGCGCCGCCCGCATCCGCAGCTTGCGCCGCAGGCGGCGCCAGCCGATCACCACCGCCGTCACGCTCAGCGCTGTACCGCCTAGCATGAGCGCCAGAACCAACAGGTCCCAAGCCGGACGGTGGCGATAGAGCCAGGGCAAATCCATCGAGTGTAACCCGTGGTACAGCCACCGGTTCCAGCGCGACCGGCTGACGAAACCTGCCACCACCTGAGCGGTTCTCAGGTCCACGTAGTACATGGACTCGTCGCGGTCGCGAAAGCGCACGAACAATACGGGCAACGGCCTCTCCTGGTGGCGGTCCAAGTAGTACGCTTCATATTCTTTGACGACTCGGACCTCTGCCAGGCTGTGCGGGTGGACGGCCTCTTCCAGCAGCCGGGTCATGCGGGCCGCGTCAAACAAGGGCGCCGGTGATCCACCGAGCGGCACGATCCGCGACCGCTCCGGTGTTTCCACGGCCAAATACACCGGCTCGCCCGCAAACGTGGTGAGATCGATCTCTTTCACGCGAAGATCCGGCAGCTGTTCCAGAACTTGCCGCGGATCCTTGGCGGCGAAATCCGCCAGCCGGAGCGGCCCGCCGCGCAGGGCCGCGTTGACACGATGGGCCTGGCCGCTCGATTCCCAGCCGAACGGGTCCATGGAAAGCATGCCGCTGAAGACCCAGGTGCAGGTCACCAGGCCGAAAGCGAGCCCCAGCATGGTGTGCCAGCGCTTCTGCCCCGCATATGGAATGCTCGACGCGCCATCGGGGAAGTGATAGCGCTTGGAAGGTGAAACCATGAGGACACCGACGGCCAGACCAAATAGGGCCATGGCAGTTCCGATCCCGGATGCCCAGATCACCACCCGGCTCCAGAGTTCCCCGTGCCGGCGCAGTGGGGTGAAGTAGAGCCAGTGCGGGATGGCGCCGAACCACGCGCCCAGGCGCGAGCCACGCGTGGTGTACTGAACCACCTCACCGCTGGCCTGCGATACGTACACCTCGGCGCCGTTGGGCCATCGAAATTTGTAGAGCGGCCGCAATGCGCGAAACTCACCGCTCACGGTCCATTGGTCGGGCTCGGTCAGGGACCCTTCGAAATGCCCGCTTGCGGGCAGCTGTCCCGCCCATGCCGCAGCGGTGGCGAGTGCCCAGGCGGTCGAGAACTCGGGCTGGACTTCTCCGGTATCGGCATAAACCACCGACTGATCCTGGCCCCAGCGGAATCGGTACGCGGGCCGGTCACCCAGCATGGCGATCCGTATTTCATCGGGTGGCTCGGAAGGGCCAAGGGCCGCGAAAGCTCGCTCCGGTGATATCCGAATCGCGGCGGCGTTCACGGGCGCGGCGCGCTCCAAACGATCCGCCCGCCCCACGCCCGGATAATCCCAATACATGAGCACCATACCGGAAACGAACCACATGGCGAACAGGACGCAGAAGGCCACGCCCATCCAGCGATGGATCAGAATGGCGTACTTTCGCAAACGCGCGGTTCCGTGGGCCATGGTTTCTTCACACCGGCCGCATGTCTCGTCCCGGTCACGTCCGGTCACTGACCAACCCGTGACCTATCCTGCCGCCGATGTCTAAGAGTATTATGGTAGGCTCACGAAACAGACAAGGGAGTTGACTGAATGTTTTTAGCGTTCGATCCCACCACGAACCCGCTGAACAACAACGAGTGGGCTTTTCCGTTGCTCGAGATCATTCACATCGCCGGATTCACGCTGTCGATCGGCACCATCGCGATCGTCGATATGGGGCTGTTGGGATACGGAAAGCGTGGCACACCGGCCACACTGCTGAAAGAGACCGGCACCTGGACGCTGGTCGGTCTGATCATCATGCTGATCTCGGGTCCGCTTATTTTTTCGTCCGATCCCAACATGTACCTGGGCAACGCGTCGTTTCGATTTAAGCTGACGGCTTTGTTGATCGCGATCATCTACAACTACACCGTCCATCGCAAAGTGGCCCTGTCGGGCGCGTCGCCGGGGGTGAGCAAGGCGGTAGGCGTCATTTCCCTGGCTTTGTGGGTTTCGGTCGTGGCGGCAGGGCTGTTCATTGCGTTTGTGTAACGGGAGGATCACGTGTCGATTGCCGAAACGATCCAAAGTGTAGGGTTCCTGACGAATTTTCGCGAGTCGGCGCTGGTCTACCCGATTGTCATGTCGACCCACCTGGCCTGTATTGCGGTTTTCGGTGGCATGATCCTGATGACGGACCTGCGGTTGCTTGGCTTAGCGATGACGGACCGCTCGGTCACCGAAGTGGTGAGTCAATTCCGCTTCTGGAAGCGCCTGGGTTTCTGCATCATGGTAGCCATGGGCCTGCTGCTGGCTTCGTCGGAAGCCGAGAAATACCAACCCAATCCGTTCTTCTGGGCCAAGATGGCGAGCCTGGTGCTGGTGGCCGTGCACGCCATTGTTTTTAAGCCGCGGGTCTACGACAATACGGCCGCGATCGATGCTGAACCGAAATTGCCTGCCCGCGCCAAATGGGCGGGAGCGCTGTCGCTGATCATCTGGTTTTCCGTGTTGAGCAATGGCCGGTTGATTGGATATTGGGAAGGGCCTGGTTCTCCGGGCAAGCCCGTGGCCGTGCAATCGGCTCCCGCAGTTGCGGCACAGGTGGCTGCATCGCCGGGCGCCGGCCGCTGATACCCCATGTTCCTGGCCATCGCGAATCCGCTGAATTCCTCTGAGCTCATCTTTCCCACTTTGGAAGTGATCCATATCGTGGGGTTCGCGGTGCTGGTGGGAACCATCGCCATCGTCGATTTTCGGCTTTTGGGTTTGGGCATGCGGCGCCAAAAAGTCGCGGAACTGGCCAGCGATCTGGCGCCGTGGACCGCGATCGGGTTGACGATGGTGCTGCTGTCGGGTCCACTGATGTTCTCGTCCGACCCGGATATGTACTACCTCAACCGGTCGTTTCAGATCAAGATGGCGCTGCTGGTGATCGCGATCATCTATCAGTACACGATCCATCGCCGCGCGACCAAAGCGGAAGGCTCGCATAAACTCGTGGCGTGCGTTTCGATCGCTTTGTGGGTGGGGATCGTATTCGGCGGGATCTTCATCGCGTTCATCTGAGCCGTAGTGGGGGTTTAGTGGGATGTCCCGGTCATTTCGATACCGGTCCAGGGAAGACACAGCCAAGTGGGGTCAGCCCTTCCGGGCTGCCGCCGCGCTTCCGCGCGGCGCGCCGGGCAGAAGCCCGGGGGCGGGCCGGAAGGCCCGCCCCCGCCCCGGCAATCACCACGACACGATCCTCGGGTCACTGCACTAGCATGCAAACCTTGCGGGCGGCTCTCGGTTCTTACGCCGGCGCAGCGCAGCGCCATTTTCGCCGCCGGCGCATGGAGCGGTTCGTCCGCGAGCTGGGCATCCGGCCGGAAACACGCGTTTTGGACATCGGCGGCACTTTGGATATTTGGCAGCTCGTGTCGGTCCAACCGCGCCTGGTTCTGTTGAACATGCCGCGCGCCAAAAGCGAAATGGCCGGTGCAGCGAATTGGGTGGCGGGCGACGGGAGATGCCTGCCGTTTCGCGATCGCGCATTCGATGTCGTGTTCAGTAACTCGGTAATCGAGCATGTGGGTGACGTCAGCAGTCAGGAAAGCTTCGCGCGCGAAGTGTCTCGCGTGGGCCGGGGTTTTTGGGTGCAAACTCCCAATCGCTGGTTTCCGGTCGAGCAGCATTTGATGACGCCGTTGGTGCATTGGCTGCCGCCATCATGGCGGCGCGCAGTCGTGCGGCGCGGAACGGTCTGGGGCGTGCTCGTGAGTGCTTCGGCGAATCAGCGCGAGTTCTACGTGGAGCATTTCTTGCGCGACATCCGCCTGCTGGGATGCCAGGAGATTCGAGTTCTGTTTCCGGACGCTGCGGTGATCCGTGAGAGATTCCTGGGGATTACCAAATCGCTGATTGCCATGCGGCCTATTTCCGAGAAGGGTTGTGGCTGAATATGTCTCTTTTGTCATTTGCGCAGTGGGTGCAAAGCACCGGGTTTTTCACAGCGCTGCGGGGCTCGTGGTATGTCTATCCGATCGTGATGGCGAGCCACCTGGCCGGCATCGCGCTGTTCGGCGGCTTGATCCTGGCGACCGATCTGCGATTGCTCGGCATCGCCATGCGCCGGCGCCCGGTGGCCGACGTGGTGAACCAACTGCGCCCGCTCAAGCACCTGGGACTGACCCTGGTCGTCATCTGCGGCTTGCTCATGCTGGGGTCCAAGGCGGAAGAGTATTACTACAACGCCTTCTTCCGCGCGAAAATGGCGGTCCTGGCGCTGATTGTGATCCACGCACTGGTGTTTCGCCGCAGTGTGTATGCGCAGGCGCCGGAGTTCGATCAGGCCGGCCGGATTCCTGGCCGGGCCAAATTGGCTGCCGCGTTATCGCTGGTGCTTTGGACCGGGATGGTGATCTGCGGGCGGGGCATCGGATACATCGAGCCGCCGCTCAATAAGATTCACGCTGGGATCCACCATGCCTTAAGTGGGGCAGACGATCGGTTTATGTCGTCTGTCCCTTGGCAGGCCCCACTACGCTGATGGCGGCCGCAAATTCCTGCGTATCTGAAGCGCCAGCACCACTGTTGCCGCGAGTGTCAACGCGCCCGTGGTCACATGAGCCATCGTTGCGATCTGCACCGGCAGCGTATTCTCCTCCACCATCATGCGCACGATGAAGGCGCCAAACCCCAGGAACACCTGAGCCCCGGCGATCACCATCATGGCAATGGCCGCGGGACGCAGAATTCGGTGTGTGGCGCACTGGTTCATCACCAGAACGCCTAGCACGACGATCGCCAGCGCGACGACCATCGCAAACGTGATGTGGATGCCCGAGCCCATCACTTTATGGCGGACAGCCGAGCCCAGCGCGATCTGAGCGATTAACAGGACGACCGTGACGATCGATAACGTGCGCAGCGACGGCTTCGCCATGTCGGTGGCGATTTCGGGCTCCCGCTGCCAGCCGGGCGACGTCACGAGTGCCACGGCGACCGTAGCCGCGAAGAACAGGTGCGCCAGAAACGCATGAAACGCGGCGACGCCCGGAGATCGATTGCCTAAGGCGGCCTGCAATAGAACGGCAGCGAGTAGGAGCCAGCCGAGCTTGCTGCGCAACAACAACGCCACGATAAGCGTGAGTAGACCGGCGGCCGCGCCTGTCAATAGATGGCTCACCTCCCAGGCGCTGCCGGCCTGACTGGTGACGCCGGATCCAAGCACCACCAGCGCCAACGTCACAAGAGCCAGAGCGAGCGCCGAGCGGTGCAGCCATGGCGTCTTAGCGCGCGCCTGCGCGACAGTAGCAACCTGAGGCTCCGTCCGGACTCTGCGCGGTGCTTCTGCGTGCAGCGCGGCAATGCCCGCACCCACATTTCCGATCCACAGCCATGCGGCCGCGGCGGTCACGACGAGCCCGATTGCCGACACAATCCAATTGGTCACCACACCCCACAACACCAAAGTCAGCCCCAACGCCATGAGAGCTGGCGCATAGCTTGGCTGTGGCAAATGTTTCGGCTGTGGCTTGTGCCAATCCGGTGTAGGCGTCATGCTTCCGTCTCCGCCGCTGCGTACCAGCGGGCAGCGGCGCCCAGGATTCCGCTCAGATACACGAGGCATCCGGGCACCCACATCAGCAATCCGCCCAACTGTTGATCGGTTTCGGGATCGAGCCCCCAGTCGACGCGAACCAACCGCAGGATTCCCAAACGATCGTCCGGATTCAAGTATGCGGGGTACGCGCCGGAGGGCATAAACGTCAAAACCGCGCCCAGCAGGCTGCAGCAGACACACGCGCTGAACAGGTATGCGGTCGCGTGGAGGACCATCAGGCGCTTTTCGGTAATGGGACTTAGAATCGGCCACCAGAAGATGACGCCGGTAACCAGAAAACTGAGGTGCTGGAAAATGTGGAGGGCATCATGGGCCAGCGCCGCGTTGAACAGCGGTGGCAGATGCCAGACGAGCATGCAACCCACTCCGAGCGGCCAGGCTACGAACGGCTGTGCCAGCGCGTACTCCGTGCGGCCGATCCACGCGATGCGCATGGAGGATTCGGCGAATGCACGCGGGGTTCCCAGCAACCACAGCGGTGGAATGACCAGAGCCAGCAGGAAATGCTGGACGACGTGCGCGCTAAACAGGTAAGTGTCGCCGAGAGTGTCGATGGGTGAGACGAGTGCCAGCAGGAGCAGGAGGGTTCCGCCGAGAAAAGATACGCAAGCCTGGAGGCCTGCGCTACGGAAACCCCGCAGTGCGATGTAGCCTGCCACCAGCGCCGCGCAGCCCACTACCACCGACGGTTCCCAATCCCACGCCGATAGCAGCAGTTCCTGGGTTGTCATCGAAATGTCCAGACGTAGACGATGGCAAAGATCGCGATCCACACCACGTCCACGAAATACCAGTAGAGTGCCACGGCATCCATCTCGATTCGCCGCTCAAAGCCTAAGAGCGCCGCCAGCAGCACAATGCCAATCACCACATGCAGTCCGTGCATGCCGGTTAGGGTGAAAAATGTGGTTCCGAACAGGCCTTGGCTGATGGTGATCTTCTGATGAAATAGCCGCAAATATTCACTGGCTTGCCCGTAGAGAAACGCCCCGCCCAGCACAATGGTCAGGCCCAACCACGATCGCAGGCCTGTTGCCGCTGCGCGCCACATGGTGAAACTGCTGGCCAGCAAGCAAGCCGTATAGATTGCGGTCACGCCGAGATGGAGATTGGCCGCCGCAGTCGCGACGCTGGCCGCGCGGAAGTACACGAAGGCCGCGATCAGCATGAAAAAGAACACCGCCTCGCTCAGGAGAAACATCGCCATGCCGAGCCTTGCTTGTTGCCGCATCAGCCTGCCCCTCCCGCCGCCCAATCGGGCGCCTCCGGATGTTTCAGATCCCACAGCGGGCGGCGGCTGCGCACCGGAGGAACGCTCTCGAAGTTTTCCGCGAGCGGCGGAGAGGCAGCCGCCCATTCGAGCGTCCAGGCGTCCCACGGATCGTTGCCCGCCCGCGCGCCGAATGTCAGGCTGGCGTACAAATTGCAAACGAACACCAGCGCTCCCAGGCCCAGAATCACCGCGCCAAAGGTGGAGATCTGGTTCAGCACGCCCCACCACGGCAGATCGGGATACGTATACACACGCCGCGGCATGCCCATCAAGCCCAAAATGTGCTGCACAAAAAAAGTCAGGTTGAACCCAATCACCACCATCCAGAAATTCCACCGCCCCAGGGGTTCATTCAGCAGGCGCCCGGTCATTTTGGGGAACCAGTAGTACGCCGCCGCAAACAGCGCGAATGCGATCCCGCCAAACGCGACATAGTGCAGGTGCGCCACCACAAAGTAGGTGTCGGTCAATTGCCAGTCGATCGGGACGATGGCGAAGGCGAGTCCGCTCAAACCGCCGACCGTGAATTCCAGCAGGAACGCGATCGCAAACAGCATGGCGGTGGTGAACCGGATCGAGCCGCCCACCAGCGTTGCCGCCCAATTGAAAACTTTGACGCCGGTCGGCACCGCGATCAGCATGCTGGCCGCCGCGAAAACGGAAATGAAGACGCGGCTGAACGCCACGGCGAACATGTGGTGCACCCAGACGCCGAAACTGAGAAACGCGATTGCTAGTGTGGACGCCGCCACGAATGCGTAGCCAAAAATCGGTTTGCGCGAGAAGACCGGAATGATTTCCGAAATCATCCCGAACGCCGGCAGCACCAGGATGTAGACTTCCGGATGGCCAAAGATCCAAAAGTAATGCTGCCAGAGAATCGGTGAACCGCCGTGCGCTGCGTCGAAAAAGTGAGCCGCCAGCAAGCGGTCGGCCAGCAGCATAATTAGCGCGGCATTGAGCGCGGGCAGCGCGGCCAGGATCAAGACGGAATTGACCAGCGTGATCCAGACGAACAGCGGCAGCCGCCGGATGGTCATGCCCGGAACGCGCAGGGTGGCAATGGTCACGATGAAGTTGATGGCCGCGATAATGCTGCCCGCTCCCAAGAGCAGTAGTCCGAGCGCCCAGTAGTCGGAGCCGGCGTGCGGCGAATAGGGTTTCTCGCTCAAAGGCGCGTAGCTGAACCAGCCCGAATCGGGCGCGCCGCCTGCCAAAAAACTAACGTAGAGCAGCAATCCTCCGCCCACCAGCAGCCAATATCCGAGTGCATTGAGCCGTGGAAACGCCATATCGCTCGCGCCGATCATGAGCGGCACCAGGTAGACGCCGAAGCCGACCAGGACCGGCATCACCACCAGGAAGATCATGGTGGTGCCGTGCATGGTGAAAATCTGGTTGTACGTTTCCGGAGAGAGGAATTTGAGATTGGGCGCCGACAATTGCGCGCGCATGGCCATGGCTTCCAGGCCGCCCACCACGAAGAAGAATAGCGCCGTCAGCATGTACAGAATGCCGATCTGTTTGTGGTCGATCGTCGATAGCCACGCCAAAACGCCCGATCTCGAATGGCCACTCATCGCCGCGTCTCCAGAAAACGGGTGAGTGCTTGCGCTTCATCGGCTGGCAGGCGGGAATCCGGCATGCGATTGCCCGGCAGGATCGATTGCGGACTGCTGATCCAAAGAGCGAGATTTCCAGGTGTGTTGGGAAGGTTTCCACCCAACGTTCTTCGGCCGGCAATGTGCGCCAGCGGCGGGCCGGGGTAGCGCCGTTCCTCGCGGGCGGAAATGGCGTGGCATTCCGCGCACTTGCGCTCGCGAAACAGCCGCTCGCCCGGATCGGCGGGCGGAGTTTCGGCCTGCCGCGCCACCCATGCCGAAAACGCCACTTCCGGCTCGGCGATCACGTCGAAACGCATACCGGCATGCTGCTTCCCGCAAAACTCAGCGCAGGCGCCTGGATAACCTCCGGGCACGTCCGCCCGCAGCCAGATATAACCGGCGCGGCCGGGAACCGCGTCCATCTTGCGCGCCAATTGCGGCACCCAGAAATCATGGATCACATCCACAGACTCGATGCGAGCCAGCAGGCGCCGCCCGGCCGGAATGTGAATCTCGCGAGCAGTCATGGCGCCGTTGGGATAGCGCGCCTCCCACCACCATTGATGCCCGATGATCGTCAGATCCGGCGGCCGGTCCGGTTCGAGCGGCGCATCAACGTGGGCCATCGTACGCAGGGTGAACACGAAAATCGCCAGCACGATCACCAGCGGGACGACGGTCCAGGTAATCTCGATCCGCCGGTGCCCGAAGGTAGGCCGCGGGTCGATATCGCCCGAACGCGCCCGATAGCGCACGATGCTGTAGCTTACCAGCCCGGCGACGATGAGAAAGATTACCGCTGCGAGCACCAGAAAATACGTGAAGAGCCTGAAGATGGCATGGGCTTCGGGTGAGTGCGGGCTTAGGACAGGGACCAAGCACTACATCTTAACGCTGGCGCGTAGGCGGCGGCCTGTGAGACGTGGTCACGAGCCGGTCACCAACCGCGTCGTGACCGAGCTTTGCCAACATGCGTGCCAGTCCCGTGATAGTCTCTAGGCGTATGCGAAAACTCCTGTTGGTGGTGGCGCTCACGGTCGCGGTCTCGGCAATCGGGCAGACGCTTGCGCCCGAAGCAATATCCAACCCGGCTGCGGCCGGAAGCTTGCAGCCGAACTGGTCGACAGCGCCCGATGGCAGCGCCGTCTTAAGCTGGATCGAACCCACGAGCGGCAGCTACTCGCTGCGCTACGCCGTGTGGAAGGCCGGGGCGTGGTCGCAGGCGCACACCATCACCGCGAATCGCAAGTTTTTCCGGCACGCGGCCGAGGTGCCCGAGATTCTCCAGCTTGGCGATCATCAATGGATGGCTCACTGGATCGAGATGCCCAAGGAAGAGAGCGAAGCCGAGTTCGTTTACGTTTCCTCCTCCACCGACGGCGTGAAGTGGACGCCGCCCACCTTGGCGCACCACGATAAGAGCGAAGTCGAGCATGGCTTGGCCTCCATGGCGGCCAGCGGGAACGGGGAAGTTTCGCTGGTCTGGCTGGAAATGCTGGGGGGCGAAGACGGGCCGGCAGCGCTTAAGCGGACTGTGTTGAATGCGTCCGGCCAAATCGTGAAAGAGGAGCGGCTCGATGACGACGTCTGCAATTGTTGCCCCACGGCAATTGCGCGGACCTCGAAAGGGCTGGTGATCGCTTACCGCTCCCGTACGAAGCAGGATATTCGGGATATCGCCGTGATCCGCTTGGAAAACGGCCAATGGACTAAGCCGAAGGTGGTGCACGCGGATAATTGGCACATCAACGCCTGCCCCACGAATGCCGCGACGATTGCGGCGCGCGGCGACCAGCTGGCCGTCGCATGGTACACCGGCGCCGCGCCGGAGCCCCGCGTCGAGCTGGCCCTTTCGTCCGATGGCGGCGCCACATTCAGCAAAACCGTGACCGTGAGCACGGGGCATGCGTTTGGCTACGCGTCTGTGGCTCTGGCGGAAGATGGCAACGCAATTGTCTCCTGGCTACAGCGGGGCAGCGGGGATGCCGGAGCCCAGGTTCTGGCGCGCCAGGTCAGTCCGGCCGGAGTGATGCAACCGGTGGTAGAAGTGGGCAAGGGCGGGCAATCGGCGCTCGGCTATCCGCGAGTCTTCCACTCAGGAAACGAAACCTTGATCGCGTGGGGTGGCGCCAAGTTACAGACAGCGCGCCTGAAGAAGTAGCAGTGGGGCCAGCCCTTCGGGGCTGCCGCCGGGCTTCCGCCCGGCGCAACACAGGCCAGGAGGTCTGTGCTGGACAAACCACCGCCCCCTACGGTCGCGGTGCCTTTGCGATCGCTTTGCGTCGTCTCCAGCCGCGCTTACGCGGAAGGCCCGCCTCACCGTTACCGCTGCGGGCCGCCATCCACCGTCGACCCCGCCAACACCTTTCGCCCATCTGCCAGCACGACCTCGCGCGCGGAGGCGATGTTCGAAGCATCTCGGGCGCGGTAGCCGGTAACGGTCACCTGGTCGCCCACCTTCATCGATTTGCGGTCCCAACCGAGATGCGTCAGCGTGTTGGGGCCGGCGGCTTCAAACACCCAATTGACCACGCGGCCGCTACCTTCTCTCACGTCGACGTAGAAATACGTATGGGGATTGGTCCATTCGATCTTGGTCACCTGGCCTTTGAGCGTGACTCGCTGCTTGAGGTCGAACTCTACGCTGAAGGCATGGTGGGCCGCGAGCGGTAGGGCAGCCGCCCCGATCCATGCCAGTACGACCGGAATAGCGACCATCGCCCGCATACCCGCTTACTAGGCATTGTGGCACAGTCGGAACGACCCGCCATCGGGCTGAAGGTCAGACTTCCAGCCAATCGCGCAAGGCCGAAGTCACTGCTTCCGGTTGCTCAAGCATCGACATGTGGCCGCAGTCTGGAATCACCGTTAGCGTGCTTCCCGGGATTTTGGCCGCCATTTCGGCGTGGCGGGCGGCCGGGCTCCATCCGTCCTCACGCCCCGTCAGCAGGAGGGCGGGGCATCGGATCTGGCCCAGAAGGTCACATCGATCGGGCCTCCCCAGCAGGGCGCGAATCTGCGCTGCAAACACGTCGGGCGTCTGGCGCGCGAACATTTCGATGATGGTTTCAGCTAAGCCGCGGTCCGTGCGCCGGGCGGGGTGCAGCATCGGCGGCAACCACTGCGCCGCCATGGCCCTCATCCCTTCCGACCGCGCGATGGCTAACAGCGCCATGCGGCCCCGCTCCTCTTCTTCTCCGGCCGTGCTCTGAGGGCGCCCAGTGCATCCCGTGTTGAAGAGGGCGATGCGGGCTACACGCTCGGGCGCCAGCCGAAAAACCTCCAGAGCGGCCCGGCCGCCCATGGAGTGGCCGGCCACCGAAAAACGAGCCGGTGCCTGGCGAAGCGCGGTCTCGGCCATTGCGTCCAGGGAATCCTCCTTGCCCCACTCGATCGAGGTGCAGTCAGCCAGACCGGCAAGCGCGTCGATTTGGTGCTGCCACACTGCGCGATCGCACAAAAGACCGGGAAGCATAACCAAAGCTTGCTTACCGTTCGCCATGCGGCAGTTATACCATGTGGCTAGAATAAGAGACGGTTCCCATCATTCTTGTGGAGGCGAAATGTTGCGACGAGACGCGAAGTTGTTGGCGGTTTGTTTTTCTGTCTGGTTGGTTATGGCGGGTACGGCGCTGGCTCAAGGTGCGTTGGTCTTTCCCGTCCCATCCACCTGCTCTACTCTCACCGGCACCACCAGCCCGTGTACGCTCCTTCCGGCTGCGACTAATTTGCCGTATACGACAACCCTGTCCGTCAGCGGAGGAGCGCAGCCCTACACCTGGAAACTCGTCTCGGGCACCCTCCCCATCGGAATGACGCTGAATCAAAACACCGGCGCTCTCTTTGCTCAAAATCTCACCTCTACCGGCGGTAACACGGCGTTGCAGATCTCGGTTACCGATAGCAATGGGCTGACCACCAGTGCCAACTTTATTCTGCCCGTTTATACCGGCCTGGCGAGCGTTGCACGAACCGGTGTGTTACCCCAGGTCGCGTTCGGTGCAGGATGGGGCACCACGATCTATCTGAATAACACCACCGGTGCAGTTGCCTCCGCACAGATTCTCTTTCGCGATTCGAACGCCAACCCGATGCCGGTGCCGGTCCAGAGCACGCAGCCGGGCTTCTCCGCGATTGCGTCTACTGCTACGACTCTGAACTTTGTGATTCCGGCAAATGCCACTGTCATCGTCCAAAACACGAATTCGTCTGCGAATACATTGCTTCAGGGATGGGCCGATGTGCTGACAACGGGCGGAGTGGGCGCGTTTGCGGTATTCCGCCAGTCGTTTCCTGCGGGCGCGCTCCCCAACGTCTTTCCCAACGGTGGATTTACCGAAGGCGTCGCACAACAGGGCCAGTTCTCTGCGACCGTCACTCTTCCCTACGACAACACCAATGGGGTGGTCACGGCGGTCGCATTGGCGAGCATCTCGAATCTGCCGCCCAACGTTACCGCAACGATTTATGACGCAGGCGGTGCGGCGTCGCCGTGCGCCCTTCCGACGACGCTGGTCACTCTGGGTCGAGTAGCGTTCACCCTGCCCGACAACTGCCCGGCATCCGCCAACACCCGCGGCTACGTCGTTTTTCAGAATATGAACAACGTGAACGGCCAGGGCGCGCTGTCCGGACTGGCGTTGAACTTCAACTCCGGCGTATTTGTATCGTTTCCGGCGATTGCCTCCGCGACGCAGCAGTAAGCGACAGCAGTCCGGTGGCTACAAGCCCGCAGATCGCGGCGAACGAGAGCCAAGCTCCCGGTACGGCGCGGTTGCCAGTGACGTGGATGAGGTAAGTGCAAATCGCCGGCGTGAATCCGCCAAACACCGCCGTCGCCAGACTATAGGCCAGCGAGAAGCCTGAAATCCGCACGTCAGCAGGCATGATCTCGGTCAGATACACGGCCATGGCGCCGTTGTATGAGGCGTAAAGGAACGACAGCCACAGTTCCACGGTGAGTAGCCGGGCAAACGAAGGGGCAGCTACCAGCCAGGCGAGTGCCGGATAGGCCGTCAGCAGCGCTGCGATCGTGCATGCGATCAGGATCGGTGGCCGCCCGATCCGATCCGACAAAGCGCCGGAAAGCGGCAGCACCAGAAAATTGCACGCCCCCACGCATAGCGTCACGATCAGGTTCGTTCGCGCCGCCAGATGAAGCACGGTGCTGCCGAACGTGGGAGTGTACGCCGTCACCATGTAGAAACACACGGTGGTCATGGTGGCCATCATCATCCCCAGCAGAACGACCGGCCAATTGCGGAACAGCGTACCGACAATTTGCCCCGCACTCGGACGGTGCGCGCGGGCGAGAAAATCCTCCGTCTCCTCGAGCGACCGGCGCAGAAACAACAGGACGGGAATCAGCGAGCAACCGGCCAACAGCGGCACCCGCCATCCCCATCCGGCCATCTGAGCGGGCGACAGGTTCACGGCCAGCACCAGCCCGATGAGTGCGGCAAACATCACCGCCACCTGCTGGCTGGCCGACTGCCAACTGACGTAGAAACCCTTGCGCCCCGGCGTCGCAATTTCGGCCAGGTAAACCGATACCCCGCCGAGCTCCACGCCTGCCGAAAGGCCTTGCAGCAGGCGGCCCAGCAGCACCAGCAGCGGTGCAGCCAGCCCGATCGCCGCATAACCGGGGAGTACGGCAATCGACAGCGTTCCGATCGCCATCATACCCAGCGTTAGAAGCAGCCCTTTGCGCCGGCCGTGGTGATCGATGTATGCGCCCAGTATGACCGCGCCCAAGGGCCGCATCAAAAAGCCTGCACCGAATGTGGCCAATGAGAGCATCAACGATGCGAACTGGTTTTGGGTGGGAAAGAACGTGGCGCCGATGGCCACCGCGTAGTAGCCGAAGATTTGAAAATCGTACATCTCCAGCGAATTGCCCGCCGCGACGCGGAAAACCGCCCGCAGGTTCGTGCGCCGGGTTGTGGCTTGCTGGGTTGAGGTAATCAAGCCGAAGCTCTCGAACAAGCATACATGCTGGTAGGCTAAGTGGGGCAGACCATCGTTTGTTGTGGTCTGCCTGCTTGGACGGCCGTGGCAGACGACAAGAATCGATCGTCTGCCCTACTCGGTTTCGGGGGCACATGGAAAAACACTTCAACGGAAAAACCGCAATTGTCACCGGCTCCAGCCGCGGAATCGGACGCGCCATCGCTGTTCGCCTCGCGGCCGACGGCGCTCGTGTGGTGCTTTGCGCGCGCGACTCCGCCATGCTCCAGCAGGCCACTAAAGAAATCGAGGGCCAAGGCGGCAGCGCCAAAGCGATCGCCGTCGACCTGCGGACTGACGACGCCGCCCAACGCGTGGTCGATTTTGCGCTGGCGGGCTATGGGCAAATCGATGTCCTCGTCAACAACGCCGGCGCCACCAGGCGCGGCGACTTCTTCGAGCTCACCGAAGAAGACTGGGCCGATGGCTTCGCCCTGAAGTTCTTCGGCGCGGTCCGGCTGACGCGGGCCGCCTGGCCGCATTTGAAGGCGAGCGGTGGATCAGTGGTCAATATTTCCGGAGTGGGCGGGCGCATGCCCGGCCCCTACTTCACCATCGGTGGTTCCGTGAATGCCGCGTTGCTCTCGTTTACCAAGGCGATGGCCGAGGTGGGTATCCGGGATGGCGTTCAGGTCAACGCCATCAACCCCGGAAGCATCCGCACCGACCGCTTCCGGCGCATGATGGAGACCTCGGCCGCACAACAGGGAATCCATGCTGCCGAGGCGGAGAAGAAGCTGATCGAAGGGAACAAAATCACGCGCGTTGGCGAGCCCGAGGAGATCGCGGCTCTGGTGGCATTCGTGGCCAGCCAGGAAGGACGGCTGCTCCAGGGCGCGCTCATCGATATGGATGGCGGGGCCACGAAAGTGATTTGATCAGCGCCGGCCGCCGTGGTACGCGCCTCCGCCGAGCCCGCCCGCGTCGATCAGTACCGCGACAATCAGCACGATCAGGTAACCGCCTTCGATCGGGCGATGGGCATTCGTCAGCCAGGCATACACGATCGTGGTCAGGGGCAGAAAGATAAACCCGAGGATAGGTATCAGTAGTCCGTGGTAGGCCCTCTCGAGATAGTTGGACAACAGGAACATCCCCACTAGAAAGACCCGCGGGAAAAACAAAACGAACGCAAACAGGCAGCACGGCATTTCTTCCGCATTGTCGCAAAACGGGTTGGCGGGTTGCGGTGTCCTTCGTCACGGAGTGTCCGACCGGCAGTGGATAATGAGAATGGGGCTGGCAGAAGTTGGGTTGCATTGCTAGCAGTGGCCCGCTGCCGTCGAAATTGGGTTCGTTTTTTCAAAGACTGGGTTGAGCCGGGCGGCACAGCGCGCCTCTTAAAACACGCCCCGCCGCGACATGTCGAAATTGGGTTCGTTCCTTCAACTACGCGCGAACTAGCTATAACCTTATGGATTCAATGGGTTGGCGCCCGGTTGGGCAGTAGAGGATGAAGGTCCGCGACGTCATCAAGCGGCTGGAGGAGGACGGATGGGTGCTGGACCGAACGCGCGGGAGTCATCGACAGTATGTCCCAAGAAAACTGGACTGTTACTTGTTCCAGGGCACTTCGGAGACGACTTGACGGTTGGTACTCTCAACTCCATACTAAAGCAGGCAGGGCTTAAGCAATGAAGTACGCTGTGGTATTTGAACGCGCGCCAAACAAGTGGTGCGCATATGTTCCTGACCTTCCTGGGTGCGTCACGACAGGCCCTACCCTGGAACAAACGCGGGAGCTCATAGCGGAAGCGATTCAGTTTCACATTGAGGGTCTGCGCTTGCACGGTCAACCCGTTCCAGAACCGAGTGCCCGCGCTGAGGAAGTCGAGGCTGGGGACGCTGCGTGAGGCCCAGTAGCCGGCCGATAGCCTTCTGGCATATGGCGAATTGCGGCAGTTGCGGCTGGGATGGCTTCCCTTATATCCTTAAGGTTTCCCACAATGTTAGTCTCGCCTTGGGGTGGGAGCATTGTGGGCGAATGGACCGGACGGGTGGCCGAGCGGCTAATGGCAACAGACTGTAAATCTGTCGCTCCTTGCGAGCTACGGAGGTTCGAATCCTCCCCCGTCCACCAGAGTTTCGTAAACTGGTTTATTGTGTGTTTGGCCGCCACAAATCTTGGCGGGTTAGTTGTTGCGTTTTCTAAAAAGTGCCGTTGTAGCTCAGTTGGTAGAGCGCGTCCTTGGTAAGGACGAGGTCACCAGTTCAATCCTGGTCAACGGCTCCAGTTTTTCATCGCTTCGCTGAACCGCGGCGGGGCGTACCTCCTGTAAGGATTCCGTACAGAGAAGGCAGAACATGGCAAAGGAAAAGTTTGATCGCAGCAAGCCGCACGTGAATATCGGGACGATCGGGCACATCGATCACGGCAAGACCACCCTGACGGCGGCGATCACCAAAGTGCTGGCCAAGCACAATCCCAAGAACAAATTCCGCAGT
>DATJAK010000301.1:0-11860 GCA_035516375.1 Bryobacteraceae bacterium
CTCTTGCTTCGTACTGTGTGTCGGTTGAGACCTGCACGGCTCCCGTGCGGATTCTTCTCCGATCCGACGCGGGAGTGCCGGCCGTGCCTTACAAAGAACTGCGCGGCCAGGATCGCGGCGCCGGGTCGGCCGAGATGCGCCAGCGCGTGGAAGCCGCACGTGGTCTCCAACAGCGGCGCGGATTCTAGAACGCCGCAATTCCTTCGTCACAAGCTGTGCGCTTTAGACGAAGCCGGCGAGCGCACGCTGGAGATGGCGGTGCGCCGAATGGGTTTGAGCGCCGCGGGCGCATGACCGCATTTTGAAAGTCGCCCGTACGATCGCTGATCTCGACTCGCGTGAACAGGTCCTGGCCAAACATCTCGCCGAAGCCGTCCTATACCGCAGCCTCGACCGCAGCTACTGGAGTTGAGACGCTTTCAAGCCTTCAGCGTTTCCGCCCAAGCCGTCAGAGTGTTTGCGAATAGCGCAGGGTCTATCTGGTGCATCGGGTGACCCATGGTTGGAAACGATTTGTATTCGAACGGTTGTCCGGCGGCCTGAATGATCTCGCGTACTCGGCTGGCCTGCAGATCTGAAATGGCGCCAATGAGGAACCCGGTCTTCTCGTCGATCCTTCGCTGGTGATGCGTGAAGAGCACCGGTACCTTCACGTGAGACAGCATTTGCGCGTGGTCGCAGCTCGCCGCCCACATTCCCGTCCAGAATGACCGCCCCCATTCCGGGTCGTACTCCTTCAGATTTTGCGGCGGCTCATCGGTTCCTGGCGGTGGCATACGGACATGCAACTCGCGCGCGGCCGCTTCCTGCATGCCCTTCCAGTCGCCGATGCTCCATTGGTCGCCGAGGTACTTTGCCCAGAGAGCGAACATCGGACCGGCAGCACCCTGGCGTATGGACTGGCCAAAGGAAGTGTTGACCTCCGAGGAGAATAAGGGCGGATCTTCATACAGACAGCCTCGGACGGTGCCGGGCATGGCATAGGCTGACATCCAGGCAGAAAGCACTCCGCCTGAGGAGAGCCCGCTCACGACGGTGGGCCGCCGGATGACAAGCGCAATGAAGCGCACCAGATCGTTGCCCATGTTGTCCAGCGTGTAGCGGCCCGGCGTTCGAGTAGACCGCCCTTGTCCGCGCAAGTCGACGGCATGAACATGGAAGCGATCTTTCAGGAGCCCGATCGCCTTTTCGTAGCCCCACCACGATTCGGTTTGACCCGGAATCAGCAGGAGCGCCGGCGAACTCGCACTGCCTGCGGCGACGTAGTTCATTGTCACTTCGCCTAGGTCAATGGTCTGCTCGTCGTAGGCATGCTTTACGTAGGTCTCGGACGGGTTGTCAGGACCGTAGTGAAAAGTCATCGGGCGCGCCTCCTCGTGTTGGTTCTGCTGGGCAGAAGCAGTTCTTTGTAGGAAAGCCATCATTCCCCCCAATGACATATTGGCAAGAATCTGTCTACGCAGGAATCGATTCATGGATTTGTGTCTCCTGGGTGATTTGTGTTCTGGTTAGAATAACGTTGATCGCTACGCTGCGGTTGAACCTGGAATCGCGCCCACGGTACGCCTGGCGCATGCCACCGGCGCCGGATGCAGGCGACGATCTTATATGAGCCCCAACCTGTCCCGGCGGAGAAACATTTCGATTTGAATGATTTTATCTCATCCCTTTGGTAGCGAAGCGCGGGTTGAAGCCGAGACAGTAGTGCAGTGCGCGCTTGTGCCGCATTGTCCGGAATGAGGCACAAGTGACCTGCTCTTCCGTAAACTAGAATGACCGGCGTTAAATGACGCGACGAAAAGTTCTAGCAATTGGTCTGGACGGCTACGAGCAGTCCCTGGGAGACAAGCTCATGGCGGAGGGTGCGCTTCCCGGCCTAAAATCCCTACGCGGCAGGAGCGCCCGGTTCCTGCTCGACCACGGGGCGGCGGCGCGCTCGGGGCTGGCCTGGGAGCAAGTCAGTTCGGGACAATCGCCTGAAGTCTCGGGCAGTTGGTCAGCGGTCTACTTCGATCGGGACTCGTATCAAGTCTGGCAGGAAGGCACATCGCTCACGCCGTTTGCCGCTTCGCTGGACGCGCGCACGGTCATTTTCGATCCTCCCTATTTCGATCTCCACCAGGCTCCGTCTGTTCGCGGAGTGACCAGTTGGGGAGCGCACGACCCCGGGGTGCCATTCGCCGGACGTCCAGCGGAGCTAGCGGCGGAGATACAGTCGCGCTTTGGCGCCTATCCGGCACAGGATTGCATGTACGACGTGGTCTGGCCATCGCCAGATCGCACGCGAGAGATGGGTGATCTGCTCGTAAAGGCAACCGACCTTCGCGCCCGGGCGGCTGGCTGGCTACTTCAGGAGCGTTTCCCGGATTGGGACCTGGGATTGGTGGTGGCCGGAGAGATCCACTCAGCGATCGAAGCCTTGTGGCACGGTATCGACGCCACCCATCCGCTGCACTCCTGTCCATCCGCCGGCGCCGCCGCGGAAGGACTCCGTAACGTCTACCGCGCAACCGATGCGCTAGTCGCCGGCCTGGTGGCCGCATTTCCCGACGCAAACGTGGTGGCTTTCGCGATGGGCGGCATGGGGCCGAACCGCTCCGATGTCGCGAGCATGATCCTTCTATCGGAGCTCCTTTACAGAAATGCATTTCGCCGGCCATTGCTGCGTGACAAGGAAAGCTGGTCGAACGCCCCGCGAGGCCTGCCGATGCTGGATCGCGAGAGCGACTGGTCGCACGACATAAGGCCTCTGATTTTGCAACACCTCACGGCAGGCGACCTCGCGCGCCGCGCCGCGGTCCGGCTGGTTCCTAGAAGGGTCCGAAGGATTTTGCGGCGCAACCTCCACGGCACTTCGCCTAATTCGGAAGGAGTTGTGCGATTGCCCCTGGATTGGATGCCGGGCTGCCTGTACCAGCCACACTGGCACGCCATGCGATTCTTCGCATTGCCTTCCTTCTATGACGGCCGCGTCCGCATCAATCTGGCCGGCCGCGAGGCCCAGGGAATGGTCTTACCCGCGGATTATGAGGCCGTCTGTAATGACGTCGAATCCCTGGTGCGTCAATGCCGGGATGTTCGTACCGGCGAAGCGGTTGTAGATCACGTGGAGCGTTGTGGCGGTCGAGATCCACTCCAGCTCGGGCCCACCGAATCCGATCTGGTCATCGTGTGGCGCGGTGCAGCGCTGGGATTCGAGCATCCCAGCTTAGGCCGCATCGGACCCCTGCCTTATCGGAGAACCGGCGGCCACACCGGCCCTTACGGAATGGCCTATCTGGCCGGCGACGGCATCGCGGCCGGCGACTATGGAATCCGAAGCTCATTCGATGTGGTCCCCACTATAGTCGAGCTGCTCGGTGAGAAGCCCCCACCGGAACTTAGCGGCCGGAGCCTACAGGTCTTTGCGCAGGACCTGGGCGGATAGACCTGGATGTGTGACCCCACGTTGTCGGTTGTGATCGCGACGTACGGCGCAGCGCCCCATCTGTCGAGTGTCCTCCAGGCGTTGGCGGATCAGACTGATAAACGCTTCGACGTCGTTGTTGTCGATAACAATGAACATCCGCGCGCGCGGCCCATCTGTGAACTCTTTGGGAAACGAGTTGCATTCTTGCATTTGCCGCACCAAGGCCTTAGCGCTGCACGGAACGCCGGGATCGCCGCCACTCACGGCCAGTACATTGCATTTCTTGATGACGACAGCGTTCCAGAGCCCGCCTGGGCCGCGCAATTACAACTCGGGCTTCGGCGCTACCAATGCGCTGCCGCGGGAGGGCGGGTGGAACTTGCCGTGGATGGCTCTCTTCCAGTTTGGTACCCGGAACAGCTGAGATGCCTGTTGTCGGAGCTGCGGTACGACGCCGTGGATATTCCCGCCATCACGGACTTACAGTATGTCGTCGGTGCGAACTTCTGCGTCGCCCGGCGCTGTATCGAGGCAATTGGCGGCTTTCGGCTCGATCTGGGACGCCACGGCTCATGCCTGCGGTCATGCGAGGAAGTGGAGCTCTGCAAGCGCATCATGAAGTCCGGCGGCTGCGTGGCATTCTTAGCGGCTCCAGTAGTCTGGCACCGTGTTCCCAGCCAAAGGTGCACGTTCAGTTACGCTATGCGGAGATCGATTTGGCAGGGCCGATCTGACGCGCGCCTGGAAGCCCTTCACGGCCGGCCGGCAGCCTTGGGTGACCGAAGCGATCTCCGCAACATGCTGGCGTTTGCGTATCGCACCTTGTTGTTATGCAGCGATAGAAGTGGAGCTGTGGTGGCAGCCGCCAATACGGCTCGCCAGTATGGCTATCTGCTCGAGTATATAAAGATTCGTCTAGCGTTGAGCGGGGGGAGCTAAGCGCGCCTGCGAGTGCCTTAGTAGAAGTGTGTGGAGCTCTTTGGGTTCGTTATGGGGTATTCATGCTGCTGGCTGAGTGGCAGACCAAGGCCTATTCCCAAGCCGGCCGCGAGCAGGCTAACAAAGAAAAGGCGTGAAACCCGCCTGGCGCTTATCAAGTAGCCGATGACACCTCCAAACAGCGGAGCAGGGATACCCAAGAACAACCACATCACGAAAGCGAGCGGCCAGAGGTTGCAGCACTTCGGATTTCGAGAAAGGTCCGAATAGATTTGAAAACCTACGCCCAGGAACTCAACCAAGGCCATACCCAATACAGCACCGAGCCAGGCTCTAGGAAACAAACCCGCGAGGCCCAGACCAACCAGTAGTAGAGCCGCTTCATACCACGTCAGCGCCCAAAAGTTGTGGGTCGATAGTCGGGAATACTGAAAGAATAGAAATCCGCCTGTTACGAGACCGCTGGCAATGGCGCTGAGCTTCATGAGCATCAGCCTGAATTCTACACGTTGCGAGAAAGAGGTAGCTCATAATTCCGTTCGGTTCGGAATCGAACCGCCAAGTGCAGCCGCAGCCCGAACCGGAGCTAATACTGGTCCGAATCGGCGCCGCTGCTCAACAAACAATAGGTGATAATAATATGGTCCCTACGCATGACAGTTGAACCGCTCGCCCAACTCGAGGAACTGACAGGATGCTGAATAGAACCGCGGCGACGCTGGCCGCCGGATTGGCCGCTGGAACCGCCCTGCTTGCGCAGTCTAAGCCGGCGGTCGTTTCAGGCCCGGTCGGCCCCAGCCCTTACAATGTGATCCGCTACTGGCACAAACCCTTCTCCGAGCCCGGTTTCGCTTTTGGCGGCAACTCGGGGGTCTTCGCCGAATCGCCGGACCGCATTTTCATCGCGCAGCGCGGTGAGACTCGGCTGCCCGATCCGCTGCCCGACAACTACGCCGGTTTCGCCGGATCTATCGGGATCAACGTTCTTAGCGTCACCGATCGGCGCGTCATGAAGAAAAACTTTTTGTACACGCTCGATGCCGATGGCAAGGTGCGCGAGCGCTGGTCGCAATGGGACTACCTGTTCGCCGATGCCAAGGGCCCGGGGCCGCACCGCATTCGCATCAGCCCTTACGATCCGCAGCACCGCGTCTGGGTAGTCGACGAAACCTACAATGTCATTTATGCCTTTTCCAACGACGGCAAGAAGCTGCTGAAGACGCTGGGCGAAAAAGGTGTCGAGGGTACGGACGGCACCCACTTCGGCAAGCCTCAGGACATTGCTTTTCTCCCGGACGGCCGGTTTCTGATTGCCGATGGTCTCGATAACCACCGCGTCATGATCCTGGATCGCGATCTGAAATACATTGGCGAGTTCGGGGGCCACGGCACCGGGCCCGGGCAGTTCAACGGCGTGCATGCCATCGGTATCGGGCCGGAAGGACGCGTCTTCGTGCTGGACCGCTCGGGCGGCCGCATCAACGTATTCCGGACGACCGCCGACCCGGCGAAGTTCGATTTCGTGGATGCGTTTACCGGCTTCTCGCTGCCGCTCGACATCATCGTCAATGACGATTGCATCTGGGTCACCGATCTCAGCCCGCTGCGCTTCAACAAGCTGGATTTCAAGGGCAACCACCTGTACACATGGATGGTGCCGAGGGAGTTACCCGACGGCTACATCGAAGTGCATACGTTCTCGGTGGATTCGAAGGGCAACCTGTACGGCGGCGACAATCAGTACGGCCGCACGCAGAAATTCGTACCCAAGCCGGATGCGGATCCGAAGCTGCTCATTCGCGAGCCGTGGCACGCGAAATAGAGCAAGCTCCAGCATGATTGGAACTTCTTCGCGAGTGTTAGACTAAACGTCTGCAGGATGTCTCTCGGGCCGGGCACTCGCGTCGGATCTTACGAAATCGTTGCGCTGCTGGGCGCAGGCGGCATGGGTGAAGTGTATCGCGCGCACGATTCCCGGCTGAACCGCGACGTCGCTATCAAGACCCTGCCGGCGCTATTTGCGAACGACAGTAACCGCATGGCCCGTCTGCAGCGCGAGGCGCAGGCGCTGGCGGCGCTCAGCCATCCCAACATCGCCGCGATATACGGCCTGGAAGAATCGGGCGGGGTGCGCTCGCTGGTGATGGAGCTGGTAGAAGGGCCGACGCTGGAGGAACGCATCGCCAGTGGCGCAATTCCCTTGGATGAAGCGCTGGCGATTGCCCGGCAGATTGCCGACGCCCTGGAAGCTGCCCACGACAAGGGTATTGTTCATCGCGATCTCAAGCCCGCCAACATCAAGTTCACCGCGGATGGAAAAGTGAAGGTTCTGGATTTCGGCTTGGCGAAAGCTCTCGACGCCGATGCCGCTTCCGGAAACCCGGCCAACTCCCCCACGCTCACGCTGGAAGCGACCCGGGCCGGCGTCATCCTGGGCACGGCCGGCTACATGAGCCCGGAGCAGGCGCGCGGCAAGCCGGTGGATAAGCGCGCTGATATCTGGGCCTTCGGTGTGGTGCTGTTCGAGATGCTCACGGGCAAATCGATGTTCGAAGGCGAGACCGTCTCGGATGCCTTGGCCGCGGTCCTACGTGCCGACATCGATTGGAGCCAGTTGCCGGCCGATACGCCGCCTAAGGTGCGCCGTCTTCTGCAGCGCTGCCTGGAGCGCGACGTCAAGCGGCGTTTGCGCGACATCGGCGATGCCTGGATCGAGATCGATGCGCCGGAAGAACCGGGCGCTGCGGCGCCGGTCGCGTCCCTGCCGCCGGCGCGGCGCGGAGTGTGGTGGCTGCCATGGGCCGCCGCAATAGTGATCGGCGGGGCAGGACTGACCTGGGGATTGCTGCACCGCGCGCCACGTGAGCCGCGCACGGTGGTGCGCTGGACCTATACGCAGAAGGGTTTCTACGGAACCCCTACTTTATCGCGCGACGGCTCGCGCCTGATCACCACCGACCAGGTTGATGGCAAATACTTCCTCTCCTTGCGCATGATGGATCAACTCGAGGGCAAGCCAGTCGCCGGCACTGACGATTTCGTGCTGGCCGATTTTTCTCCGGATGGCCAGTGGATCGTCTCTTTCGCGCGAGCTGAGAAGAAGCTGAAAAAGATTCCCGCGACAGGCGGTACACCCATCACGCTCGCCGACGCAAATGCCTCGTTCGGTGCAACCTGGGGAGACGACGGATCCATCATATTCGCCGGCGGCAAAGGCTTGATGCGCGTTTCAAGCTCCGGAGGAACTACGCAAACCCTCACCACACCCGATGCGAAGAAGGGAGAAGTGTCCCACCGCACTCCGCACTTCCTGCCGGGAGCGCGGGCGGTGGTATTCACCATCGTGCACCCCCCTTCCACACAGATTGCCGTGCTTGATCTGAAGAAAGGCAGCTATCACGTGGTGGTGACCGACGGCCTGGAGGGACGCTATGTTCCGACCGGCCACCTGGTCTATCTTCGCAACGGCACCCTGTTCGCAGCTCCCTTCGACGCCGAGCGTCTGAGCATTACCGGGCCCGAAGCGCCCGTGATTGAAGCGGTGGCGACGAACGGCCCCGACGGTGCCATCGGAGAATTCTCGTTTTCAGATCGCGGCCTGCTGACCTACATTCAGGGCCAGGGGCAGGATGCCGGGACAGTGCTGGAATGGTTGGACGCCGAGGGCCATGTCGAACCGCTCTCCGATGCACAGTTGTGGGGCACGGGGCGCCTGTCGCCGGACGGCCGCAGGATAGCTAACACCATCAACACCGGAGCCGGCACTGGGAGCGCTGGCGATGTTTGGTCATTTGAGGTGGAGCGGCGCACCCGGCAGCGGCTGACGTTCGGGGGCCAGAACCACGACCCGATCTGGACGCCGGACGGACGGCGCGTAACCTTCGGCGCCACGCTGGATGGAAAAAGCGGAATTTATTCGGTAATGGCCGATGGCAGCGCCAAGCCCGAATTGCTGCTGTCTACGGATTCGCCGGCGGCTCCGACCTCCTGGTCGCCGGATGGAAGAACCCTGGTCTACACCGAGGCCGAGGTTGGAAAGGCCGGCAGTCTCTGGGTTCTCGAAGTTGCGGGCGGCGTCAGAAAACCAACTCCGCTTCACGATGCCGAGTCCAGCGAGAGCGATGGCCAGGTTTCGCCAGACGGCAAGTGGATAGCGTACGTTTCCAATGAGTCCGGCCAACCCGAGGTCTACATTCAACCCTTCCCTGGGCCGGGCGGCAAGGAACGTATCTCCACGCAAGGCGGGAATGCGGTTCGTTGGTCGCACAATGGCCGCCAGCTTTTCTATTTAACCAGAAGCCCTGATCGCACCCTGATGTCCGTAGACATCCAGACGGCGCCCATGTTGCACGTGGGCTTGCCGCGCGAAATGATTAAGAGATCTTTTGGAACCAGCTGGGATCCGTCGCCGGACGGGAAGCGATTTCTGATCGAGGAGCCACCTGGCGCGCAGCGGGAGAGCCGGGTGATGGTGGGGGTCAGCGATTGGTTCGAGGAACTCCGCCAGCGGGTGCCGGTCACACACTGAGGCACGCTCGCCACAGCGGCCTTCGGGCTAGTACGAATTCCAATTTTGCCTGGTTAGGACTGGTACGCCTCGTACTTGGGCTATGCGGCCGGAGGTAGATGTGGCGTACCGAGCCAGTACCGCAGAAGGATTCGCGCATGCTGCCGGCGGCGATATCTTCCTGGTGGAGGAACATGGGTATGCCGAAACAATGTCCCGAATGCCGCACTGTCACAGCAGATGACATCGGCTATTGCCCGGCGTGCGCCTGCCAGTTGAAGGTCGGTCCGGACTCGGAGAGTGAGAGACGCTTGTGGCAATACGCCGCCCTGGCGGTCGCGATCGGCAGCCTGGTAGCGAGCATTTTACACTTCTTGCGGCCGGCCGGATAGAGGATCCGGCCCCGCAGCGGGCCTGTACGGGAGCCCGGACCGCGATGGCGAGAACGGAACGCGGCTCTCTCAGAACGAGAGCCGCAGCGCGAACTGCATCACACGCGGGTCGCCCGCCAGGGTCGTGATGGCGCCCGCGGCCGAGGTACTGAAATTGCCGCTGGGTTGTCCCAGAATCTTCGTATTCGTCAGGTTGAAAACTTCCCAGCGGAATTCCAGATTCGTGACTTCTTGAATCGGGAAGTTCTTGTGAAGCGAGAAATCGAACGTGTCGGTGTGCGGCCCGCGGAGGATATTTCGTCCGGCATTACCGAACTGACCGGGAGCCTGGAGTTGGAATGCATCCTTCAAACCGGCGCCGGCAGAGCCGCAGGCTGGGTTTTGCGAAGCATAAAACCAGCAGCCTACTTGGCCGACGATCACGGGTGTGCCGATCACGTTGGGAACCGCGGTGGCCGCGCCGTAAGGGTCAATCGACGAGCTGAGGCTGGAGCCGGAGGTCACGGTAAAAGGCAGACCGGTTGAAAAACTGTACACTCCGGAGGTTTCCCAGTTCCCCAAGATATAGGAAAGCGGCCCGCGAGAGAACGCGTTGTGACCGTGGCCGGCTGGAATGTCGTAGGTGTAGCTGGCGATCAGGTGATGAGTGACGTCAAAGTCGCTGGGCCCGCGCCACGCGGCGTAGTCTCTGCCGTTCTGCGCGTTCCCCGAATTGGACGAAAGCTCCTGGGCTACATTGTCGATGCTCTTCGACCAGGTGTAGGCGGCCAGGAATTGCAGCCCGGCGGCGAAGCGCTTGCGCAGGGATGTCTCCAATCCGTTGTAGTTCCCGTTGGCGAGTGCGCTTGAGTACTCGATATATCCGAAGTTCGGATACGGCTGGACGCCGTTGATGGGCTGGTTGAGATCGGAGAGGACGTCCAGGTGCGTGGAGTGCGTTCCGACGTAGTTGGCCTCCGCCACCATTCCGCCGGCCAATTCACGCTGTATTCCGAAGCTCCACTGCTGGACGGACGGTGACGGGAAGTCCGGATTTTCCGCGCGAATGTGGACGATCTTCAAATTCAGATTGGCCGGATCCAGGAAGTTGGCCGGGAAGCCATTTTGGAGGAAGAACACGGGTGCGGTGGCGTTGGAGGCAACGGCGGGCGTGTTGTTGATCAAATTGGGAGGGTTCAGTGCGAGCTGATTCTCGCTGCCGACGCGCTCGAAAAGCGTGTAGAAGATGCCGTAGCCGGCGCGAAAGACGGTTTTGCCATCCGGGCTATATGCGATTCCGATGCGCGGCCCCCAATCGTTGTAATTCGGATTCACCAGCGCGCGGTTGGCGAGCGAGCCGCCGGTAGCCGTCACCAGGCTGCCGCTGCCCGCGGGATTAAAGTTTGCCATCCGATTCTGGCCATCCACCGCCGGCGCCGAGAAATCGTAGCGCAAGCCGAGGTTTAGGGTGAGATGCGGAGTTACCTTCCAGTCGTCCTGCGCGAATCCGGAATACATGGACAGGCGCTGATCTACGAAGAATACGTTGGTCAACTGAGCGCTTTTGACATAGCCCAGCAAGGCGTCGGCATAGGAATAGCCAGTGTTGCCGGTGCACTGTCCGTTTGACCCGCGCTCACAAGTGAAGATCTTGTCAAAGCCAAGTGAGCCGCGCGTGCCCGGTTCATCCTGGAAGATGTTGCGCATGGGAGCGCGAATGTCGCCGCCGAGTTTCAGAGAATGCGCGCCGATGTTCCAGGAGATCGAATCGGTCCACTGGAACTGCTGCGGCACTTGCGACTTGGGCAGGAAGTCGGGCGAGCCGATCGCGGTTAGATTGGCGAAGCTGGTTTGAGAAACGCCGCCGTCGACGGCCGGATTGTTCGGAACGCCCGGCACTAAGTCGCTGACATGATTCTGGCCGAACGGATCCTGCTGCGCGTACGAGAAATTGCGGTCAAAACCGGCGCGGAATTCGTTGGTCAGGGTCGGAGAGAGTACGCGCGTCCACCCGACCACCGCGCTGTAGGCATTTAAGGTTTGGCGTCCAAAGGCCGAGGTCGATGTGCCGTCGGCAATGCCTCCGAAGTTGCCGGGAATGAAGCGAAAGCGCTGGGATTCCGAATAGCGAAAGAAGACCAGATCGTTGTTGGTCGGGTCCCAGTCGATGCGGCCGTCGTAGTTATCGGCGTTATCGACCAGGCCCGCATTCCGGGTGAAATTGTTGAGCTCGCCGGGCAGATTCGGCAGAGGGAAAAGGTTCATGATCTTGGTCATGTAGGGGTCGATACGCCCGCTTGGAATTTTGTTGTCCGGAAAAGGTTGGCCGGTGGTTGGATCGTAGATAGTTGGGTACTTAATGCCTACCAGGGCGCTGGTTTCGGGACTGAAATCGCCCATCCTCTCGTTGGGCAGCGGTACCGTGGCGATGCGCAACACCCCGCGGCTGATGCGCGTACCTTCATAATCGGCGAACCAGAACAGCTTATTCTTGACGATCGGCCCGCCGACATTGCCGCCAAACTGATTTTGTACATTCTGCGGCTTTGCCAGGCCGCTTCGATTGGAGAAGAAGTCGTTGGCGTCAAAGACGCGATTGCGGAGGTATTCAAAAGCCAGGCCATGAACTCGATT
>DATJAK010000302.1:0-6314 GCA_035516375.1 Bryobacteraceae bacterium
ATGCACATGATGGGAGAGATCAACCGGATTCTCAAGCCCGGCGGCCATCTAGTGCTCACCACGCCCAATGCCGCGGGACTGCGAGCGATCGCTGCGATTCTGGGCGGCTACCACCCTGGCTTCTTCCCGGCCTACATCCGCGCTTCCACTTCCGGGGAAGTGGAAGCGCGTCATAACCGCGAGTACACACCGCGCGAGATCCGGCAGTTGTTCGACGCCGCGGGCTTCGAAGTGACGCTTCTCGAAACTGGGGAGTTTCGAGAGGAACCGCATCCGGAATTGGGATGGATATCGCATCTTCTCAAGCGATACCAGTTGGATTCGGAGCTGCGGGGTGACGGCATCTACGCCGTGGGCCGCAAGAACGGCCCGGTCCGGGATCGCTATCCCGCATGGCTCTACTCATGAACGCCGCTTACATCACGCCAAAGCTTCAGTTCGATTCGGCCAAGCGGGAAGCGCATGTCGAATTCTCGATCCGCAACGAGTCCGCGGAAACCTGGAAGCCGGCGCAGGGCTTCGGCATCGGCTACCACCTGTTCGATGCCGATACGGGAACGTTGATCGTGGATGGCGCACGAGTGAAACCGGAAGCGGATGTGCCGCCCGGCGCGTCCACCCGCGTGCTGCTGGATTTCAAACTGCCACCCGAGGATGGGCGCTACCAGGTGTTGCTCTCGCCCATGAGCGAAGGCGAGTGCTGGTACTACGACCAAGGCTGGCCGTTCCTGGTTGTGGAGGGGGAAACGGCCGATGGCGCAGCGCACGTTCGGGGCATCCGCGTTGCCACGCAAGCGAACTTGAAGCGCGAACGGGCGGTGCGTGCGGTGGGCCGAGCCTTCACATACCCGCTGCTCAGCGTCTGGCGGAATCGCGGCTTGATCCGCACCATGGTGCGCCGCGACATTCTGGGCCGATACCGGGGATCGTTCGCGGGAGTCTTCTGGACCGTAATCAATCCCCTGCTGCTGATGCTCCTCTACTTCTTCGTGTTCGGCATTGTACTCCAGACACGCTTCGGAGCGGACCAGAGCCGTTCCGGATTCGCGCTTTACTATCTTGCGGGGATGCTGCCGTGGCTGGCGTTCAGTGAAGCAGTTGGCCGTTCCGCGAGTGTCCTCATTGAACATCGCAATTTCATCAAGAAGCTGGTGTTTGCCGTAGAAACGCTACCGGTGAATCTGGTGGTGGCGGGATTGGTGAGCGAGTGTTTCGCCGTCATTCTCTTTTGCGTTTTTCTGCTGGCGGCGCGTGGCGCGCTGCCGCCGACGATCGCGTGGCTGCCACTGCTGCTGATTCCGCAAATTCTATTCACGGCGGGTGTGAGCTGGTTTCTCTCCGCCCTGGGAGTTTTTATGCGCGACCTGGGCCAGATGCTCGGTTTCCTGCTGACGCTTTGGTTTTTCCTCACGCCGATCTGTTATCCTGAGGCTTCTTTGCCCGCGCAATTCCTGCCGTTGTTTGCCAAGAATCCGATTTACGTTCTGGTGCGGGGATACCGCGCGATTTTCCTGGAGAACCGCGCGCCCGATCTCGGGCCTCTTTGGAAGCTGTGGATCGTCGCGGCCGCGGTCTTCGTGCTCGGGCACGCGTGGTTTTACAAGCTGCGGAAATCGTTCGCGGATATTATCTGAACCTTGCTCGCTAAAATCACAGCCGCGCTGGTGGCATATGGCCCCTGGGGTGTCTTTCTGATCGGCGTGATTGACTCGATGGGCATACCGCTTCCGGCTACCATGGACGCGTTGCTGATCCTGATCGCCGTGAAGGCTCCGGAGAGAGCCTACTTCACCGCGGCGATGGCGATTTTGGGTTCGATGGGAGGCAACTTAGGGCTCTTTCTGGCCGCCCGTTACGGCGTCCGAAGGTTCGCGCGGCGCGCCCCGGCCCCGGGCAAGCCACAGCGGTTTCGCGAGTGGTTTAGCCGCTACGGACTGCTCACGGTGTTCATTCCAGCCGTAACTCCCGTCCTACCCTTGCCGCTAAAAGTGTTCGTCATTTCGGCGGGGGTCTTGCACACCCCGCTTGTTCGGTTCACAATCGTGGTTCTGGTGGCGCGTGTGATTCGCTACTTTGGCGAGGCCTACTTGGGGATTCGCCTGGGCGCGGACGCTCAAGGCTTCTTACAACGAAACGCGTGGACGCTGGTGGGCATCGCTCTCGGAGCGGCCTTCGTGCTTTACTTCCTGGTTCGCTGGAATGACCGCCGCGCGTCCCTTCAGCCGCCGTCGTAAATCGGCAGTCGCCGCGCGGTGGCAGTGCAGGCAAAGGGTGCGCATGTTGGAGAGATCGCACTCGCCTCCGCCTTCCGCGACGGGCACGATGTGGTCCGCATCCCACAGATTGCGGCGCGAACCCCATTCCTTCTCGAAACGCTTGCGCGCGGCGTAATCCAGTTTGCGCTTGTCTTTCCGCAGGGCTTCCGTGTCCATCCCGCACTGCGCGCAGACGCCTCCGTCGCGCGCAAAGACCTGTTCCCGGAGATAGCCGGGATCGGTGCGCAGCCGCCATTCGTGCACGCACGCCAGCCCGCAAAAAGTTAGCCGGCCGCGGGGAACTTCCGCGCCGCACCATCGACACGGACTGCGCCGCCGCTTGACCCAACCTCCCGCCTTGGCGCGATTGGTGCTCACACGCGCAGTTCGTAGCCGAGTTCGCGCATGCCGTCGATGATCCGTCCGCGGATCTCGCCCACTTCCTCAGAGGAAAGCGTCCGCTCGCGCGATCCGACGGTCACGCGGTAGGAAACGCTCTTCTGGCCCTCGGCGAGCGGCGGCCCGGAGTATTGGCGCACGAATTCGATCGATTCGAGCAGCGGCCCGGCAAAGGGTGCTATCCGGCTCTCCAGTTGCCCGGCATATTCACGCACGCTCGCGATTACGGAGAGATCGAAGGCGCTCGATGGATAGCGGCGAATGGGTGTGTACTTCTTTTCGGTACCGGCGAGTTTCTGCACCTGATCCAGGCCGAGATCCAGAAATGTCGCACGCCCGGCTTCCAGCAGAGAGGGATGCAGTTCGAAGAGGCGTCCCACTCTTTCGCCGCGCCACAACACATCGGCCGCACGGGCCGGGTGCTCGAACGGGCGCGCTTCGGCGGGGCATACTTGAGCCTCAGGCATGAGACATTCTGCGGCGCGCTTGATCTCCTGAACGCCGGCGACGCCGTCGGAATGCCGATCATAAATCGCCGCTACCACGTGCGGAATCTCATCGGGCAGCCCGCTCGCGCGCTTGTGGATCTCCAGCCCGATCTCGAAAATTCCGAAATGGTCGCGGTGCTTGAGATTCTCCGCGACGTTCTTCCAAATTCCGGGAACGAGCGACGTCCGCATCAGCGCTTGATCGGACGCAATCGGATTCGTGACGCGCACGTGTGCGGCGGGATCGAACCCAAAGGCGCGAACGGTCTCTTCGCTCAGAAACGAATAGTTGTACACCTCGGAGAAGCCTTCATCGGCCAGAACGTTCCGCACTTCGTGCTGGAACTTGCGTTCCGCGTTCTGTGGCGGCACAGTGGCAGGCACCAAAGGTGCCTTGGGCTGAATGGAATCGTAGCCGACCATGCGCCCGATCTCTTCCACCAGGTCATCTTTGATGGTGATGTCCTTGGTGGCGCGCCAGGATGGCACCCTTACGGAGTACACACCCGGCTTCGCCTCCGACACCTGGAATTCGAGGCTTTCGAGCAGCTCGCGCACTTCGGAAGCCGCGATACTTCGCCCCAGCTTGCGCTGCAGCCAATCGAGGGGCAGTTCGATCGGAGCGGGCGGCGCGGACGTCTGCCTCTGGTCGGCCACTCCGCCGACCAGCCGAATGCCGGGCGAAAGCTCCTGCAACAGCTCAATCGCCCGAGCCAGGCCGCGAACGGTATTGGCAGGATCCTGCGCCTTCTCGAAACGCATGGACGCGTCGGTTCGCAGCTTAATGGCAACCGAGGTCTTGCGAATCGAGGACGCCAGAAAATTCGCGCTCTCCAGCACAACGCGCCTGGTCTTGCCGCTGATCGCGCTGTCCAAACCGCCAATCACTCCCGCGAGTCCAATCGGGCCGCCTGCGTCGGCGATGGCCAGGTTCGAAGGATCGAGTGTATACTCCTCCTCGTTCAGTGCCCGAAAACGCTCGCCGGGTTTGGCAGGACGCACGAAAATCGTATTGCCCTTCAGCAAATCCGCATCGAAGGCGTGCATCGGCTGCGCCAGTTCCGCCATGACGTAATTCGTCATATCGACGATGTTGTTGATCGAGTTCAGGCCGATGGCATTGAGACGATATTGCAGCCAAAGCGGCGACGGCTTGACCGTGACATCTTCGAACACCAGCGCGCTATATCGCGGGCACAGAACCGGGTCGTCGATTTGAATCTGAATCGCCGCCGGACCGGCGGGCAACCAATCGAGGCGAACCGGGTCAGCGAGCTCGCGTTTCAAAATCGCCGCGACTTCGCGGGCCATACCGTGATGTCCCCACAGATCGGGCCGATGCGTGATCGATTTGTTGTCGATCTCGATGATGCTGTCCGGCGTCAAGCCGGGCAATGGTGATCCCACCTGCGCATCCAGTTCGAGCACTCCGGAATGATCGCGGTTGATATCGAGTTCGCGAGCGCTGGCCAGCATGCCGTCACTCTCCACACCGCTAACTACCTTCTTGCCCACCGGGACATACGCCGTCACCATACCCGCGCGGCAATTGGGCGCGCCGCAAACCACCGTCTTGCGGCCATAACGGCCGGCATCGACGATGGCCTTCCGGTTGTGGCTGTTGGGAATCGGCTCGACCGATTCCACACGCGCGGCGCAAGCGCGGTCAAGCAGCGCGCCGGTCACCTCTATACCCTCGCACTCGGCGGTCTTCATGGTGATGAGCTTTTCGAGCGCACCCGGAGCGGAGTCGAGGTCACGAACGAATTCCCGAATCCAGTTGTAAGAGAATTTCAATTAAAACTGCTCCAAGAACCGGAGGTCGCCGCCTTGCAGGTGGCGGATGTCGTCGATTCCATAGCGCATCATGACCAGCCGCGTGAGCCCCAAGCCGAACGCGAACCCGTTCCACTCCTCAGGATCGATCCCGCTCATGCGCAGAACGTTGGGATTGACCAAGCCGCACGGCAGCAGTTCCACCCATCCGCTCTGCTTGCAGACCGCGCACCCGGAGCCGCCGCAGATCAGGCATTGGATATCGAGCTCGAATCCCGGTTCCACGAACGGAAAATACCCTGGGCGCAGGCGGACCGTAACCTCTCTTTTGAAGATCGCGGTGAGCAACGTTTTCATGAAGTACAGCAAGTGCGCGACCGAGATGTCGCGGTCGATCATCATGCCTTCCAGTTGATAGAAGGTGTGCTCGTGCGAAGCGTCCACGCTCTCGTTGCGAAACACGCGCCCGGGCGCGATCATGCGCAGCGGCGGCCCGAGTTTTTCCATGCCGCGCACCTGCACGGGTGACGTGTGTGTCCGTAGAAGATTCCCGTCATCCAGCCAGAATGTGTCCTGCGCATCGCGCGCCGGGTGAGTGGCGGGAATATTGAGCGCGTCGAAGTTGTGATGCTCCGTTTCCACCTCGGGCCCATCCAGAACTGCGAATCCCAGCGATTGAAACAGCTCTTCCAGTTCGCGTTGAATCTGCGTCATGGGGTGCAGGTGGCCCCGGCGCGGGCCCGGAGCGGGAAGCGTCAGGTCGATCCATTCCGCGTCCAACCGCGTTCGCAGCGCATCGTCTGCGAAATGTTGTGTCCGCGATTCCAGCGCCGCCTCAATCTTCTGCTTGGTGGCATTGGCCAGCATGCCAACACGTTTTTTTTCGTCCACCGGCAGTTTGCCCAGCTCTTTCATGATCTGGGTGAGCGCGCCGTCCTTACGCCCCAGCACGGCTACGCGAATCGCTTCCAGCTCTTCCGGGGAGCGTGCAGATGCAATTCGCGCTAAGGAACTGGATTCCAGTTCACGGATGGAGTCATCCAACATGAGTGTGAAGCCTTCATTGTAACAAGCACGTGCGCCACAGCCTGCCCGTAGCCGGGGCCCGCAAGGATTGGTATCATCGCGTAACATGCGGCTACTACTCCTTTTCGTTCTCGTGATCTGCGCTGGAGCGCAGGATCGGAACCAGGCACGCTCCATGACGATTTCGGACCGCGGCATTGTGGCCACCAGCCAGACGCTGGCATCACAAGCCGGCGCGCAGGTGCTCGCGCGCGGCGGTTCGGCCATCGACGCCGCCATTGCGGCCGATGCCGTCCTGGGCGTGGTGGAGCCGATGAGCTGCGGAATCGGCGGCGATCTGTTCGGCATTTATTGGGACGCGAAAACCGGC
>DATJAK010000303.1:0-7560 GCA_035516375.1 Bryobacteraceae bacterium
GGCGGGACTGCGCCGTAGAACGGCACCGCCGCGCCGATATCGGCGCCCAAGCGAACAGCCAGCGTATTAGCGATGCCGCCGCCATAACAGAACCCGGTGGCGCCGATCTTGCCGGTACAATCGGGACGCGATCGCAGCCAGTTTGCGGCAGCCACGAAATCTTCGGCCATCTTCTTGCCGTCAACCTTGCCAAAGAGCTGGCCTCCGCGGTAATCATCACCGGGAAAGCCGCCTAAGGAAGTGAGCCCGTCGGGCGCAAACGCCATGAAGTTCGCGAGCGCGAGCCGGCGCGCGATGTCTTCGATGTGAGGATTCAACCCGCGATTCTCGTGGACGACGATAATGCCCGGCAACTTCGTCGGCATCGCGTTGCGCGTGTCGGCACTCACCGGGCGGACGAGATATCCTTTGATGCTCCCGTTGCCTTGCGGCGAGGGGACGGTCTCGTACGTGGCCTTGATGCGTTCATCGGTTCTCGGCACCTGCTGCCCTAGCGCATAGTTGGGCATCAACGCCTCAACGATCGTCGCCACGGCCAAACCGCCTATGGCAAATCGCTGCACACCATCCATAAAGTCGCGCCGGCTGATCTCGCCGTGGATGAAAAGGTTGTAGAGTTGTATGGCTTCGGCCGGCAATTTGGGTCTCGTTGGTTCCATGGACGGACTCCTTTCCGGAAGAATATATCACGTCTGCGATCGGGGAACCCACCAGGCGCGGCATTCGATAGAATAAGCAGACCAATCCGGAGGAGAACCGATGCGCCTGCAAATTCTCAGCGCCCTCACCGTTTGCGTAACCTGCATTGCCGGCCCGCAGGCCAGTGCACCGCAAGCCACCGCCAATCAGGCTCCCGACCCCCACAGTTTGGTTCTGGTCGGCGATCGGTTCCGGCCGCTCAAATACGACGAGATGACGCCCGAGCAGAAGACCATGATCGATCATCTGCTGGCGGGCGAGCGCGCCGGCGCACGGGGACCGTTCAACGTTCTCCTGCGCAGTCCCGAAGTGGGCGACTTCCTGGCACAATTTGGCGGATCGATGCGTTTCCACACGGGCCTTCCCAAGGACGTCTCCGAGACCATCATCATCATGACCGGCCGTTATTGGATGGCGCAGTATGAGTGGACGGCCCACAAGGCTGCAGCGCTGCGCAATGGCGTTTCGCCGCAGATTGTGGATGCCATCGCCAATGGGAAGCGTCCCACCGGAATGTCGCCGGATATGGAGGTGGCCTACAACTTCATCGATGAGCTGCTGACCACGCATCAGGTGACCGACGCCACTTTCAAAGCTGCGAAAGACCGGTATGGCGAGAAGGGCGTAGTGGATATGACGGGACTGAGCGGTTGGTACGGCTTGGTTTCGATGGCGCTCAACCTGGACCGCTATCCGTTGGGCCCAGGCGCGCAGCCCGAGCTGAAGCCGCTGGAGAATCCACTGCCCGTAGTTGGAGCGGGATTCGCGACCGCGGTTCCCGGAGCGATTTCGCCCACCAGCGCCACATCGACCGTGAACGGCAAGACCTTCACTTTACGGGGCGATCGCTTCCCGCCGCCGGCCTACGAGCAGATGACGCCCGAGCAGAAGAAGATGACCGATGTGGCACTGGCCGGGCGCGGCACGGCAGGCAGTTTTAACATCGAAATGCGCGACCCGGAAGCCGGAGCGTTGTTCTTCTCAGTGGGCGAGCGAGTCCGTTTCCACATGTCGGTACCCGACAAGCTTAAAGAAATCGCGATCCTGGTAACCGGCCGCTATTGGGGAGCCCAGTTCGAGTGGCTGGCGCACCGGCGTGCCGCCGCGCAGGCCGGGCTGAGTGAAGACAAGATCAAGGCCATTGCCGAGGGACGCCGGCCCTCCGGGATGTCCGCCGACGAAGAGACGGTCTACAACTTCACCACCGAGCTTTTCCAGACCCGGCAGGTAAGTGATGCCACTTTCGCGGCTGCCAAGAACCTGGTGGGCGAGCGCGGCGTGGTGGACTTGATGGTAAGCGCGGGCGTCTACCAAATTGTTTCGATGTTTATGAACGTCGACCGGCTGCCACTGAACCCCAACCAGCAGGCTGAGCTGAAGTATCTGGCGAAGCCGCTTCCGTGAGGAGTTGAGCTATCGTTGGGCGGTGGTAGCCTTTCGCATGGCCTTCTCGTCCTTTGCGCCGCCCGTGCGCATGAAGTGCGTGACCGCGCCGCTCGAATCTTTAAAGAACTCGATCGACACTTCGCTCACGCTGGATTGGAACTCCGTCTCCGTGCGAGCCACGAACAACTGGTCGCGCGAATTGGCGCTGTCGTTGACGAGCAACTGATCGCCGGAAACCGTAACCACGGCTTCCCTGCCCGGCAACTGGTAAGTGCCCGCATATTTTGCCAGAACCTCCGGCGGCACTCTATAGCCGCTAACCAGGTGGCGGCTGTCGCGCTCGTTCTCGCAAACGTCTTCTAAGATTTCCGTATCCGCCGTGTAGGTCTTGTCCATGTGCAGATTGAACGGCTGCGTAAAAACCTTCGGATCTTCGAACGTCATGTCCAGTTGCAGGTGCCCGAAATCCGGCCGCCGGTAGCGCTCGGTGAGCTTCAAGGACTCGGTTTGCGGATTGCCGCCCACATCCAGCCAGCCCCGGTCGTTGAAGCCCGCCGAATTGACCACGAGCGTGTCGCCTTCCCAATGTCCGACGGAGTACCCAAGCCAGGTGGGATCCGGATCTTTGGGCAGCGGCCTGCCGTCCAGGAAGATGGTCCGATGCGGGCTGTTCGGCGACTCATACAGAATCACGATCATTCCCGGCGTTTGCACGATGCGCGACAATCCGCGGAAACTGAGGAACGGGATGCTCATCGGCATGCAGTGAGCGAGCGGGCTGTCCTTCCGGAAGTCCTGGACGCGCTGTTGCCGCACGCCTTTGGCCCACGCGGTCAGCCCGTTTGCCGGCAGGTTTTGCGCGACGTTGTAATCGTAGCCATAGCCGCCCCCCGGGCCGGCTCGTCCAGCCTGCCAGATGCCGGTCAGATCCGGCTTGCCGTCAGAAGTGCGCGGTGCCGCTGCGGAAAGGTCCGGCTTACCGTTCGCTGATCGTGGAATCCCCGGCGTCTTGGAGTCCCACTGTGCGAAGCCGGGCGCGGCGGCCAGGGTCATCGCCGCAATTGCCCCAAGACCAAGGCGCATAGCTACTTCTTCGGATCTCCGGCGGATCCGTCTTTCACGTCACCAGCGGAACCGCCCAGGAACAGCCGTCGGCCATCGGGAAACGTCAGGTTCTTGCCGACCGCCAGGTTCGCTCCGTCCTTGGCCTGATAGCCATCCACCAGGATCTCGGTCCCCGGCGGCAACGAGCTCTTCGTGAAGCCGAGCCGGAATAGAGAGTTCGGGCTGCCCACCTCGATCATCCAGCTGGTGACGGTCCCGTCGGCGTTCTTAACGTCCATGTGAATCCAGGAATGCGGATTCACCAGTTCCCATTGGGTAACCGTTCCGCGCAGCTTCAACGGCTTGCTCGAATCGAATTCCGCCGAGAACGCGTGGTGCGCCCATACCGGCACAGCCGCCAGAAGGATCCCAACAGCCGTAATCAGAAGAAATGATCTCTTGCTCATCGGTCGCCTCTCTTACTTATTTGCTGCCTTCTTCGCCGCCGCTTCCTCGGCTACACGCGCGCCGTGCAGCGTATTGCGTAGGCCGTAGTTTCCCTCATTGCACGCGAATTCGTAAATCGGCCCCTCCACCCGGCTCCAGGCCAGTTCGCCGGTCCAAGGCTTGTCCCAGGTCTCCGGATCTTCCACCGTGAATCGATACAACATCGTATCTTTATCCACCGCTGTGAAGCGCTCGACCACGTGCAACTTGGCGCCGGAACCGCGGAAGGGGTTGCGCGGATCGAAGTTGGCGACATCGATCACCAGCGAGTTGCCCTCCCAGTGGCCGCGCGAATCGCCGCGCCATTCCCGGATGGCGGCAGGCGGATGTGGGCTGCCATCGGTGGGGATGATCCGCACGGAATGGTTCATCTCATGCATGATGGCAACGTAGCCCTTGCTCTGTACGATCTCCAGATTGTTGTTGTACCCGCCTGGCAGCATCGGAATCGATTCTTGACCGAGTACGATGCAGCGCGCGCTCAGCGGCCGATTCTCCGGGCCGTCGAACTCGTGCCCACGATTCATGGCGGCGATCGCGGCGTTTCTCTTGCGAGCCTCCGGCAGCATGGTCGGAATCGTTCCCTCGGATCCAATAATCAGCGAAGTCCGGCGGTTCCACACTTCTTTGGTCTGGCCACGGTCGAGTCCGAACTGTGAAAAATCGTAATGGACGTCGGCATCGGTTCCGGGTTCGGTCGGACGGCCTTCTTCTTCATTGAGAGCCACGCGGTTCTTTTCGTGCTTGATGAGGTCGTTCAATTCCTCTTCGGTGTAGAACTCTTTCGCCCCAAGGCCCTTCGGCCGTTCCATTGGAGTGATGGTGTTGTTGGTCCAAAAGCCCTGTAAATCGGGCTGCCCATCGGGCGTATGAGCCGGTGTATAGGCCTTACCGGACTGCGCCGATTGGCCGGCGGCCGGCACGGACGTGAGCCAAACCAAGGCGCAGATAACCGCCACGGCGGCGGCGAAAGCGAAATGTCGCATGGTCCCTCCCGGACACGGACAGACTTTCCAGAAACGTCCCTACTTGTGGCTGATCCTACATTTGACAGCGGCCAAAGTCAATCGGGGTGTGGGGGTTGCATCAACGATATGACAGCTGCGAGCAGCCCACTAGTCGATGGCGTGCCCCTTCATCGGTACCAGGTAAGAGAACCCCGGCAAATCCGCCTCTTTCCCGCCATACGAAATGCTGCAGACCGGCCCCTTCGATGATTGGTTCACCCATCCAGAGTGCAGCCCTCCTTGAAAGGGAAGTTGGCATATATACAACGGGATCTCATTTCCCGGACTCCCACCCAGGCGTCCTCCGATCACGGCATTTGCTGGCGCCGCCACCGAGCGTTGCCAGCGAAAACTGTATGCGCCATTTTGATTCGCCAGCACCTCGTAGCTGGTTGCGAGATGCTCGACAGAATCCGCCGCACTGAAATTGCAGTTCCTCCCCACGAGTTTTCCGGGGTAGAGATTTCCATCGAAGACGGCGCGGCAAATGTACCGGGTTTGATTTCCTTCGGAGCCGCCAGATACCGCCCCATTCGGAAACAGGCCGCCGCTGGCAGGCAGCCAGCGGTAGAAAGCGGGAAACTGGCTTGGGCGCGGTTGCGGCGGCGGCGGATTTGGACGGACAGGCGGATTCGGAGGGACAGGCGGATTTGGACGGCCAGGCGGATTCGGTGGATTTGGCTGCACACTCCCCGCCGGACCGAAATGATAACAGAATTGGGGAAAGACTCCAAACTTCTGGATCATCCTGCTTTGATCCGCCGTCCAGTAATTCGCGCCCAGATTGAAGTAGCCCGCGGGAAAATACGGATTCGGGTCTCCGGCCGGTGTCGCGTTCGCCGGCCAGATGAGCGTGATCGTAGCCGTACCTTGGCCTCGCAGAACCGTAGCGTTGCCGCCGCCATCTGTTTGCTGTGCATCGCCGCGACAGCCACCCGCAGACTCAGGATACTCCTGCGCATAAACTTGGAGGGATGCCCGGTCTGTCGAGCCCAAGACGTAGTTGACGACTATCGTCATGCGCGTCTGCAGGCCGTGGGTGAGAACGAGCGGGACTCCAGGCGCCGGGGCCACGCTTCGAATCTGCACGGAATTAGTTTGCGCGACCGCTGGGATGTCAAACGCCGCGCACAACACAGAGATTGATCCTGCCAGGCCGATAGATAGCCGCCGGCTTTTCATACTCTTCCTCCATTTCCTAGATCTGCACGTATATGCCAGCCGTTCGCGGCAAGGTCAATTGGCCGGGTACTGGTTGGATCACGCCCCACCCTGCGTCACGATCTCGCGCAGTTCGCCCAAGCGGCCGCGAAAGGCAAAAGGTCCCACGCTCCCTCCCTGGACTCGACCAGACTCTTAGAAACGTTTCTACTTGTGGATGATCCTACATTTGAAAGAGGCCAAAATCAATCGGGGGTGACAGTGCGGGTAGCAAAAGGGCGACCTTCCGTTCATTTCCCTACCCAGCACGCCTGCCGTTTTTCCAGGAATGCGGAGATGCCTTCCTGCGCATCCGCCGCCAGGGAATTCATGCTCATCACTTCCTGGGCATACGCATACGCCTTGGGCTGGTCGAGATCGATTTGCGTGTAGTAGGCCCGCTTTCCCAGCGCGACCACAAAGTCGCTCGCGTCGGCGATGCGCGCGGCTAGTTCGCGCGTTTCGGTCTGAAGCTCAGCGGCCGGGACCACTCGATTCACCAATCCCCACTCGGCAGCGGTACGCGCATCCACCAGCGTGCCGGTGAATAGCATTTCCAGCGCACGCTTGCGGCCGACGGCCCGGCTCAGGGCCACCATGGGTGTCGTGCAGAACAAGCCTATCTTTACTCCAGGCGTCGCAAAGGCAGCCTCCTCGGAGGCAATGGCGAGATCGCACGTGGCCACAAGCTGGCATCCGCCCGCGGTGGCGATGCCTTGCACCTCGGCGATTACCGGCTGCGGGATCGACTGGATCTTGGTCATGAGCTCGGTACAGACATCGAACAGCCGCCGGTATTCGTTGATGTCGCGGCCCACCATCTCCGAAAGATCGTGCCCCGAAGAGAACACCTTCCCGGCCGCGGCGAGGATCACTGCCCGAATCTCACGGCGCGCGCCAATCTCGCTCAGGCATTGAATGAGTTCCTGCATCAGCTCGATCGACAGCGCGTTGCGCCGCGCGGGCCGATTCAGAGTCACGACAGCGATATTGCCTTCCGTGGTCGCGCAGATATTCTGATATTCCATACACCAACCATCTTATGCGCCCCGGACCTTGCGGGCGGACTCGGCGCCGAAAACCGGCAGCCGCGCGTCGGTCAGCAACCCAAGCTGCTTCAGCACCGACGCTTGATCCCAGTAGATGTGCTCATGCGCCAGCTTGCCATCGCGAAAACGTACGATCGCCACCAACGCCACTTCCACATACCGGTTGGTCGGGGCGATCCCCGGCAACATCCACGGCATTTCCTGGGTGTGGGTGAACGAGAAGATCATTTCATCCACCAGCTGGTCGTCGCCAACCGTGCGCGAGATCGGCGTCAGCCTGGTGTCGGGCGGCATGGTGGAGATGAAGTCGCGCGAATAGAACAGCCGCAAAGCATTTTTCCCGACGCCACCCGTCAGCACCGGCACATGATTGACATACGCGTCGTCGGTCATGGTGGCCAGTGTCGATTCCGTATCGCGAGTCGTGAATTCGTGACTCGTGTGTTCTTCCCATAGTTGGGCCAGATCCGCTTGAGGCATGAAGCAATTTTACCCGCTAAGATCTAGTGGTCTGGTTTCGCCGCCTTCCGTAGGGCAGATGGGATGAGAAGGCTGGTCTCAGCGGGATAGCGTTAAGCTTCCCAATAGAGAACGCACTCAAGGTGCAAAAGGAGACCAGCCGTGAAGAAGAATAGCAGATCCGTGGCCGGACAGGCTAGCAAAGACAA
>DATJAK010000304.1:0-13659 GCA_035516375.1 Bryobacteraceae bacterium
CCGGATAGAGCTTGCGAAACACGTCGTAGAATCCCCAGCCGAGCGCGTGGCGATAAGCGTTGCGTGCGTCGATGTGAAAATCCGGATCGTTGACGCGGCGCTCCGGGTGGTACACATCGATCGGCTCGGGCGCGACGTTCAAATCGCCTAGCCAAATGGCCGGCCGGTTCGCGTCGAGCCGCTCTGTAAAATACCGCCGCACGCGGTGAAACCACTCCAGCTTGGCCACGTAGCGATCGGTGCCGATTTTCTGTCCCTGCGGAACGTAGGTGTTGACGATCGGAAGACCATCGATTGTCGCTTCGAGGATTCGAACATCTTCACCATCCGGGCCCGCGCATAGGCCGTGGGTTACTGATTCCGGCTCCCGCCGGCTCAGAGTGGCGACGCCGTTGTAGCCCTTCATGCCGCGGAAGGCAGCGTGGTATCCAGCATCGCCGAAGGCAGCGGCAGGAAAATCGCTATCCTGCACTTTGGTTTCCTGCAGGCAGAGCACGTCAGGTTTGTTCGCCGCCAGCCAGTCCAGCACCAGAGGCAGACGGCGGCGCACCGAGTTGATGTTCCACGTAGCGAGGCGCATGGTCTATTCCGAATGGTAGCTCGGGGATCGCCGATCGAGCCCTGAAATAGCATAGAATCTCAGAGCATGATTCCCAGACTGTTTCGCTCCGCCGCTCTGGCGGCCGCGATCCTCGGAGCTGCCGCGGCCGCTCCTGCGCCCGTATTCCAGGTGGACCAATCGTGGCCCAAGGTACCGGCCAAGTGGAAATTGGGCGACGCATCGAGTGTCGCCGTGGACGCGCAGGATCACATCTGGGTGCTGCACCGTCCGCGAACCTTGCCTGCCGGCGAGAGCGCCATGGCGGCGCCTCCAGTGATGGTGTTCGATCAGGCGGGCAATCTCGTCAAAGCCTGGGGCGGCGCCGCTAGCGGTTATGAATGGCCGGAGCGGGAGCACGGCATCCACATCGACTACAAAGGGTATGTCTGGATCGGCGGGAACAACTGCCCTGGGCGGGCGCTGCCCGGTCTCAAACCCGTTGGCGACGACCAACTCTTGAAATTCACTTCGGACGGCAAGCTGGTGCGCCAGTTTGGCGCGAGTTCCCAAAGCAAGGGCAATGCCGACACGAAGAACTTCCATCAGCCTGCCGACGCGGTTGTATACGCCAAGACCAACGAAGTGTTCGTGGCCGATGGTTACGGCAATCACCGCGTGATCGTGCTCGATGCGGATACGGGCGCGTTCAAACGCATGTGGGGCGCATTCGGAAACAAGCCCGTTGATAAAGATGAATGTCCGCCGCCCAGTTTGAACAGCGTCCCTCCCGGCGATGGCCCCGATCAATTCAGCATCGTGCACGCCATACGCGTTTCCAATGACGGCATCGTGTACGTCGCGGACCGCGAGAACCGGCGCGTGCAGACATTTACGCTCGAAGGGAAGTTTCTCAAACAACTGGTTCGCGGTTCAGCGCCCTTCGCGCGCGATTTGGCGCTCTCACGCGATCGCGATCAGCAATTCCTGTATGTGGGCGGTGGCAGCGATATCGTGGTGGTCAACCGCAAAACCATGGACATCGTGACTACCATTCAGGGCGGCGGCGTGATTGGCGGCGGCCACCAGATGGAGACGGATTCGAAGGGCAACCTTTATATTGCACTCACCAACCGCGGGCTTCAGAAGCTGACGTTTCAGGGAGTCGCCAACGCGGGCCAATAGGGCTTGATAGGATATTTCGAGATCACGGGCTGGGACGCCTGTGCTCCAGGAGGACGTTCGAGATGCATCGTCGATTTCCAGTATTGGCGCTCCCCGCAGCGCTCGGTTTGATGCTTTGCCACGCACAAGGGCAAGCGCCGCAAGCGCAGCGAGGGCAAGCGGCTCCCTCCACTGCCGATCCCTACGCGAACAACCCGGACGCCGGAAAACTGCAATTCCCACTGGCCGCGCCCGCGGGCAAGGATTCGGGGGCGATCTCGATAGCGCCTGCCGGCGCTGTCAATCAAGGAACGCTCGATCCGGCCAAGTGGAAATACGGTTCCAACTTCGACCCGCCGCCGGACGCGAAGATTTGGAATCCGGTAATGATCAAGATGATGAAGGGCGAGAAAGTCACGGGTGGCACCGTCTTCAGCACCGACAGCCCGGAAACGTACTGCGCCATGGCCAACGCCGGGTACGATTTCATCTGGACCGAAATGCAGCACGACTCGCGGGATTGGGGGGCGGTCCAGCGGATGTGGAAATCGTGTCCCCATGCCAAAGCGGTCCCTGGCGTGCGCGTGGCCTACACCGACGAACGCGAAATTCAGCACGCCATGGATGCCGGCGCGCTGGTGATCGTGATTCCCACCGTCCGCTCCGTGGAAGAAGGGAAGGCCGCTCGGGATTGGACCATGTTTCCTCCATTGGGCAAGCGCAGCCAGGGCGGCGGCCAGGCGTTCGATCCCGACGTATGGGGCAGCGTCCCGGGCGGGTATCGCAATACGATCAATCAGAATATCGTGTTGATTGAAATGATCGAAACGCTCGATGGCGCGGTTGCCGCGCGCGAGATCGCGGCCATTCCGGGCGTCACGGCGGTTTTTGCGGCCAGCGGAGATCTCGGCAATTTCTCGGGCTATAAGCAAGGCACGCCCGACTACGAGCGGTTGATCAACATCGTGCACGACGCGGCCCTCGGCGCGGGAAAGCGTTTGTGCGGTCCGCTGGCATGGCGCGACCGGCCGGATTTCACCTGCTTCCAGGCCGGTAGCGAGACGGCTGCCATTGCGCGCGGCGTTGCCGCCGAACTGGGGCCGCTGAAGGACACTCAAGGCAAGCCCGAGGTGGGGCCATATGCAGCCAAGAAATAACGCCGCGTTCGGGGCGCTCATCGCCCTCCTGGCATGCTCCGCATGGAGTCAACAAGCGACATCGCCGGTTGCGGCGTCGAAGGTGGCAGCGGCCGTTTCCACAGTGACTTCGGCCGAAGTTACGGAAGTCCTGGCGTTCGAGCAGGCACTGGAAGCGGCTATCGTGCGCGGTGATGTCGCCTACGTGGATCGCGCCAGCGCGCCCGACCTCAGTTTCACCCATGGGGACGGCTGGACCAACGGCGGCAAGCCGCTCCTGGTGGACGATCGCAAGGCGTTTCTGAAGCGGGTCGAGAACCGGCAATACAATGTCCGCGACCTTGATTCCGTCGAGGTTGAGATGCATGGCGATATCGCCATCACTCACGGCCGCTACCTGGCCCAGAACCGAACCGGCGACTCGAATCGATCCTGGTTCTCCGTATGGTTTGAACGCGTCTATGAAAAGCGCGACGGGCGCTGGCTGTTCGTATCGCACCGGACCGTGCACGGTCCCACCTACGGGCCCGACCGGCACTCGGTCAGCGACAAGTGATGGAGGCTATATGACCAGCAAATGGATGGCGGCGATTCCACTGATCGCCGTTTTGGCGTGGGCGGCTGGGGCCCAGCAAGACGCGAAGACCGTCGTGAGCACTGCCACCGCGGCATTGGGCGCCGGCAACCTGAAGACCATCGAGTTCTCCGGATCGGGCTTCGACTACGTGCTCGGGCAGGCTCCCAATCCCAGCTCACCGTGGCCCAAGTTCAACGACAAGACCTACACCCGGTTGGTCGATCTGGACGCGCCGGCTTCGCGCATGCAAAGGATCCGCACGCAGGCGGAGAACCCTCCGCGGGGCGGCGGCCAGCAGCCAATCGTGGGCGAACAGACGCAGAACCAGGTGGTCGCAGCGGGCTCTCCGCAGGCAGCCGCGTTGCGGGATGAGCTCATGATGACGCTGCCGTACGGCTTTTTGCGATCCGCCGCGGCGGCGAGCGACGCCATCGTGAAATCGCAAACGATCGGCGGAAAGAAGTATACGGTTCTATCATTCTCCGGCTCCAACAAGGCGGCGGTGCGAGGCTATCTAAACAGCGATAACGTGCTGGAACGTGTAGAGACCAAGATCGACAACAATGTGCTGGGAGACATTCCGTTTGAGACCGCGTTCTCCGACTACAAGGATTTCGGCGGCGTGAAGTTTCCCACTCACATCGTGCAGAAGCAGGGCGGCTACCCGGTGCTCGATCTGACCATCACCGACGTCAAACCGAACGCGCCCGCCAACATCAGTGCCGCGGCGCCGCCGCCCGCGCCGGCGCAGACCGCGACCTCGGAAAAGCTCGGCGACGGCGTGTATCTGATCTTCGGCGGGTATGCAGCTTTGGCAGTGGATTTTAAGGACTACATCGTCATCGTCGAAGGCGGCCAAAACGATCAGCGCTCGGAAGCAGTCATCGCGGAAGCGAAGAAGCTGATTCCGAACAAGCCCATCCGGTATGTGATCAACACGCACCACCACTTCGACCATGCCGGCGGCCTTCGCGCCTATGTGGCGGAAGGCGCCATCGTGGTGACGCAACAGCTCAACAAACCGTATTACGAAAAGATCTGGGCCAACTCTCACACGATTGCGCCGGACAAGCTTTCGCGGAATCCCAAGAAACCCAGGTTTGAGACGGTGGCCGAAAAGAAGATCATGACGGATGGCACGCACACCATCGAGCTGTATCATCAGCAGAACTACGGACACAACGATGGGATGCTGCTGGTCTATCTGCCCAAGGAGAAAGTGCTGCTCGAAGCCGACGGCTTCAATCCGCCGCCCCAGCCGCTGACGCGGACGCCGGCAACCATCAGCCCGTACACCGCAAACCTGGAGGACAATATCGTGCGCTTGAAGCTGAACGTGGAGAGAATCATTCCGGTTCACTATCCGGCCGACAACCGGAAGGTTTTGTACGCGGAACTGCTGACCGCGGTGGGAAAGAGCAACTAGCGGGTTGTCCCGGTCATTTCGATAACGTTTAGGGCCGCTCCCTTTGGTCGCGGCTCGGTAATGTCCGGCAGCGTCTTTACCGAGCCGCGACTAAAAGGAGCGGTCTTTTGGCGCTTTCGAAATCACCGGCCGACCCACTAGCCAGCGCGGCGTGAGCGGCCTATTGCTACTTCTTCTTCCCCTGCGCCGCCACCGCCTCCATCGCGGCCTTCACCTTTTCCGGATCGCCCAGGTAATAACGGTTGAGCGGCTTGAGTTGCGGATCCAGCTCGTAGACTAGCGGCATGCCAGTCGGGATATTGAGCTCGACGATATCCTCCTCAGAAACGTTGTCGAGATACTTCACCAGCGCGCGCAGGCTGTTGCCGTGCGCCGCGATCAGCACTCTCTGCCCCTGCTGAATGGCCGGCGCAATCGTCTCGTGCCATAACGGCAGGAACCGGGCCACCGTATCCTTCAGACATTCGGTAAGCGGCAGCTCTTGTTTGCTCAGACTCCGGTAGCGGGGATCGCGGCCGGGATAGCGCTCGTCCGCCGGGGTCAATTCCGGCGGGCGGATATCGTAGCTGCGCCGCCAGATCTTCACCTGCGCCTCGCCGAACTTCTCGGCCGTCTCCGCTTTGTTCAAACCCTGCAGCGCGCCGTAGTGGCGCTCGTTGAGACGCCACGAGCGGTGCACCGGGATCCACATCAGATCCATTTCGTCAAGCACCATCCATAGCGTGCGGATGGCCCGCTTGAGCACGGAGGTGTAGGCTACATCGAACGTGTAGTCCTGCGATTTCAGCACCACGCCGGCTTCGCGCGCCTCCTCGCGGCCCTTCTCGGAAAGATCGACGTCGGTCCAGCCGGTGAAGCGGTTCTCTTTATTCCAGGCGCTTTCGCCGTGCCGGACCAGCACCAGCCGGGTCATCGCCGGAACGCCTTTCTGCCCAGGAATTGCGCCGACGACCCCAGCAACTCCTCCACGCGCAGCAGCTCGTTGTACTTGGCGATACGGTCGGTGCGGCTGGCCGATCCGGTCTTGATCTGCCCCGCGCCCGTCGCCACTACCAGGTCGGCAATGAACGCGTCTTCGGTTTCGCCGGAGCGGTGCGATACCACCGAGGTATAGCCGGCCCGGGCAGCCATCTCCATCGCCGCCAGAGTCTCCGTCAGCGTACCGATCTGGTTGACCTTGATGAGAATCGCATTGCCGATTCCCTCTTCGATGCCGCGCTTAAATATGGAAGGGTTGGTCACGAAAATATCGTCGCCCACGAGCTGAATCTTCGCGCCCAAAGTGTCCGTCAACAGCTTCCAGCCCTTCCAGTCCTCTTCCGACATGCCATCTTCGATCGAGAGAATCGCGGGATACTGCCGCACCCAATTCGCCCAGAACTCCACCATCTGCTCGGAGTTTCGCTGGCTCTTGTCGGATTTCTTGAAAACGTATTTGCCGTTTTCGAAGAACTCGCTCGCCGCTGGATCGAGGCAGATGCCGATCTGCTCGCCGGGCTTGTATCCGGCTTGCGTGATGGCTTCGAGCACGCTCTCGATGGCTTCTTCGTTGGATTTGAGATTGGGCGCGAAGCCGCCCTCATCGCCCACCGCGGTCGAGTAGCCCCTCTTCGCCAGCACCTTTTTGAGTGTATGAAACACTTCCACGCCCATGCGCAGCGCTTCAGAGAATTTCGAGGCCCCGAACGGCGCGATCATGAACTCCTGCGGGTCCACGGAATTATCCGCGTGGGCTCCGCCGTTGATGATGTTCATCATCGGTACCGGCAGAATCGAGGCGCCCACACCGCCCAAGTAGCGGTAGAGCGGCGTTCGTTGTGCATGCGCGGCCGCGCGCGCTGCCGCCATGGAAACCGCCAGAATCGCATTCGCGCCAAGCCGTCCCTTGTTGGGTGTGCCATCGAGCGCGATCAGAATCCCGTCGAGTGCGGCCTGCTGCGAGGCATCTTTTCCGTGCAAGGCCGCGGCAATTTCGCCGTTGACATGGCTGACTGCCTTTAAGGTCCCTTTACCCAGGTAGCGCGCCTTGTCGCCATCCCTGAGTTCTACCGCTTCGTGCTCACCGGTCGAAGCGCCCGACGGCACAGCGCCCCGTCCCATGCTTCCGTCCGCCAGGTAGACATCCGCTTCTACGGTCGGATTGCCGCGGGAGTCGAGGATCTCGCGCCCCACGATTCTTGCAATGGCTGTCAATGAAGTGACTCCTTCCCAGAAAAAACGCACGGAAACACGCAAACCAGCCTGGAGGCTGCGCTACGCAACCACCACGATACCGGTGTCGGTGACGGTATAGCCTTGAGCCCGGTCGGCATCGGCATCAAATCCGATGATGCTCGATTCAGGGACCTTGACTCCTGTGTTGATGATGGCCCGGCGAATGCGGCTGTACCGGCCAACCTCTGCGTTCGGCATTAAAATGGAATATTCGACTTCGCAGTAGCTGTTGACGCGCACGCCCGGCGAAAGCACACTGTGCATCACGCGCCCGCCCGAGACGATGCAGCCGGCGCTCACCACCGAATCCACGGCCACGCCCATGCGCCGCCCCTCTTGCGCGAACACAAACTTGGCCGGCGGCTGCTGCGTCACTTTCGTGCGAATGGGCCAGCGATGGTCATATAAGTTGAATACCGGCACGACGTCGACCAGATCCATGTTGGCTTCGTAGTACGCATCGAGCGTCCCCACATCGCGCCAGTAGCGCACCTGTTTGTCGTTGATGTCCCGAAAATCGTAGGCGATCACGCGCCTTCGTCCCAGGATGCAGGGAATCAGGTCTTTGCCGAAGTCATGTGCCGAATTGGGGTTCTGCGCATCCTGATGCAGGGCATCGAGGAGCACCTCGGTGTTGAAGACATAGATTCCCATGGAAGCGCTCAACATGTTCGGATCGAACTGGGAGGGCATGGGGTGATCGTGCTGCGGCTTCTCTTCAAAACCGATGATGCGGTAGTCCTCGTCGATATCGCACACGCCAAAGCGCGGCGCTTCGTGGGGCGGCACCTGGATGGTAGCGATCGTGACGTCGGCTTTGTGATGGCGATGCCATTCCAGCATGTCCCAGTAATTCATCTTGTAGATGTGGTCGCCGGCAAGAATGATGGTGTACTCAGGCGCCTCCACCTCGATGCTCTGGAAATTCTGAAACACGGCGTCCGCCGTTCCCTGGTACCAGTCTTCGGAGACGCGCTTCATGGGGGGAATCACTTCGATGAACTCGCCCAACTCGGCTGAAAGCACATTCCAGCCGTCGCGGACATGCCGGGTCAACTCCAAAGATTTGTATTGAGTTAAAACGAAAATTCTACGAATTCCCGAATTGATGCAATTGGAAAGGGTAAAGTCGATGATCCGGTACGCGCCTCCAAACGGGACGGCGGGTTTGGCGGTGTCCTTGGTGAGGGGATAGAGGCGCTCGCCAGCGCCTCCCGCCAACAGAATGGCCAGTACATTTTCCACTTCAGTCTAAGTTCCTGAAAATAAATTAGATGGCCCGCCGGCAGCGTAGCCGTTGTAGCGCCTTTGAAATTTTAGGCTTGACTTTATTCGGCAACCACCTATGATATCAGTACCTTCTGTGCCTAGCGCAGGATTTTTCGGGGGTGCGCCTCACGATTGGTGATCGAAACCTCACGATAGACCGGTGCCTGAGTATGGTAGGTTTTGATCCTGTGGGGAGGTGTTTTTAGTTGGCTGAAGTTAAGCTTCAGGAGGGTGAAACCTTAGAGAACGCCCTCCGCCGCTTCAAGCGAAAAGTCCAGCAAGAGGACATTATTAAGGAAGTGAAGCGTCATTCCTTCTACTTGAAGCCGGGAGAGAAGCGCCGGGCCAAGCAGGCGCTGGCCCGCAAACGAAACCGGAAGAAATCACGCCGGGAGATTGAGTAAACGCGGTGGCGAGGCGCAGGGCCGATTTTTCAGCCCGCTCCGCCGCCTTATCCGACGCCAAGTTCAGGTTGATCACGGGGCAACGTTGCTATGCCGGAGTTTCAAGACCGCGTCCTCACGTGTGTAGACTGCGGAGCAGAGTTCGTTTTCACAGCGGGAGAACAACACTTCTTCCATGACAAGAATTTCAAAAATGAGCCCAAGCGCTGCAAAACCTGCAAAACAAAGCGCCAAGGCTCCTCGAGTGGTTACGCCAAGACGGAAACCATGACGAGTTGTTCGCAGTGCGGCCGGGAAACCACCGTTCCCTTCAAGCCCACCCAGGGCCGTCCCGTGTTTTGCCGCGAGTGCTTCCTGAGCCGCAAGGGCTCGGCCGCCGCCGCCGGCGGACGGTAGTTTACGAATCGGTGACGCCGGCCATCGGTGTGGTGGCCGGCGCCACCCGTCCATGGGTGGCGCCATTGTTTCTCAAACACCCGTGCTACCGGCGTACTCGAACGATGGCCGCTTTTCTAGTTCAGAATGATTTACGAACCTGAAAAACACCATGGCGAACACAGGAACCATTACGGTTAATCTATGGGACGGGACACGCCAACTGCTCCGCCCCACAAACGATATCTTATTAACGGTCCGCGATAACTCACCTAAGGTTCGCGGCTCTTTCTTCGTGCGCACGAGCGTTATTCGAGTTCGGCTGGACATTCACGACAATAGTGATGATAACTGCGCCGTCATCGCATCGTCCAAAGGTTGTTCCGACGCCGGTTTCTTCCCCGTGCGCGTCCGAGCCGATCAGGATTCGCCTATCGATATGATGCTTGCACCGCACAGTCCGGTGTTCAACTTCGCGGCAGCGAATTGGGATACCATCAAATCGACTTGGCCAGACCTCCACAAGTTCCTGTCGGGCGATAATGAGGATGCCGCGCACAAATCTTTTGACGAATTGCGCGAAGGGTCTAGTGCGGCTTGCCTCGCTTGTCTGTTAAACATAACCGCTGCCCTTCGCTCCTTATCGGCTAAGATGGGCGAGAATCTGCTGGCTAAATTCGTCCGGGCACAGTTGATTCCACGCACGGCAAATCTTACCGAGGGACTGCAGCAAGACCGCTTTTTCGCCTGGGTAGAGCCAAGTCTCATGAAATTTGTCACCGATAACTCGAGGGAGCAAGTGCCTGACGTGGCCAACGCGGAGCCTCTCTTCTTTTTGAAGCTGCTTCACGGCGCCGATGCGGACGCCAGTTATAAGGAGATTCGCTTCGGTGAAGCCAACCTGCAGTTTACTTTTCACAGCAAAGAGCCGGATCCAACAGGCCAGAACCTTGTCAAAGTTGAAATGGATATCGATTACTATAAGGACGCACTGGCTCACATCGCGCTCGAGGTTATTCCGAACGGATTTGACAAACTGGTGAAGATTGGTACCGGGCTTACGAATCCGGCCATGGTATATGTTTTGCGGTGGATGGCCGGAAAACATCTGGCAGAATCCGTGCCGTTCGATCCCCTATACACTCTCCAGTCGGCCTGAATCGTCGCTGTCTAAATGCCCGGTCACGCCGGACCACAGATACTCGCCATCAACGGTCTGATACCAAAGGTCGATCGGCTGATTGTCAGGCCCGCTCACAGCCTCACCCACAACACTTCGCAGGACGTGCACCAGGGTATCGGCTGGAACTGTCCTGGCGATGGGAGCTGAACGAGATGGGCTGCCGATCCGGATGTTCGCCGACGCAGTCGTCAGCACCAGCGCTGGTTTCACATCACTAGCAGGAGTGTTTTGTGGGGGTTGCTGAGGCAACGTTGTTGCGGCAGACGGCGATGGAGCTGGTTGCAGCGGGACCTGTTCATCCTGTCGGAATTGGCGCTCGTCATCATCCTTACTTGACAGGATCGATCGGAATCCCAGCAGCTTCTTGAGGAGGTCGTACCAGAACGGCGATCCGAGGCTTACCAGGACCCACATGAGCAGCATACCTGGCAGCCTCGCGAAGAATCCGAAGGTATCGATCCGTTTCCCAAGATCGGTGGACGACAGACCCTGCCCAAGCACGCCGACATTGGGGTACGCAGGTGTGAGAGCTATCAGCCGGAGACAGCTAGCATCTTCGTTAAACACCGAAATGGGTGCCCCGCTGTCACGAATCGCAGTTCCGATCTCATCAATCTCCAGGCCCGAAGGTATGTTGGTCTTGAAGGAATGGCTGGTGGGCCCCGCAACGATCGTTCCCTGAACTACCGCGGGCGATTGCGGAATTTGGTTCCTGCAGATGCGCGCCTGCGCGACCGCCTGCCATAGGAAATAGGAGGGAACAATATTCCGGCTAGGATCCCGCAGAGCGGCTAGATTTTCGGCGATTTTCTCCCGTTGTAGCGTCGCGTCATCCTCAATCTGCTTCGCCTGATCGGCCGCTGGTGAAGGCGAAGCGGCAGGTTGCGTTGCCTGACCGGCTGCCGGTGTCGCAGGGGCCGCTTTCTGGGCAGCCTGCGCATCTTCGATGCGTTTGGTCTGGATTTGCGCTTCAGAGACTAAGCTCGCCCGCAGCTTGTCATCGCTGGATAGCTGGCGGAGCAGATTCAAGGCGTCCACTTGCACCGCGCAAATGAAGATTGCCGCCACGATAGAGGCAACCACCTTGGCCTGTAAGGCATATGCCTGCTTGATTCGTGCAATGCCATTGTCGTACCAGGAATGAACCCGCGCCACGAAATCCGACGGAGCAGAGGCAACAACGGCTTGCATGCGCCAAAGTTGGGATGGTTGTCCTGGATTTGCGGCTTCGTTTTGCATGATTTGGAGCCGTACACCTTGTGCGGTGCCGGCAGGATCCGCAATGCCACGGTTCTGCAAAGCGGCGCGAAGCTCCGCGCGGATGGAACTCAGCCAGTTCGCTGAGGCCGGCCATCTGGCCGCGAGTTCCACATCCTGCTGATACAGTGCTCCGTCCTCGGCCGCCCATTCCAGTAAGAGTAGAATAATCTCCTCGCGTTGAATGGTGTCAGGGGGATTCAGGTTTGGTAGTGGGAGCTGGGGTTTCCATTTGGAACGAAAATAGCATCGTATCCACCATGCAACCTCACCCGGAAGCGTGTTGTCACGCGCCACTAGCGGATGCCTTAAGAGCCGTTCCGCGATATATCGTGCGTGGCCCTTGAGCAGCTTCGGTTCCACTTGAGCAACGAGATCCTCGATCCCATCACGCAGATTTCGAGAACGGCCATATGTTGAAGAGAGCAGCAACTGAGTCGCGGAGGCAACGATCGTGCTCACCAACAGCACAATTACGGCTAGGCCGATAACGATATCGAGATATCGCAGAATCGGTATTTCCATGGAAGGTCACCCCCGGTAGCGTAAGAGAATCCCTATACACCGCGGCGATCACAAGACTCCGTCAGCTCCCCCTTGCCAACCAGCTTCGCTGGGTTCATATTTCCGCCAGGCGGCCGACAGCCCAACCGCGAAACCCTTGCACGTTAGGCACGACTGCAGCGCCCTTTTCTTCGGCTCGCTTCGGGACTTCTCCAAGGGATAACGGGCTGACAAAAACTGGCAGTCTAGGGTGGCCATGATGTATGGCGCCGTGCTACTGCCGGTAGCGCTGGTGGCTTCAAAGTGTCTATCTATTCGAATACTTAGGTATTTCTTCCGGAAATAGGTAAGGCAGCAGTATACCATCGAAATGACTTTTGGGAATCAAATTTTCCATGAAATCGTGGATCGGATCTGTACGGCTACTGTAATTCGAGATTATTTTCGCTCGGCCAGCTGGGGCGCCACTCGCTTTATTGTCCCGTACCCGAACCATAAGACATCATCGCCAGCAGCGACTGGACGCGCTGCGGGCCGCTGAAAATCGTGCGGGACGCCCCGCCAGCGCAGCATCTCCAAATAGACTGTGTTCTCCAGTTGCGGATTGAGGCTGCTGGCCGAATCGAGCGCGAAGTCCTCAACGCCCGAATCCACTTAATTTATTTCGTCACCGTGCAGAAGGAAGGCTCCCTGGGAAAGGGTTGGGAGCGATTCCGAAATGCGCAAAAGGAGTTTTCCAGGCTGCAGCAGCTAGTAACGCCGGCCCATGTACCTGACAGCACTCGAGAAAAGGTGGAACGGCGCGGGCGCGATATCGATACCTATCATTCCATCCTCGAGCGAATAATCGGCGTGGTCAAGCGAAAGGAGAATCACGGCGCGGAGTTCGATGCCCTGCTAAACGAATGGGCGCGGCTGGGTGGCGCGATGGTCGAAACCGCTGGACGGCTCAGCCGGGATGCGACCCAACGAACGACGGAATCGGCAACTCAGGCGGCGGTGCGGCTTCATGGGGCGGCTGGGATGCTCGGGGGCGCGTGTGCGATTGCCTTGCTCACGGCTTTGATGATCGCCGTCTTCCTGCGGCGTCAGATCACTCGGGTTCTCAACCAGCTTGCCGCGAAGATGGCGCAAAGCGCCGAACAGGTTGCCACAGCCGCCGTAAAGGTCACCGGTTCGAGCCATTCCGTGGCCAACGGCGCTTCCGAACAGGCAGCCTCGGTGGAAAATACCACCGTATCCGTGCACCAACTCACCGTCCTGACGCAACAGAACACCAAACGGACGAATGACCTGCTGGGGATCATGAAAGAGGTCGGCGCCGCTTCCCGTGTGAAAGACGCATTGATGGAGGAGTTAGTCACCTGGGTGGATGCAACTTACGAGTCCGGCCAGAAGGTTGCGCAAATCATTCGAGTGATCGACGAGATTGCTTTCCAGACAAACATCCTCGCTTTGAATGCTGCCATCGAAGCAGCCCGGGCGGGAAATGCCGGCAGCGGGTTCGCCGTCGTGGCAGACGAGGTCCGTAACCTGGCGGGCCGGAGCGCCGAAGCGGCCCGGCAAACCAGCGAGCTGATTCAGAAGTCGGTGGAAGGATCCGCACGCGGGC
>DATJAK010000305.1:0-34356 GCA_035516375.1 Bryobacteraceae bacterium
GAAGTTGCCGATTACACGCGCGTGATCGATTATGACGCCAGGTGGTCGCGCGAGGACTACACGCGCAAGCAGGGCAGGTATCCACTTCTTGGCCGCCCCCCGATGCCTGAGGAGCGCGTCACGTCCATTCTAAGTGGCAACTACGCCTGGGACATGCGAGGCGATCAGCCAGTGCCCCTCACCAGCCTTTACCTGGATGGCGTTCCATACGCCGACCTGCGCCAGCTTGAGCTCATGATTACGCCACACGGGTTCCTCAAAGCGGCGCTCGCGGCTAAAGACGCGACTGCCATTCGCCTGCCCATCGTGGGCCCGTCGGACGCCGGCCTCTCGCAGGACGGGCGCAAAGTGACGATTGTCTCCTTCACGTTCGGCAAGTACCGCATTAACGGGACGATCAACGACCGGAACCTGGTCGAGTTGACGGACACCTGGTTTCCTAACCCGGTTTACGGCGACATGGATTACGAGATGCGCTTTACGAAATACAAGAATTTCGACGGGGTGCAGTTCCCGACATTGATCCATGTGCACCAAGGCGATCCGCGGCTGAACCCTGCGCACAACTATTACGAGTACATCGTGACCGACGTGAAGGCCAACGTGCCGGCGGCTACAATGGCCGTCCCGGAAGTGGTGCGCACGGCGGACGCACCGCCGGTCAGAGTCGAGAGCCAGAAACTCGCGGATGGCATATGGCTCCTCGGCGGCGGCACTCACAACAGCGTGCTCGTAGAATTCAAGGAGTTCGTCGCGGTGGTGGAGGCGCCCCAGAACGAAGCCCGGTCACTTGCGGTCATCGAGGAAGCCAATCGGCTGGTCCCCGATAAGTTCATCAGGTATGTCATCAACACCCACCATCATTTCGATCACGCAGGCGGCCTTCGTACATATCTCTCCCAGGGCACGACTGTGATTACGCATGAAGCGAACAAGCAGTATTACCTCGATATCATGTTCTATCCTGCGCCACGCGAATTACAGCCGGACCGCATGGCACTCTACAGCCCGATGTATATGATTAGCCGCCGCCCCGCGCCGATTGAGACGGTTGCCAGCTTTGCCGGCGGGCCCGGTGGCGGCGCTGGTAAATACGTGATCACCGACGGAGAGCGAATCTTGGAGATCCTTCACGTTCAGGATATGGCGTACGAGTTGGAGGATCCCTCATACGCGCAAGGCAACCATAGCGCCGATATGCTGATCGCCTATCTTCCGAAAGAAAAGATCCTGATCAATGCGGATCTCTACTCGCCGCCGGCTCCGGGAGCGGCGCTGCCCATGCCAACCGCCGGAATGCGAACTCTATATCAGAACATGCGAAAGCAGAAGCTGGACGTGGCGCAGCACGTGCCGATTCACGGACGCGCCGGAACGAACGACGAGTTCCTGCGAATCGTCGGACAGACCTCCAAATAGCCCGGCGGTCACGCCGCCGGCCAGAGCGAATGCTGTGGCGCTACTGTGCGGGGCGAGTGTACAACTCCCACATCATGCCGTTCACGTCGCGCACGAAAACATTCCCCGCGCCGTTGGCACGCTTTACGGGAGTCCCGCCCGTGGTCACAACCGTGCCACCCGCCGCTTTCCACTGCGCCACTGCCGCGTCCAAATCGCGCACGACCAAGGTGAATGCGGGCGATCCAGGGTCGGCCGCACCCATGGTCCGCTTGACCCTAGGCACGCCTTTGTACTCAATCAACCCGAAATCCGCCGCGAATTCCGGAATGGCGCCATGCGTGATGCGCCATTGCGCGCCTTCGAAACCAATTAGCCGGAGTACCGTCTCGTTGGTGCCCCACTGTCCGCTGGGCCGCGCATTCCACCCAAGCGCCTCCTGGTAGAACTTCCGCGACACGTCGGTGTCCTCGATGGCGATTTGGATGCTGGCGCCCAAGATGTCGCCTGGCGTGGATGCGGAGACGGCCGGCATCGGGTCGGGCTGCTGAAACTCCACAAAAAAGCCATCAGGATCGCGCACCACGATCTCACGCAGCTTCGAATTCGGATTCCCTGTCGGGTTTATCGGGACTCCGCCAGTGGTCACCACGTCAGCGCCAGCCGCCTTCCACTTCGCCGTCACTCCTTCGATGTCACGGACCCGGAGCACCAACGTCGCCGATCCCGGATCTTGAATGGCAAATCGTTCTGGTTTTCGAGCCAGGCCGGTGAACTCCGTCAGCTCCCACCCGAAGCTGGCGTTCGGAATGCGGAATGCGGCGGCCCGGAAGCTGGCGCCCTGGGTAGCCGTGAACCGCGACATGCCGGCGTCCAATGGCTGCGGCATCTGGCTCAGAGGATCGCGCGTGCCATTTACTGGCAGCCCCAGCAGATCCCGGTAAAACGGGACGGTCTTATCGAGACTGTTTACGGCATGGGCCAGGTTGCCTAGCCCGGTCACTGGCGTCGCGGCCGGTTGCTGCGCGAGCAGCATTCCCGGAAGCACGCTCAAAAACAAGTATAGGTTCCGATACATGTGGACGCTAGTCTATCAATCCCCGCGCCGCGTGGGGTCGGCCCTTCTGGGCCGCCGCCGGGCTTCTGCCCGGCGACTGGAGTTTGGACATTTTCCACAGGCCGGGAGGCCTGTGCCACCGGTAGCACAGGCCTCCTGGCCTGTGAGCCGCGCGGAAGCGCGCCTGCAGCCCGGAAGGGCTGGCCCCACAGCGCCGGCCGCACGAGTTGTTGGAAGCCTGCGCCTTCATCGCGCGCTGCGTTCTGGACACCGACGCGCCGTTCTCTGACGGATCGGCGCCAGCTGTCCCCGCTCGGATACTGGCCACGACCTCAGTGTGGTACAGTTCGTTCACCCTATCCAACGGAGCGACGCTAATGAGCAAGGGACGTGAGGTTCGCAGCTACGACTATGTCAACCACCCGTATCAGCAGGTCCGCGACGCGCTAAACCAGAATGCATTGGCGGTGTTCCAGGCGGCTACGAAGGCCGCCGCTGCCCGGGCGCAATCGGTCGCCTCTGAACTGCGCGTCGAGATCGGCGGAATTGGCGTAGAAGCCGACATCAAGATCTCCGTCACGAACATCGAAGAGAAGACTCCTGACATGTCGGCCCCTACCACCCGGTTGCAACTGGAATGGGAATCGGCGACGATGCCCCGGCTTTTCCCGTTTATGAAGGGTGAGCTGGCCATCTATCCATTGACCGCCACCGAAACACAGTTGGATTTCTCGGGTGTCTACGAACCGCCGCTGGGAGCCTTTGGAAAGGCATTGAACGCGGTGGCCGGGCATCGTATCGCAGAGGTGGCGGTTCACCGTTTCATCGGCGACATTGCCGCATACCTGCGGCAGAAGCTGGCCTAATTCAATTGCTCATGCACGGTCCGCGCGCCAAGGGTTCGAAGCCCTTCCAGGCGAGTGAACTCCCTCTCGGCCGCACGATGCTGCTGCTCGGCTTTTGCCATTAGCTCCACGAACTGCGGCCTCTTTCGAACCGGCTCCAGCCACGGATCGCTCGCCAGGGCGGGATAGCAAAAGAAGCCGCCGCGAACCACGCGTTCCAGAAGATCGAGAGCGGAATCGCTCTGGCCCAAGTGTGCCAGATGCCGCGTCAGATAAAAGAGCCCTTCGGGATCGCTGAATTCCGAGGCGACAATGCGTCCGACGGCGGCGACGCTGGCGGCTGTATCTCCCTCGATCATCGTCCGCGCGGCCATGATGAAATCGCGCATCCGCGTCTTGATCTTCTCTTCCAGAGCCCGCAAGGCCGTGAGCGCCTCACCCGTTCGTCCCACTTCCGCCATCGACACCGCCACGATGTAGGGGTTGTCCTCGAACCGCATGGACGCCACGCGCGCGTAGTCCCTCTGGAGGAACCACGTATGCGGGACGCTCGTGCGGATCTTGGCTTCGAGTGATACGGCGCGCGTGTGTGCCGCTGCCGATGCCTCGAGCAGTCCACAGTAGCGCAACGGGCTGACCAGCCCCGCGAATAGTTCCGGGTCCGCTGCTCCCTGCGCTCGCGGCGCCAGGCGCGTCATGGCGTCGGCGGCGCGCCCGAGATCCACCTCCAGTTGCGCGTAAAACTTGTGCGCAATGGCCAGATCGGGGTTCAGATCGAGGGCCTGCCGCAACGCCGCTTCCGCCCGCTCCAACCCCTCGCGGACTCCCGTGGTGAGGTACTTTGCCATCACGTGGTGCATGCGCCCCAGGCGCGCCCACGCGGGCGCATAGCCCGGATCGGCCTCCACGCATCGCAGATACAGATCGCGTGCCGCGCCCCATTGCTTCGAATCGTGGCTAAACTGATTGCCGCGCAAGTAGTATTCGTACGCCTTCGCGTCGGCGGGGACGTCCTGCCGCAGGATCCGTTTTTCGCGAGCGGTTAACGGCAGCGAGAGCGCATTCACCACGCGCTCCGTGAGTTCGTCTTGCAAGCGAAACACGTTGCCCGTCGACGTCTGGGTGGAGTGCGACCACAGCAGGGTTCCATTCGCGGCATCCGTCATCTGCGCGGTGACGCGGATTTCGTCTCCCGCGAAAAGCAGAGTGCCGGTTACGATCAAATCCACATCAGCCTCCGCCGCGATCGTCTTGTGGTCTTGCGCTGCCGCCGAAAACCGGGATGCCGCCAGGCTCGAACGCACCACCAGCAGCTTCAGCCCCGATAGCGAAGTGGTCAGCGCATCCGGCAGGCTGAAGGCCAGGAAGTCGGTCTCGGGATCCGGGCGCAGCATGCGGAACGGCAGCACGATCAAGCGAGTGACGGTCTTGGGTTCCACCGCGGCCGCCGTTTCCACCGGAAGCAAAAACCGGTAGCCCCGCCGCGGCAGCGTCTCGATAAAACGGGGCGCCTCGGCCGTGTCGCCAACCGCCTCGCGAATTTGCCGGATGCAAAAATTCAGGCCCTGCTCGAAATCCACGAACGTGTCGTCACACCAGATGCGCTCCCGAATCTCGGCGCGTGTCAGAACTTCCCCGCTGTGTCGAACGAGCAGTTCCAGAACCCGGAACGGCTGCGGCGGTAGCTTGATGCGGTCGCCGTTTCTTCGCAGCTCGCCGGCGCCCGTGTCGAGCTCGAAAGCGTCGAACCGGAGGATCGTTGCGGGTTCACTCATGGAAAACTCAGGACGCGCTCATACCGCGTCCATGGCTGCTGCCTAGCATCCGTTGTAAAAGTACACATATCAGCGTATCGCATGCTTCTGGCAGCCGCTGAAATTCTTCGAGTTTACTCAGAGGGGAAACTGATATGACATTGCGAATCAACGACATAGCTCCTGACTTCGAGGCCCAGAGCACGCTCGGTCCCATCCGCTTTCACGAATGGCTCGGCGATTCCTGGTGCGCTCTTTTCTCGCATCCGAAGGACTTTACGCCGGTCTGCACCACCGAACTGGGTTACATGGCGGGGCTTCAGACCGAATTCGAAAAGCGCAACTGCAAGATCATCGGCCTGAGCGTCGATCCGGTAGCGGATCACGGCAAATGGGCGGCCGATATCGAGAAGTCGCAGGGTCACAAGGTGAACTATCCGATGGTCGGCGATCCCGAACTGAAGGTAGCCCAACTCTATGGCATGCTGCCCGCCGAAGCCGGCGAAACTTGCGCCGGCCGGACCGCCGCCAACAACGCCACCGTCCGCACCGTATTCATGATCGGTCCGGACAAGAAGATCAAGCTAATGCTGATGTATCCGATGACCACCGGGCGGAACTTCGACGAGGTGCTGCGGGTGCTCGATTCCATGCAGCTCACCACCAAACATCAGGTAGCGACGCCGGTCAATTGGAAGCCGGGCGACGACGTGATCATCGTGCCCTCGGTATCCGACGAAGAGGCCAGACAGAAATATCCAGCGGGCTTTAAGCCGGTCCTGCCCTATCTGCGGCTCGTGGCGCAGCCGGATGCTCCCAATCGCGTCCATCCCGCATTCGCCAGTTGAGTTTTTGTGCTGCGGCATGTGGGACTGTTAAGAATCGGAACGGAAAGCCGGGCCGCCTCGCGAACTCTGCCTTCCGAACCGGTTCAGCAATAAACTTTATGGTGAGGGACGAAACATGGAACCGGTACAGGTGGAACGATTTTATCTGGCGTGCTTAGCCCACGCGTCTTACATGATTGGGTCCGACGGCGTTGCCGCGATTATCGATCCGCAGCGCGACGTTGACATCTACCTCGAAGCCGCAGCCGCCAAAGGGTGGAAGATCGAGCACATTATCGAGACCCATCTCCACGCCGACTTCGTTTCGGGCCATCGCGAGCTGGCCGGGCGCACCGAAGCGCGCATCTATCTCGGCGCAGGGTCGGGTGCTCAGTTCCCTCACACTGCGGTCCAGGATGGCGACGAGATCGAGTTCGGACATTGCCGCGTCCGGTTTCTGCAGACTCCCGGACATACCCTGGAGAGCATCTGCGTCCTGATGACCGGTCTGGGCCAGACGGACCGCCCGGCGACAGTCTTCACGGGTGACACACTGTTCGTTGGCGACGTGGGACGGCCCGACCTTTCCGCTACTCACACGCCTCAGGAACTGGCCGCGATGCTCTACCAGAGCATTCAGGAGAAGCTCCTGACGCTTCCTGAAGACACGGTGATCTTTCCGGCCCATGGCGCCGGGTCGCTTTGCGGCCGGCAGATGGGTTCGGAAAGTTCTTCGACCATCGGCGACCAGCGCCGGACCAATTACGCTTTGCTCGCCCGATCGAGTGAGGAATTCGTGCACTTGCTGACCGACAACCTTCCTGCGCGGCCGGAGTATTTCGCGCGGGAAGTGGACCTGAACCGGCGCGGCGCCACGCCCGTATCGGAATTGCCACCCCTGGCTGCGCTGACGGCTCCGGAAGTTCTGCACCTGCAAAAGGAGGGGGTGGTGGTAGTGGACACGCGGCCGGCCATTCAGTTCGCCGTGGCCCACGTGCCGGGGTCGGTGCACATCGCTCTCACCGGACAGTACGCATCGTGGGCAGCACGGATTCTCGGTCTGGACACGCCCCTGATCATCGCCGGAGAAGATCCCGACCACATCCGCGAGTCGCAGTTGCGCCTGGCCCGCGTGGGAGTGGAGAACGTGATCGGCTATCTGGCGGATGGCGTGGTCGGGTGGATCAGGAACGGTTTTGAGCTCGACTACATTCCCCAAATCACGGCTCAGGAGTTTGTGGAACTCCGGGAGCAGGAGGGGGACAGGATCGCCGTGCTGGATGTGCGGGAGCCGGGTGAAGTGAGCGGCGGCGCGGTCGAGCATTCCACTCACATCCCGCTCGGAGAATTGAAGTCCCGAGCACGAGAACTGGACCCGGAGAAACTTCTGGTGGTGTACTGCCGGGGCGGCTATCGCAGCTCCATCGCCACCAGCTTGCTGCGGCGCGCCGGCTTCCGCGATATCGCGAACCTGACTGGCGGGTTCGATGCTTGGAAAGCGGCCGGACTCCCGACGACCGCGGCTGCTCGGGCCGGAGTTTAGGCGCCAGGACTGCTCCTGTGTACGCTGTTGAACCGCCGCCTATTATCCTCACTTCAATCCCGTAGATTCGCAGCCGCTCCGGAAGCCGAGGAGAGCAGCGGCTAAACGGGCGGCCTCCCCGACGCCGTGCGGCGTCGAAGCCGATGCTTTAGCGAGTTGCGGAAGGTCCGTACCATTCCATCACCGCGCGTGCCGACAGGTGCGCCTGCCTGTTGCTCGCTCCGCGACACTCCCCTTTTACAAGATTTTAGAATCTCATTATACTAGTAATCGGGCACCCGGTACAGCCGGCTGAGCATACTGCCTGACCGCGTGCTGTCGAAGTCCAGCACAGCCCTTGGGACCGGAGGCTTGCCGTGACGTTGCACGCGATCGATGTTGCCATCATCCTGCTCTATCTGCTGATTTCCGTTTCGGTGGGTTACTGGGTGTCGCACCGGGCTTCGCGCGACACCAAAGCTTACTTCCTGGGGGGAAACACTCTGCCGTGGTACCTGCTGGGCGTTTCCAATGCCTCCGGCATGTTCGATATCGCCGGGACCATGTGGCTTGTCTACCTGCTCTTCCTTTACGGAATGAAGAGCATCTGGATTCCGTGGATATGGCCGGTCTTCAACCAGATCTTCCTCATGGTCTTCCTATCGGCATGGCTGCGACGCTCGAATGTAACCACCGGCGCGGAATGGATCCGTACGCGATTCGGCGATACCCGCGGCGCGCGCCTGTCGCACCTGATCGTGGTCATTTACGCGCTGGTGAGCGTTATCGGTTTCCTGACGTACGGTTTTAAAGGCATTGGAAAATTCGCCACGGACTTCCTCCCGTGGCACCTTTCGGCCAACCAGTACGCACTCATTCTGATGGGCATCACCACGTTCTATGTCGTCAAGGGCGGCATGTTCAGCGTCGTGATTACCGAGGTGTTGCAATTCTGCATCCTGTCGGTCGCTTCGATTGCGATCGGCCTGATAGCCATCGCGCGCGTCTCTCCGGCGGCCTTGCACCGTGTGGTGCCGGCGGGCTGGGACCAAGTGTTTTTCGGGTGGCACTTGAACCTGGATTGGTCGGGGCTCATAGCCGCCGCCAATACCAAGATCGCCGAGGACGGATATGGCCTGTTCGGAATCTTCTTCATGATGATGCTGTTTAAGGGGATCCTGATCAGCGCGGCCGGCCCGGCTCCCAACTACGATATGCAGCGGATTCTTTCGACGCGCAACCCGCGCGAGGCCTGCATGATGAGCGCGGTGGTCAATGTCGTTCTCAACGTCCCGCGTTACTTCATGATTGCCGGGCTCACCATTCTGGCCCTGGTCTTCTACAGCGACCGCATCCGCGGCATGGGCGCCAACATGGATTTCGAGCTGATCCTGCCGCACGCTCTCAGCCAATTTGTTCCCGCGGGTCTGCTAGGCGTCTTGCTGGCGGGTCTGCTGGCGGCCTTCATGTCGAACTTCGCGGCTACTGTCAACGCCGCGCCGCCGTATCTGGTGAACGACCTCTACCGCCGCTTCATCAATCCACACGCGAGCGAAAGAACTTACGTCCGGCTGAGCTACCTGGCCTCGTTTGGCGTCGTGGTGCTCGGCATCTCTTTCGGCTGGTTCGTGGGTTCGATCGACGCCGTGATCAAGTGGATCGTATCGGCGTTGTGGGGCGGCTACACCGCGTCGAATGTCCTCAAGTGGTATTGGTGGCGCTTCAACGGATTCGGATACTTCTGGGGCATGGTCGGTGGCATCGCCGCCGCCATGGTCTTGCCTTTGGCGCTGCCTCACGTCTCAGCTCTGAACGCCTTCCCGTTAATTCTGGCGATTTCGCTCGCGGGTTGTTTGCTCGGGACGCTGCTGACGCCCCCGGAAGACGATGAAGTGCTCAAATCGTTCTATCACCGCGTACGGCCGTGGGGTTTTTGGGGTCCGATCCGCGAAAAGGTGCAACGCGAAGATCCCGCGTTCCGGCCCAATCCCGATTTCTGGCGCGACATGGGGAATATCGTGGTTGGCGTTGCCTGGCAATCGAGCTTGGTAGCGTTTCCGGTGTATCTGGTAATCCGTCGATATGACCACGCGCTGGTAGCGGGTGCAATCATCCTTGCGACCTCCGTGATTCTGAAGTTCTCCTGGTACGATCACCTGAAGAAAGTCGAGATCGAAAGCGCACAGTATGCTGAAGTGAGAGTGCCTGCCAGCTAGTGGCGCAGACCATCGCTTTTTTGTGGTCTGCGTGACCCGTCGGGAAGGCAGGCCGCAAAAAACGACGGCCTACCCTACTGCCTTTGCTCGGCCATCCGGCGGGCGAGCGCACGGCCGGGGCCCGATAACGTCGGCAATTTGTGGCGCAGACCATCGTATTTTGTGGTCTGCGTGGGACCTACCCGAGCCAGACCTTTACGGCTACCACTGCACGGCCATCAATCGGCGGTGGCACGACGTCACCTGTAAGGGGCCTCCCGTCGACGATCAGGTTGACCTGACCACCCGGCCCTTCCCGCCGCACGTCGATGTCATACGTGACACCACGGAATTTGCGCACGGCCCGGAAGCCTTCCCAGCGCTCCGGAATTACTGGCGCCACGCGTAGCCCGTCGTGTTCCGGGCGAATGCCCAGAATCCATTGCGTGATGGCGTAGTAGTTCCATGCCGCAGTCCCGGTGAGCCACGAATTCTTAGCCTCGCCATGCGTGGGTGCGTCCCGCCCAGCGATCATCTGCGCATAGACATACGGCTCGTTGCGGTGCACTTCTCCGATCGGCTCACGCGCCGAGGGATTGATGCGCAGGTAGTAATCAAACGCCGCGTCCCCGTTGCCGGCCATCGCTTCGGCGATCATCACCCACGGGTTGTTGTGGCAAAAGATCCCGGCGTTTTCCTTGTATCCGGGCGGGTATGAGGAAATCTCGCCCAGGTTCAGGTAATAGCGCGAGTAGGCCGGCTGCTGCAGCATAATGCCGTGCGGCGTGGCGAGATATTTGGCGACGGAGTCGAGCGCCCGGCGCGCCCGTCCGTTCTCTAACCCGATGCCGGCCATCACGCAGAAGCCCTGCGGCTCGATGTAGATCTGGCCCTCGGCGCATTCGTGAGAGCCCACCTTCGCGCCAGAGTCATCATAGGCCCGCAAAAACCACGCGCCGTCCCAGCCGTGCCGATTCACCGTTTCGGTCATGCGCGCCGCTTCGTCGCGGTATTTCTGCGACTCCGCTGCCAACCCGCGACGGCACGCGATCTCCGCCAGTTCTTTGGCCGCCAGCACGAACAACCCGGCGATGAAGATGGATTCGGCTACCTTGCCCTCTTTGTTGGTGGTCGTCTGGAAGGACTGCCCCGGTGTATCGGAAAAGCAATTGAGGTTAAGGCAATCGTTCCAATCGGCGCGGCCGATCAGCGGCAACCCGTGCGGCCCCAGGCGGTCGAGCGTGTAGCGGAAGCTGCGTTGCAGGTGCTTATAGAGCGGCTGCTCCGAACCGTCTTCGTTGTCGTACGGAACCGGCTCATCCAGAATCGTCCAGTCGCCCGTCTCCTTCAGATAGGCGGCGACGCCCAGGATCAGCCAGTGCGGGTCGTCGTTGAAATTGCTGCCGACTTCGTTGTTTCCCTTCTTCGTCAGCGGCTGATATTGATGGTAGGCGCCTCCGTTGGGAAGTTGCGTGGACGCCAAATCGAGAATCCGTTGCCGCGCGCGCGCCGGCGCCATGTGCACGAAACCGAGCAGGTCCTGATTGGAGTCGCGGAAGCCGAGGCCGCGGCCGATTCCGGATTCATACAGCGACGCCGAGCGCGACATGTTGAACGTGGCCATCGACTGGTACGCATTCCAGATGTTGACCATCCGATTGGTGTGCGGATCGGGCGTCTCCACCTGGCAAATCCCCAACAGTCCGTCCCAATATTCCTGCAAACGGGCGAACGCTCGGTCGGCGGCCGCGGGATCGAGATAACGCGAGATCACCCGCCGCACGCCGCCCTTATCGATCGTCTGCGAGTCCGGCGGATCGAACTTCCGGTCCTTTGGATTCTCGTGGTAGCCCAACACAAACAGCACCTGCCTGGTTTCGCCCGGCTTGAGCTCGAGGCGCACGTGATGCGAGCCGATCGGAGCCCACCCGTGCGCCACCGAGTTGGCCGACTCGCCGCGCTCCACCACCAGCGGCCGGTCCCAACCGCGGCCCGGTCCGAAGAAGGCTTCGCGTTGCGTATCGAACCCCTCGACGCGCCCCGAACACGCGAACCACGCGAAGTGATCGCGCCGCTCCCGGTATTCGGTCTTGTGATAGATGACGCCATCCTCGATTTCTACTTCGCCGATACTGAAGTTGCGCTGGAAATTGGTGGCGTCGTCCTGGGCGTCCCAAAGACAGAATTCGAGGCACGAGAAAACCGAGAGTGCTGCCGCCTCGGGGCGGTGATTGACCACGGTCAATTGCCAGATTTCGAGATCCTCATCGAGCGGAACAAAATAGCGCGTGTGCGCCTCAATGCCGTGGTACGTCGAGCCGACCGTACTGTACCCCATTCCGTGACGGCACGAGTAGTGTTCCAGCTCTCGATGAGTGGGCTGACCCGAAGGCGACCAGTACTCGGCGGTCTGATCGTCGCGCAGATAGAGATACCGCCCGCCCTGATCGAGCGGTACGTTGTTATACCGATACCGCGTGATACGCCGCAGCCGGGCATCGCGATAAAACGAGTATCCGCCCGCGGTTTGGGAAATGATGCCGAAGTACGCCTGGCATCCCAGGTAATTGATCCACGGCAGCGGGGTATCGGGCCGGGTAATGACGTACTCCCGCTTCTGGTCGTCAAAGTAGCCGTATTGCATGGCAGGGCTCCCGAGGCGGTACTGCGCGCTCAAAATGATAGTATCAGAGTTCAGAATCTCTTTATAGATTTGACGCGACGTGGGCCCGTCCTACGTGTTACCAGACGTGCGTAGCCAGCACGCGTGGATGGCCGACTGCGCCTGCGACCACGGGGACGCGGAGGACAATCTGCAGATTCTTCTTCTGCCAGCCGCGCGGCAATTGCCCGGCCGCCTCGGCGAAATACGCAGGATTGCTCAACAACTCGCCGGCCGCCATAGTCCCATAGTGCGTAATCCCCGCCGCGATGATCACGGGGTGATCGGTATTGGCGTCGACCAGACGAGATACGATCGCGTAGTCATTCGCGATGTTCCAGTAGGGCCAGGCGCCGATGAGTTTCCAGTCCGTTCGCTCGGGATGAAGGCGATCGCGGACCATGTCTGTCGCGTGGGCGCTGTCTTTGACAAACGTAAAGCGAAGTTGCGGGGAGGCGCGTAGGGTCCACTGATTATCGAATGCGCCGATCAGAACGGCGGGAGCTTCGCGAAGATCGGACGACGAAGTCGATCCCTCCCCTCGAATGCGGTAGGGTTTACCGTGCTTTTCGAGCAGGCCCGCAATCCGCGCCAAACAAATGGCGTCACCCAAGGCCAGATACCGGTCGCGCAGAACCACCAAATCGCTCCTGGAAATCCGATCGGCGAATGGCGGCAGGCTGGTTGCGGCTGGGTCGCCGGCTTCCCCTTGCAAACGGTCCTGTGCCTGAGTGGAAGCCAGATTATACACAATAGGCTGTCCCAGGCTGATGAGCACAGGAGCCTGCGTCTGCACGACGGGCGCCCAAAAGCGATCCAGGCTCGATGGCCGCCATTCGGCCGCCAGCAACCCGCCAGCCACCAGCACGACCACCCCAACCGCCACGCCCGCAATCGGTATTCTTCGGTCCACTTTGTGCGGCAGCGGCCCCGTATCGTGGAATCCGTTGGCGCTGTGGAATTCGGGCGTATAGCCGCCGGAAACCAACTCAATTCGCGGTTCCTGCTCGTGCCCCGGCTCCTGATAATACTGCGCCAGTTTCTTGCGGATCTCGGCGGCCGTCGCCCGGACAACCGGATCTTGACCGGTGTCGTAGTCGGCGGGCCGCCCGAACACTTCCACGCCCAGCGTTCTTTCCTTCAGCGATGCGCCATCACCGGCCAGAGTGTGTTCGGTGATGTGGCGCAGCAGATGCTGGCAGCGCCGGCTGGAACGGAACTGCTGGCTGCTGAGCAGGCGCTCGAGCTGGTTCCGGACTTCTTCAGCCTGCGGCTGCGGTGAAGGACCCGTGACGACGGCGGGAATGTCGATTCGGCCAAACCCCATTTCAGATCCTGTAGTCGTAATATACCACGCTTGGCGCAGTAACGCACCCCTCCATTCGTACTCCCCGCCCGCGCTTAGGAATCCTTCTTAGAAACAACACCATTCCGCAGTAACGTACCGTACGCCACTTATGATTGACACGTAGTTCCCCTATTCTTTAGCCAGCAAACCAGGAAAAGGTCTTGGAGTGTGTAGACGGTTTCGCTAACCATCGATGCCGAACAGAAGCGGGTGTGCACCGGTGGAAAAGGGGTCTAGGAGGAAATATGCAACTTACGAGTCCATCCCGGTGGGTGGTCTTGCTGATTGTTCTTTTGTTTTTTGGTCTTCCGGCGTTTGCCCAAGAGGCCACCATTGTCGGGACAGTGACCGACCCTACAGGTGCCACCGTTCCGAATGCGAATATTTCTATCACGAACACCGACACCGGTCAGGTGAGTCAATTCCAAAGCAATACGGCTGGCGAATTCGTGGCGCCCAGCTTGCATATCGGGCATTACCTGCTGCGTGCTGAGGCTAAGGGCTTTAAGGCGGTTCAACACAAGGATGTGGTGTTGCAGGTCGGCGACCGCACCCGCATCGACTTTAGTCTGGAAATCGGCAATGCGACCGAACAGATCACGGTGGAAGCATCGCCGGTTGCCGTCCAGGCGGATTCGAGCGAAATCAGCGGTGTGATCAGTGGACAGCAAGTGTCCCAGATGGCCACCAACGGCCGCAACATCTACTTGCTGACCACCCTTCTGCCGGGAGTTTCCAACGCCATGGGCGGGGATTTTCAGCTCGCTGTTCCCGTGGGCGGCGACTCCAACGTCAGTTTCAACGGGCTTCGTCCTGGCCACAATTTGTACATGATCGACGGTGGTGAGGACTATGACCGCGGCAGTGGCGGCAACTTGAGCATCATGCCGTCGTTGGAATCCATCGCCGAATTCCGTGCCCTGACCTCGAATTACAGCGCGGAATTTGGTCTCGCTACTGGCGGCACCACGACCATGGTTTTCAAGTCCGGCACGCAACAACTCCACGCGGAAGCGTGGGAATTCGTGCGCAACAACGCCTTGGACGCGGGCAACTACTTCACCAACTCAGCCGGCCAAAAGCCACCGGAACTCCGCTTCAATGAGTTCGGGTTCAACGGCGGCGGCCCGCTAACGTTGGGCAAGTTGTACAACAAGAACCGTAACAAGACGTTCTTCTTCTACAACATGGAGTGGCGCAAATACATTCAGGGAGGCAGCCCCATCAACCAGACCGTCCCCCTGACCAGCGAATACGGTGGAAACTTCGCCGGTGCGCCATTCACCATCCATGTTCCCAGCGCCAGTCAGCTCGCGCCGTCTGTTTTGGCGAAATTCACTGCTGCGGGTCTCCAGCCCGGTCAGGCTTTCCCGAACAACACCATTCCCACCAGCCTCCTGGATCCCAATGCGCAGGCCCTGTTGAAAGCCGGCATCTTCCCGGCACCCACCAGCGGCACGCAATATATCCAGGGTGTGACCGCACCTACCAACTTCCGGGAGGAGATGACCCGTATCGATCACCACTTCACGGACAACTTCACGATCTTCGGGCACTTCGTAGCCGAGCAAATCAGCCAAGGTTACGTGACATCTATGTGGGACAGCGACAACGTTCCCACCATTGGCAACACGTTCGGCAACCCCTCCTACAGCGGCGTGGTTCATGCCATTCACACCATCAGCCCGACGTTGATCAATGAGATCGCGTTCAATTACAACGGCAACCGGATCAACATTGTGAACACCGGGTTGTACGCGCAACCCAGCGGCTTCAACGTTCCCCGGTTGTTTACCGGGCCAAATGATGTGAACCGTATTCCGCAAATCAATCTGACCGGCAGTACCGGAGCCGATTACAACGCCAACTGGATACCGTGGCACAACAAAGCCGACGACTACCAGTGGCGCGACGACGTCTCCTTGACGAAGGGTGGGCATTCGCTCAAGTTCGGTTTGAGTTATGCCTATTACGCGAAAATCCAGGACCTGTTTGCCGCAACTCAGGGCAGTTTCCAATTTAACGGCATCTACACCGGAAACGATTTCGCCGATTACCTCCTCGGTCTTTCCAACTCGTATACCGAAGCCGCGGTGAAAGACTCCGGCCATTGGAACAACCAGTCCTGGGCGGCTTACATTCAAGACAACTGGCGCGTCAACAAACGCCTCACGCTGAATTTGGGTGTGCGGTGGGACGGAGCTCCCCATACGTATGAAGCCAACAACCGTATGTCGAACTTCTATCCCGGCCTGTACAACCCAGCCAACGCGGCAATCCTCTTGCCCGACGGCACTATCAGCCCCAACAGCCCCGGCTTGATCACCAGCCCCAATTCGATCCTGAAGGGCTATCAGTTCTATGGGAACGGCATCGGGATAGCCGGCCAGAACGGCATTTCGAACGCTTTGGTAGACAGCCACTGGGCTGCTTTCGGTCCGCGCGTCGGATTTGCATACGACGTCACCGGCCGTGCCAAGACCATCCTGCGGGGCGGCTTTGGCATCATGTACGAACGTGTCCAGGGCAACGACATGTACAACGCCGGAGCCAATATTCCGTTCAGCGACCAAGTCACGCTCAATAACGTCTCCCTGTCGAATCCGGGTACCAATCTGCTGACTGGCCAGACCCCGGTGGCGCCGATCTTGCCGTCCACTATCGTTGGCCTAAACAACACCGATTACAAAATGCCGGTGAGCTACCAATTCAGCATCGGCGTGCAACAGGCGTTGGGAGAGAAGTCGGTTTTGTCCATCGCCTACGTCGGTAACCAGAATCGCCATCAAAGCGATCGGGAAGAACTCAACCTGCCGGCGCAGAGCTCCCTGCCAAGCCTCATCAACGGAACGGCTGCATTTAACAGCGTGGTTCCGTACGCTGGTTACGCCTCCATCGGCATGTATCGCGATGACGCCAACAGCCACTATAATTCCCTGCAGGCCAGCCTGAATTCGCGGATCCAGAAGGATCTCACTTTCCAGGCTGCGTATACCTACTCGAAAGCCATCGATTCCAGCTCCAACAACGGCAATGGCTGGGACCTCAACGATACGGCCGATCCCTACAACCGGGCATATGGTGTTGGACCCGCCGCCTTCAACCACACGAATGTATTCGTGGCCAACTTTGTCTACGATATTCCCGCCTTCCGGCACAACAACAGCCGGGCGGCGAGGACGGCATTCGGTGGCTGGCAATTCTCAGGTTACATCACCGCTGAAACCGGCTTGCCGGTGAACGTGTTCTTAGGCGGACCAGGCAAAAACAATGGCCTGCCGACCTGGAATGGAGCGGGACCTGGAGGGAACCGGCCCAATCTGACCGGAAGCATCAGCTATCCGGGCACCGTGACCCAGTGGTTTAACACCTCGGCGTTTTCGGCCCCGACCGTCGGGCAATATGGCAACCTGGGCTACGACGCTTTAACCGGGCCCGGCCGCGACAATTGGAACCTGTCGTTGTTCAAGAGCTTCGTCCTCAGCGAGAAGCGGGGCAGCCGCCTCGAGTTCCGCGCGGAGAGCTTCAACGTGTTCAACCACACCCAGTTCCAGGGCAGCAACTTCAACGGCATCAGCAACCAATTTACGGCGAGCAATTTCGGTCAAATCACCTCCGCCTTTGACCCGAGAGTCTTCCAACTCGGAATGAAGGCGTTCTTCTAACCGCAACGTTGTTCAGCCGGCCGGCAACTCTACCAAGGGTTGCCGGCCGTTCTTTTTCGTGGGACAGGCGATCGATTTTTGTCGCCTGTCGTCTTCGCGAGCCCAGGCAGACGACGAAAGGCGATCGTCTGCCCCACCTCTCGCTAGTTGGCTGGTTCCTTAACTTTCACCACGCGATCCGCTGCCACGTCTTTCAGTTCCTGAACAATGCCTGACGGCCAGCGTATTTCCACCACCTCCACCGACTGGTTCGAACCGAGTCCAAAGTGAACCGGACCGGCACTGGAAGAAGCATACCCGGCCGCGAAAGAGACGTGATTGTATTGCGCCTTCCCGCCGGCCACCACTTTGATCCGCGCTCCGATGCCGTCGCGATTGCTCTTCGCCCCCTCCAGTTGGCACTCGATCCAATGATTGCTTCCCGGGCTGTCGTTGATCCAAATCTCCGCGGGCGCGCTAATCGCGGTCGCGACCACGTCCAAACGTCCATCGTGATTCAGATCGCCTACCGACGAACCCCGGTGCCGCCGAGGTGGTTGCGCCGTCAAGCCAGCTTCCGCCGTCAGCGCCTGAAATTTCATGCCTCCCAGATTCCGAAACACGCTGTTGGGCTGCTCCACCGGCACGCGCGAGGCGTATCCGAGCGATTGCACATGGCCACGCGTCACGAACAAGTCCTTCCAGCCGTCATTATCGAAGTCGGCGAGCGTAGGCGAATAACCTGCCATTGCCACGCTGAACCGCGTCATGCCGCTCGAATCCGTCACTTCCATGAATCCGCCCTTCCCCGTGTTGCGGAACAGCGGAAATAATTCGTTCTCGAGCGCCACGAAGGCGATGTCCGGGTATCCATCGTTGTCGATATCGCGGAAGTCCACGCCCATGCCCGAAATGAACTGCGCGTCTTCCGTGAGCGCCACGCCGGCTTCGAACGCAACCTCCTCGAACTTGCCGTTTCCTTTATTGTGGAAGAGCGAATTGTATTGCTTATCGTTCGTGACGAAGATGTCCATCAGGCCATCCAGGTCGTAGTCCGCCACGCCGACCCCCATGCCTTTCCCGGGATGCGCGCGGATACCGGATTCGGCCGAAACATCGCGGAAGGTGCCGTCTCCGTTGTTGAGGAACAGCTGATTGGGCGTCGGTTTATAAAACTTCGGGTGGCAGTAGTCGAACGTGCCGGGTCCCGACTCACAAGGCTGCTCCGTGTGGATGTCCCAGGCGAGATAATTCACCACGAACAGATCGACCAGGCCGTCGTTGTTCACATCCACCCACGCTGCCCCGACCGACCACAGCGGGCCGTATTGACTGTCCGGTTTGTTCAATCCGGCTTTCGCTGTGACATCCGTGAACGTGCCGTCGCCGTTGTTGTGGTATAGATGATTGCCATGCACGCCGGCGACAAACAGGTCCTTGTACCCGTCGTTATCGTAGTCTCCAACCGCGACGCCCATATCGAAGCCGGCACCGGCCAGGCCTGCTTTGGCTGTAACATCTTTGAAATTGCCCTTGCCGTCGTTTTCGAAAAGCCGGTCGGAGTATTTGGATGACGACTTCTCGAGTGTGCGGATGTCGGCCCCATTGGTGAAGAAAATGTCCAGATTGCCGTCGTTGTTGTAATCGAAGATCGCCACGCCGCCGGCCATAGTTTCCGGCGCGTGGCGCTGAGGAGTCTCCGAACTCTCGAGCCGGAAATCAATGGGCCGATACACAAACCGGATCGGCGGCGGGACGTTCTGGCTCAAAGCCAGCCAGACCAAGACGGGCAGCAGCGAAAACGCACGCTTCATCGCGGCGGGTCGCCGTCCGGGCCGGGAGCCTTGATGAGCGGGCTCGGCTCCTCGCGTTTCGCCAGTTCTTTCACCTTGGCGAATTCGACGTTGGCCTCCTGCTCGCGGCCCAAAGCAAGCAGCAGACGGCCGAGCCGGTAGTGTGCATCCGGGTTCTTCGGATCGATTCGAATGGCTTCGCGAAATTGCGCCGCGGCTTGATCGGAATCATTTCGCGCCGCGAGAAGGATTCCCAGATCTAAGTGTGCGAGACGGATGTTCGGATCGAGCTCCAACGCCTGGCGCAGATGCTCTTCGCTGCCTTTTTCGTTTCCGCTGTGAATTTCCGCGTCTGCCAAATAGGTCAGCGCCTGAGTGTGCTGCGGTTGGTCCGCCAGCTCTGCCTCAAATTGGTGCTGCGCATCCTCGTACCGCTTCTGCTTCCAATACATGTAGCCGAGGCCAAAATGCGCCTCGGGTTCGTGCGCCGATGCTTTCACGGCGGCTTCAAACTCAGCTGTGGCCTGCTCTTCCTGTTTGGCGGCGTCGAGCACTTCTCCGAGCAGCATGTGCACGGGAGCGGAATCGGGATCCTTGGTCAACAGGAATTTGAACTCGCTCTTGGCGGCTTCGTATTGGCCGGACCATAAGTAGCATTGAGCCAGCTTGAAGCGCAGTTCGGTATTGTCCGGCTGCTGTTCGGAGGCGCGTTTGAGATCGACCGCCGCGTCTGCGAACCGCCGGATGCCGTAGTAACTCATGCCGAGCAGAACTCGCGCCTGGAAGCTGGTGGGGTCCTCCTTGGTGGCGTGTTCGAAGAGGAGTGCCGCGTCGGCGAAGCGGTTTAGTTTGAAGTAAGCCAATCCGAAATTCAGGTGAAGGCCGGGAAGAGTGGGGTCCAGCTTGAGCGCCGCCCGATAGTGGGGAATCGCCTGTTCATACTTGCCCTCGTGGGCCAGCGCCAGGGCGGCGTTGGCCTCCTCAGCGGCTCTTGGGTTCGTCGCGGGCCACAAGCGGGCAGCCAGTACCAACAGCAGCAGGGCGGACTTCATAAGAACCGTCCGATCCGACACGCAGCCCTCTCCGCCACATCTACTCCTGCGGGGCGGAAGGCCGCCCCTCCATCATTGTACGTACTTGCTGCCAGCGCTCGGTAACTTGAGGCTTGTGCGCCAGCTCGGCGGCGCGGCGGAGCGTCTGTTCCGCCCTGGACAAATCGTTGAGTTGCGCGAGACAGTTTCCCAAGGCGGCCCACGCCACCCAATCTTCCGGGTACTGCTGGGTGGCCTGCTCAAATACAGGCACGGCATCGCTACACCGGCCGGCCTCACTCAATTCGATGGCAGCCTGTATATGGGCGCGTGCCAGATTCTGGGCAACGAAGCTGTTGTGCGGGGCATATTGATGGGCCACCGTGAAGACCGCTAGATTGTCCTTCCAAGCCGACTCTTGAATCATCGTTAGCGCGCCGAATGCAACCGCTACCACTCCACCCGAAAACAGCAAAACGGTTCGCCATTGCCGCGCCAGGTGCCACCCCGTCGCCAGGAGGAGCATCAGTCCGGCAGAAGACACATAGGCATATCGGCCATGCAGAGAATCTCCGGGGCGCAGAGCATTCAAGTTCAGTGCAGGCAGAATGGGGAGCGCCAGCAACAGCGTGCCGAGAACCAACGCAAGCTCGACACCCGCGGCTTCTCGCGGCGAGAGGTCGCGTCGTGCCTTTTTCCACCCCCAGACCAATGCCCCCACCAGGATCGCCCCGGCGCAACAGACCGCGAAGCCTGGCAGAAGAACACCGTTTAGTGAGAACCGGTCTACCTGGGTAGGATCGGTGAAGGCGCGCGGCTGGACCGGCCACAGCAGCACTTTCACGTAAAACCACAAAGTAGCCGGCAAGGATAGCAGCTCGGTGCTCCATGGCAAATGTTGGGTCGAGGTCACGAACCCTCCGCCCAGAGCATTCAGACGCAGAAGAATGTAAACCACGGTCGCTGCGAGAAACGGAAGCGTGGCGCGAAACGCGCGCACCAGCCGAGGCGACAGCCCGGGCGACTCGCCTTTATGCATCAGCAGCGCCATGGCAAAGAGCACCGCCGGCAGCACGATGGCTGTTTCCTTCGCCAGCAGAGCTGCCAGACAAGCAACGGCGGAGGCGACCAACCACGCCAGTGAAGGCCGGGACGCCGCATCATTCCGGACTACCTTACGGGCTTTTTGGCCGGCTTTCTTTACGTGAGGCGGGTCCTTGTCGGAATGGCCGTCTGCATACCTCATATAGAGGAGCACGGAACCCAGCATGGCGGCGGCCATCAGTGGGTCGGGCACCGTGATCCACGCCACGGATTCTGTTTGGGCCGGATGCAGCGCAAACAGAGTCGATGCAATCAGGGCGGCGACGCGGTCCCGCAGTAGTTTCCAAACCAGCAGTCCCAGCAAAATGGCCGCGGACACATGTTTCGTGACGCTCAGGAAGTGCCATCCCCAGGAAGACATTTCACTGAGGAGGAAATTCACTCGCAGCCAGAGCAGAAACAGCGGCCGATAGAAACTCAATGGTCCACCAGCAAATTGCGCCCATACCCAACTCGTAAAGTATTCCCAAACGTGGCCGGACGACTGCAGGCGCGGATCGCCGATGAATTGGTGGTCGTCGAGGATGAACTGAAAACCCAATGCGGGGCTGTAGGCGAGATAGACGCTGGCCATCAAGACCACCGCCACGACGGAGAAGGTCAGGTGCGAGAGCGAGTCCTGCGCACCCGGCCGCGGCGCCGAGAAGCCAGGCTTCTGCTGCCGAATCGGCGTGGAGATTTTCATTGCTCAGGGCATCGCCGGACATGATTATAACTCGCAGCGCTCCCACAGCCCGTTCTTGACTCACCCGCCTTGACTCCACACGCTGGCGCGAGGGCACGCACGGAGCTATGCTGGCGATAGCCCCGCCTGCCCGCCCGCGAGCGTCGCGCATCTCGCATTCCGGTGGAATCGCGAGCCCGGGAGACCCAATGAAAAACACATCTCTGTCACGGCCGAGCACCATCTTTGCGGCGGTGCTTCTGGCGATCATGGCTGTGCTTGCGGGCGGAGCAGCCCTTCGCGAGTCCGTTACCATCGATGAAGTGGCGCATGTGGGCGCAGGCGTTAGCTATCTGCAGCGGTTCGACCTCCGCATGAATGTCGAGCATCCTCCGCTGGCGAAAGTCCTGGCCGGCCTGCCGCTGGTTTTGCGTGGTGTACACGCCGATTATTCGCACATCTCGTGGACTTTTAGCGGTGCTGGATTCGGTTCCATGCTTGGCGAATGGGTCTTCGGGCACTGGCTGATTACGCGTTGGAACGACCCTGGAGTCACCATGGCATGGGCGCGGGGCCCGATGCTCCTGCTGACTCTGGCGTTGGGATTTACGCTCTACCTCTATGCCTCGAGGCTCGCGGACGCGCGTGGGGGCCTGCTGTGTCTGGCTGTCTTTGTCTCCACGCCTGCTTTTCTCGCGTTCGGCCCACTGGTACTCACGGACATGGCCGTTACTCTCTTCTCTCTGGTAACCATGTGGACGTACGCCAATCTCTGGCGCTCTCCTTCGCGGGCAGCGGTAGCGAGGTTCTCGTGCGCGCTGGCCGGAGCGCTGCTTTCCAAATTCTCCGCGGGACTTCTGCTGTTCGCTTGTGTCGCCTTTGCATTCAGTCTGCGCTGGCTGCCGGTGGCGCAACCGCTACTCACCCAGTCCGATTTCCGAGCCTGGTATCGACGCGGTTGGCGCCATACCTGGAAAGGTGTATGGTGGGCGGCGTTGGCAGTATATGGGGTCTACTTCATCTTGTCTTGGAACCAACCCACGGACACGCTCGCTTTTCTGGGACAAGCTCCAGCCTCGCTCATGCTCCGCCGCTTGCTGATGCCTCTGTTCTTGTATGGCATCGGCTTGGCCGCGTTCGGTGTCATGGCAAGCCGCGGCACGTTTATTCTGGGCCACTTTTACTCTCACGGTGTCTGGTTCTACTTCCCGGTAGTATTTGTTCTCAAATCGACTCTGGCATTCTTGGCGTTGCTCCTTCTGGCGTTGGTGGTCGCAATCGTCGCGAAACGCCGGTTCGCAAGGGCCAGCGTCATTTCCAAGGGCCGCGAATTGCATTGGCGCGCAGCGTGGGTGTTCCTGCTTACGTTTGTGGTTGCCTGCGTGCTGAGCCGACTGAATCTCAGCATCCGCTATTTTGCGATCCCGATGGCGCTCCTGATCCTCCTTCTTGCCCCGTTGCCGCGGCTGCTCGGCCACTTACGGCAATCCGGCTGGACACCGGCGCGCTCGTTCGCCTGGCTGACCGTCGCTCTGGCCGCAGCAAGCTTGCTGACGGCGGTGCGCGCCTATCCCAACTACTTTCCATTTCTCAACTCTCTCACTCTGGGCCATCCCGGTTATGAGCTGGTCAACGATTCCAATCTGGATTGGAACCATGCGCTACTCGATGTCCGGCGCTGGGCCGAACTGCACGGCGTACGAAACGTGCTGATCGATGAATATGGCTTTTCCGAGCCCAGCGTCTACGTTCCCGAAGCACGGCTTTGGAACTGCCAGCAGCCCTCTCCGGCCGATGCGGGACAGTGGGCGGTGGTTTCCGCCAATCTGATTGTTGAGTCTCACAATTGTCCGTGGCTTCTGCGGTACCCGCACCAGCCCTTGGCCGGGGGAAGCATGTACGCGTTTGAGCTACCAGCCGTGATTCCTGCGGCGGGTAGTTCTGGCGGACCACCGCTGCCCGCCGATTACCATGGCTTCGCCGGCACGCCGCGGTGGTGGCCCGATTTTCGGCTGATCTTTCTGCGTTGCATTCGCGACCCCCAACAGCTCCCCGTAGTCATGAAGGAGATGTACGCCCTGGGCCGAAGCCAACGTGGAGACAGGTAACGAGCCTGGCTCACATTCGGAAAAAGGCATTGCTGCGCTAGAGTGCGTCATACAGAATGCAGTTAACTCTGTGGGGCAGACGATCGGTTTCCGCCGTCTGCCGGCGCCGCACAGGCGCGCTTCGCACCCCTGGCAGGCCGCGAAAGACGACGGTCTGCCCCACGGAAGGCACCGAAATACGCCTCGTTATTTGTGACGCAGACCCTTAGCGGCCCATCACTCCGGCCAGCAGAAACACCAGGGACGCGTTCCAGTTGATTGCCACTTCGTTGCTGGAGTAGGAACCCTGGTCGTCCGCGTACACTTTGGCGGGCGGCAGGTCAGGGAGGGCTTTCAAGACTGGGTCCTGGCGATTGCGGTTAGGGCCACCGGCCAGGAGTCCGGGCCAAGGTTGGCGGCCCGGCTGCGCGCCGCTCGGGCGGTGATGGGGATGTTGGTAAGGATGATCGCCAAGCCGACTTACCCAGCACAGCGAAAAGGTGTTGCGGCCCAGCAGGTAGTGCAGGTTGTCGAGCGCTGTTTCCACGTATCGCTGGTCCGGATGGAGTGCATTGGCGATGAGCAGCGCGACACCATAGTCCGCGGCCACACCGTTAGAGCCCCATACGTAGTCCACTGCAGCCAGACTGTGCCGGTATGGGTTGCGCGCACTGCGCACGACAACTTCATCGGCACTCTTCCGGACTTCCTCGCGAAGCGTTTCTACCGCGGCATGGTTGGATCCACCACCCAACAGATAGGTCCATATTCCCATCGGCCCCATGCTCGCCCAGGATTCGGGACGAGGTTGATGCAAGGCCCCCACTTGCTGGCGGAAGTGATCGAGGAAATAGCGTTCGTAGACGGTTTCGCGCGTGGTGCGCCACAATTCGGCGGCAGCCCAGAATCGCTCGTCGCGGCAGTCCGCATCGCCGTATTCTCCAGTAGTCACGCCGGGCGGATTGCGGAAGGTGACGTTCGGATTCTGCCGGAGCCAATCCCAAGCTTTGCGCGCGGCTTGCAGATTCTGGTTCGCGTAAGCCCGATCGAGACGCCGGAACACGCGGGCGGCAATGGCAGCGACGGCTGCGAGATCTCCGGTAGCACAGGAGCTTTTGTAGGGCACGTGGTCGGTCCCGATGACGAGACTGATGCTTTTGTCCGCGTCGGGCATGATGAATGGGGGGAAGGTTTCGCTGGTCTGCTTGTGCCAGACGCCGCCGTCCTCATCCTGCATCGATAACATCCAATCGAGGTTCCAACGGATTTCGTTCAGCAGGTCAGGTCTGCCATTCCCGGACTCCGGAATGTTCAGAGAGATCCCTCGCAGATTCTCCCCGAACAGCTCCCATGCCCAGAGCAGAGTCGCCGTGGTGATACCGGAATTGACTACGTAGCGGCCATAATCGCCGGCATCGTGCCAGCCGCGCAGGCTGGGACTCGGGCCGGTTCGGCCGGACGAGGAGTGGTAAGCCCCGAGGAGGTGACATGCGTCGTGGCGATAACCCGGAAATTCCAGACCGAGATCGACGGCAGTGCCGCAGCGTTGTCCGTAGAATGCTCGCGCGCTGAGGTAGTACGCATGTGCGTAGACGTCGCCCGCAATCGCGAAATTCCAGCTTCGGCCGGTGCCGGGGACGTCGAGGTAGTAGTTCCCTTCCGTGCGCAGTTCCGAAAAATCGGCGGCGCGGACGCGGTCACGCGTATCCGGATCCGCCACCGGTTGAGCCAGAGTGCCGTGATACGCTACCGAACCATCGCGGACACTGCGAACGGTAAATTCGGAGACGGGTCCATCGGCGACTACAAGAGCTACTTTAGAAGCGAGGGGAAGGTAGCCGGCTTGATCGAGCTTGATAGCAGTCGACGGAGGTTCGCTGTGCGGCTGCCCCACCGCCGCCAGCGCTACCACAACGACGGCGAGAAACCGCGAACTGGACATGCGTCGAGCACCATGCTAGCAGATAATCAGATATGCTCACCGGAAAACGGATGCTGGTTTTGGGCCTCGTGTTGGCGTGCGTGGCCGTGCTCCAGAGTTCGTACCGGCCTTCGCACGAGGATCTTCTCTGGCAGCATCGCAATCTGGGCAAGGCCTTCTACGAAAACCCAACCACTCTGAAACAGGCGGTGGAAGAGTTCCGGGCCGCGCTGGAATTGAATCCGGGTTCGGTCCGCGAGCGGCTGAATTATGGGTTGGCCTTGCTCAAAGCTGGCGAGATCGATCAAGGCGTGGCGGAACTTCAGGCCGTACAGAAGCTGGACCCGTCGCTGCCGCACACCTGGTTTAACCTCGGCATTACCTATAAGAACCAGGGCAATGCGGCTGCGGCAATCGAGCAGTTCCGAAATATGCTGCGGCTCGCCCACGCGGAGCCGGTGTCGCACTACAACCTCGGGGTACTGTACCGGCAGAATGGCGACCTCACTGGGGCCGTGAAAGAATTCGAAGAAGCCGCCCGGCTCAATCCGACCTTCGCTGCGCCCCGTTTTCAGCTTTACAGTGCGTACCGCGAGTTGAACCGCCCCGCGGATTCCGCGCGGGTCCTCGTCGAATTTCGAGCTATCAAGGAGCAGCAGGATCAGCCGGATGGCGAAAAAGAAGACGTCAACTGGAGCGCCTATGCCGAGATTTATGACCCTCCGGCAGACCGAACCGCGCCTCCGGGAACGCCGAAAGATCGCTTCCGCGTGCGGGATCTTAACGGCAGAGCCGATCCCGCCACAGCCGGCGTTCTTCTGTTGGATTTCGACGGCGACCACAAGACGGATGCGTTGGTATGGTCCGATTCCGGCATTCTGCTCTATCGCAACGGAACCGAACTGGCGGATCGCGGGCTTTCCGGGCTGCGGCACGTGTTGTCGGTAGCGGCCGGCGACTACGACAACGACGGTTTGGTGGACCTGTGCGTCGTGACGCCAGAAGGCGCGCTGCTGTTTCACAATGATCGCGCCAATGGTTTCCGACCGGCGCCACTACCGGCTGCGGCTATAGGGTCCGGGTTTCGCGCCGCGGCATGGATCGACTATGACCACGACCGCGACCTCGACTTGATTCTGGTGGGTGAGCGGAACTTGCTGTTGCGCAACGATGGGAGCGCCGGTTGGGAAGACCGTACGCCGGATTTTCCGTTCGCTCCCGGCGTAGGGGTTAAAGCCAGGGTGTTCCGCGCTCGGCACGAAGAGACCAAGCCGTTTGACTTGTTCGTCTATTATGCCGATCAGACGATGATCGTGTACCGGGACCGTTTGAATGAGCGATACGAAGCCACGAAACCCGAGGGAAAAGCGGTATTTACCGTTCAGCAGGACGAGCCCGCGGCCATCGCGTGGGAAGCGGCTGACTTCCGCGGGAACGGGCGGCTCGATCGTGTGCTGGTTGCACCGAACGGTAAAGTCCAATATGCCACCAATGAAACCAAGCCGAACGCGTGGCTGACAGTTGCCCTGGAAGGCGTGAAGAGCCTCAAGATCCCTAGCGGCGCGGAGATCGAGGTGAAGGCGGGAACCTACTACGGGATCCGACGCTACGACGTCACGCCGGTTACGTTCGACCTCGGAGACCATGACGTCATCGACACCATCCGCATCACCTGGCCCAACGGCCTGATCCAGAATGAGACGCGCAAGCCGGCGCGGCGGCGGATGGATGTAAAAGAAGCGCCGCGGCTCTCGGGTTCCTGTCCCATGATCTTCACCTGGAACGGTGATTCGTACGAATTCATTACGGACGTGCTGGGCGTGGCGCCGCTCGGCGCAAGTTCCGGTGACGGCACCTACTTCCCCGTCGACCACGACGAGTATATCTCCATTCCCGGCACATCGCTGGCGTCCCCGGACGGGCGATATTCGATCCACATCACCGAGGAGCTGAATGAGGTCACCTACCTGGATCAGGTTCGGCTTTTCGCGCTCGATCACCCTGCGGCCACCGAAGTGTTTACGAACGAGAAATGGAAAGGGCCGCCGTATCCGGAGTTTCGGCTTTTTGGTGTGAAGCAGCGTGTCTATCCCCGCGCGGCTCACGATGGCCGCGGCCGTGACGTCTTACCAGTGCTCCTGCACCGCGACCAGGTGTATGTGGATGGGTTTTCCCGCGACGTGGCGGGAGTTGCCGAGATGCACGCTCTCGATCTGGATTTCGGCTCGGCGGCGCGCGCCAACCGTGCCGTGCTGGTCCTGACCGGTTGGGTGGACTGGGCCGATGGCAGCACGTTTCTGAACGCCGCCCAGATGGGACATGCTCTGGTACCCCCCTCCCTACAAGTGAAAGACGCTTCCGGACACTGGAGAACCGTGATCGAGGACATGGGGATGCCATCGGGGAAGACCAAAACCATAGCCGTCGATCTGACTGGCCGTTTTCTTTCCGCTTCCCGGGAGGTTCGCATCCTGACGAATATGTGCGTTTATTGGGACGAGGTCTTCCTGGGCGAAGACGCGTCGGCTCCCGATGCGCGCCTTACCCCCATCGACGCCAGCGCTGCGCAACTGCACTTTCGGGGCTTTTCGCGCATCCATGTCGATCCGGAACGCAAGCAGCCTGAGTCTTTTGACTACGCGGCCGTTTCGCCACTTTCTAACTGGAACCAGACTCCGGGCCTTTACACACGCTATGGCGACGCCCACGAACTGGTTCGCGATATTGACGACCGGCTGGTAGTAATGGGTTCGGGCGACGAGTTACAGCTCGAATACCCCGCCACTGCTCTGCCGGCGCTTCCGCCAGGCTGGACTCGGGATTTCCTGCTGCTGGTGGACGGTTGGGCCAAGGACGCCGATGCCAATACGGCGTTCTCCCAAAATGTAGAACCGCTTCCGTTTCATGGAATGAGCAGCTACCCTTACCCGCCTGGTGAGGGATTTCCCAACGATGAATTGCATCGCTCCTACCGGCGGACCTACAACATACGCCCGGCATTACGGCTAATCAGACCTCTAAACCCGTAGTGGCGCAATAATTGCACGGATTTGGACTCTGTCAAAGGGGTTGAAGATCTGTGCATCGGCGTAACATTCGGATAAATAGGGCTGTTTTGCTCATAATCGGCTTGGCGCCGCTCCTTCTGTATGGGGCATTAGGCGCAACGATAGGGAGACGGGACCCGATATTGGACAAGCGCGATCCGGTGCGGCCCGATCCGGGTTTCGCGTACCTGTACACCGCCGCGCATCGATACGAGCCAGCGGCCTGGATGGATGGCCACGATCGGTTTCCGTTAGGGGCGAAACTGATTGCGGTTCAACACGGTATGGTGCGGCTGGTCGCGCCTGGTTTCTACGCCTCCGCCGATGGGGCGGTCTCCTATGACGGGCACCGCGCGCTCTTTTCGGGTAAGCGAACGGTAACCGACCGCTGGCAGATCTGGGAAGCGAATCTCGAAGGTGGCGAGCCCCGGCAAATCACTCGGTGTCCATCAGATTGCGTGCGCGCGCTGTACCTGCCGGACGGCGAAATCGTCTATTCGCGTGGCGATGCCTTGGAAATCACTGGAAAGACTGGTCGTATTACATTTGCTCCGGGGCGCTACCTGACCGACGAGGTGCTCCGCGACGGGCGGATTCTCTTTGAGGTCGAGCGAGGTTTCTACAGCCGGGAATTGTTCACGGTCTATCCGGACGGCACCGGCGTGGAATCGCTCCGCTGCGATCATGGGCCGGACCGTGGCTCGGCCCGCCAGCTAGCGTCGGGAGACTACATCTTCATTTCGGGGAACCGCTTGGCACGGATTACGTCGCCGCTGGCGCACCAGACGGATGTGGCGCAACCGGATAAGGAGCCGGCTGGTCCGATTGCGGAGGTTTCGCCTGGCGTTTGGCTGGTCAGCCTGCGCGGGAAGAATCACAGCATCGGGCTGTATCGCTGGGATGTCGCAACCGGGCAGACCGCTCCACTGGAAACGCCTTTGGAGGGGGCGGCCGTAGAACCGGCCCTACTCGCGGCGCGCACGCCGCCCCGAGAATTTCCGTCGGCTCGGATTCCGGCCCGAACAACGGGAAATCTGCTTTGTTTGAATTCGCGGGAATCTCGAACGCCGATGAATGGGGCGGGCGTCCAGTCGGTCAAGGTATACACCTTGAGTGGGCTGCTCGGGCAAACCGCGGTGGAACCCGACGGGTCGTTCTACATCCAAGTTCCCCCCGATCGCCCGATTCGCATGGAACTCGTGGACGCGGCGGGCCGGATCGTGCGGGGCGAGCACGATTGGTTTTGGATGCGCCCGGCCGAGCAGCGGATCTGCGTTGGCTGTCATATGGGACCGGAACGGGCGCCGGAAAACAAGGTGCCCCAGATTCTGCTGAAGACGATCGTGCCGGTAAAGATGTTGGAGGTGCAGCCGTGAAAATCCGCTCGAACTCCCGCTCCCTAACGGTCGCGGCTCTGTTTGCGGTTGCTGGGTGGGCAGCAGGGCCGATCCAGTTCGAGGATGCTACGGCGCAATCGGGGATCCAGTTTACGCATTCGATCGGCGCCGAGAAACTCGGCTCATTGCTCGAAAGCACGGGCGCGGGCTGCGCCTGGTTGGACTACAACAACGACGGGAAACCCGATCTGTTCGTGGTCAGTGGGCGGCCGCTCGAGGCGGGTATGCATCCGTTTCCGTTGAAGAAGCGGCCGGCGACGATGCCGCACAATCACCTCTACCGCAATAACGGCGATGGCACGTTTACCGATGTCACCGATCAGGCCGGCGTGGCCGGAGACGGGTTCAGTTTTGGCGTGGTCGCGGCCGATTTCGATAACGATGGAACCACCGATTTACTGGTCACCAGCTATGGCCATGTCACGCTCTATCGCAATAAGGGCGATGGCACGTTTGAAGACGTCACAGAGAAGGCCGGGTTGAAGATTACCGGCTGGGCGATCGGTGCTACCTGGCTCGATTACGATCGCGATGGCTGCGTCGATCTGTTCATCGGCCGCTACGTAAAGTTCGATCCCAAGTATCGCGCCTATTACGCCGCCGACAATTATCCGGGCCCGCTCGATTACGCCGGCACCACCAACATGCTGTTTCACAATAACTGCAACGGCACGTTCACCGATGTCAGCCAGAAGTCGGGCATCGCCAATTACGTGGGCCGCACGATGGGCGCGACCGCCGGAGATTTCGATGGCGACGGCTATCCCGATATCTACGTGGCCAACGACAAGACCGAGAACTTCCTGTTCCGCAACAACCACGACGGCACGTTCAAGGAAATCGCGCTGGCCGCCGGAGTGGCCTTCGGGCAGAACGGCGAAGCCACCTCTGCCATGGGGCCGGTGTTCGTGGATCTGGAGAATCGTGGCACCGTGGACCTGTGGGTCACTGATTCGAAATACAACCGCCTGTGGCGCAGCACGGGACCGGAACGGTTCAAGGACATTACCGAATCCGCCGGCATTGCGCAGTTGACGGCCCAATACGTGAGCTGGGGCAGCGGCGTCTACGACTTCGATAACGATGGGCTGCGCGATATCTTCATCGCCCACGGCGGTCTCATTCACATGATCCGGCAGGAGCACTCCCTCTTTCGCAATCTGGGCAACGGTCAGTTCGCCGACGTTTCCAGCAGCGCCGGCCCCTTCTTCGCGCTGAAGACCGTGGGCCGCGGTGCCTGCTTCGCCGACTACGACAACGACGGCAAAATGGATCTCTTTCTGGTCAACCTGGGCGGCCCGGGTTACTTGCTGCACAACACGTCGCCGGGCGCGAATCACTGGCTGGCGATCAAGCTGGTAGGCCACAAGAGCAATCGGGACGGCATCGGGGCGAAGATCGAGGTGGCCGTGGGCGGGCGCAAGCAGCAGGCCGAGCGAATCGCCGGATCGGGCTACCTCTCGCAGGATGACCCGCGGGTGCACTTCGGGCTGGGGGCCGCGTCGAAAGCGGATACCGTAACGATTACCTGGCCGAGCGGCAAGGTCCAGACCCTGCGCGACGTGCCGGCGGACCAGGTCGTGACCGTGGAGGAAAAATGATGCGGCGTGTGGCGCAAGCTTCAGCTTGCTGCGGCGTGCTTCAACTCGCCGGATGGCTAGTCCTGGCAAGCCTGACCCTCGCCACGTCCCATGCCGCCCCGGTCCGCTATCCCTCCCCCATCGAGCTGGCCGTCTCCCCCGATGGCGCGCGCCTGTTCGTGCTGTGTGAAGGCACCGACGAGTTGATCCTGGCCGGCGCGCAATCCGGCAAGCTGATTGGCCGCGTCCACGTCGGCCGCGTCCCCAAGGGTCTGTGGCTCCAGGGCCGCAACGCATACGTCGCGAACTCCTGGAGCGACTCCGTGTCGGTGGTGGATACCGGCACGCTCCAGGTGACCCGCACGCTGCCGGCTGGCTTCGAGCCCAACGCGGTCCTCGCCGACCCGGCCGGCAAGACCGTCTACACTGCCAATCGCATCAGTAACGACGTCTCGGTCATCGACCTGGCGAGCGGCGTGGAAATCCGGCGGCTGGCGGCCGGGCGCGGTGTCAGCTATATGACGCCCTCGGCGGACGGCCGGCTGGTGTACTGCACGCACATCTACCCCAACATGGGCCGCCACCGCACGCCGCCGGAATCCGAGATCACCGTCGTCGATACCGAACACCAGAGCGTGTGCGAGCGGCAGCCGCTCGACAACGTCGCCGGCGTCTTCCACGTGGCGCTTTCACGCGATGGCCGCCTGGGGATCGCCTGTCAGTTACGCCCCAAGAACCTGGTGCCGCTCGCGCACGTCGAGCACGGCTGGGTCTTCGGCGATTCGCTCACCGTGTTCGGCCCGGCCGTAGACGGGAGCGTGCAAGTGTTGCTCGACGAGCTCGATCGCTATTACGCGATGCCGTTCGGTGTGGCGATCGCGCCGGACTCGAGCGCCGCTTACGTCTCCACGGGCGGCGCCAACAGCGTCACCGTCATCGACATCCGGCGGCTCCTCGAGTTCATCCGCGCCACGTCGCCGCGCGACCGCCGGGCGCTCGGCAACGACCTGTCAGCCTCGGCGCATTTCGTCGCCGCACGCATTCCGGTGGGCCGCGACCCCAGGGGCGTGGCGCTTTCGCCCGATGGCGCCTGGCTGTACGTTGCCAACCGCCTGGATGACACCGTTTCTGTGATCGACACGGCCGCCCGCAAAGTCGTGCGCACCATCGATCTGGGCGGCCCCCCCGCGTTGACGCCCCAGCGCCGCGGCGAGCGGCTGTTCTTCAACGCGCGCTTCGCCTTCCACAGCGGCTTCAGTTGCTCCAACTGCCATCTGGAATCCACCTTCGACGGCCTGCAATGGGACCTGGAGCCCGATGGCTTTGGCAAGGACATCGTGGATAACCGGCTGCTCGAAAACGTCGACGGCACCGAGCCGTTCAAATGGAACGGCGGCAACCCGGACCTGGAAACCGAATGCGGGCCGCGTACCGAAAAATTCTTCTACCGCTCCCAGAGCTACTCGCGCGAGGAATTGAGCGACCTGGTCAGCTACATCAAGTCCATACCGCCGCGCCCCAACCGCTACCGCCTGCCGAACGGCGAGTTGACCCCCTCCCAGGAACGCGGCCGGGACATCTTCGAGCGCACCGCCCGCAAGGACGGCACGCCCATCCCGCCGGCCAATCAGTGCCCGACATGCCACGCGGGTCCGCACTTCACCAACCAGACTCAAGTAGACGTGGGCAGCGGCAAGTGGAACGACCGCTCCCCGCTAATCGATGTGCCCCAACTTACTAACGTCGTGCTGACCGCCCCCTACCTGCACGATGGCTCGGCAAACAGCCTGGAAGAGATCTGGACCGTGTTTAACCCCAAGGACACCCACGGGGTAACTAATGACCTGATGAAAGACGAGCTCAACGATTTGATTGAGTATTTGAAGACGTTATGACTCATAAGATCCGCTGTCTGCTCATCGCTTTCCTGTCGGCGGCCGCCTGGGCGCAGCCTATGCCGCGCTACCGCTGGCAGAATTTCACCACCGCCGATGGCCTGCCCGACAACCGCGTCTTCAACGTGGCCGTGGATGGCGATCGCATCTGGGCCGCCACGGAAAACGGGCTGGGTCTCTACGAAAACGGCAAGTGGAAGGTCTTTCGCCCGCAAGACGGCCTGGCCCACCGGGTCGTCCTCTACGTGGCCGTGGACAAGGCGACTCACGACGCCTGGGTAGCCACCATGGGTGGGCTGAGCCGCTACTCCGCGGGCCGCTTCGATACCTTCACGCAGCTTAACAGCGGCTTAAGCAACGACGTGGTCTATGGCGTCACCGTGCAGGGAGACTACGTATGGGTAGCCACCGCGGCGGGCGGCAGCCGCTTGAATACACGCACCGGTGAATGGAGCCTCTACAACGAGCGCAACACGCCTATGTACGAGATCTGGACCTACGCGGTCAGTCCCGGCACCAGCAAGGTCTACTATGCCGTGTGGGGCGGGGGAGTGCTCGAATACGACGTCAAAACCGAACGTTGGA
>DATJAK010000306.1:0-7717 GCA_035516375.1 Bryobacteraceae bacterium
ATACGGCATGATGGTCTGGGCTTTCGACCAGCCGTGCAATTGCGCCAGCGGCGGCCGGAAAACCGACCAGGAATAAACCACCGCGTTGATGGCCTGAATCCAAACAGCGATCACCGCGTGACGGGCCCGGCTGGCCGGAACAGCGATGGCGGGTTGAGCGGCGGCGGACGTCATCGCATCATATTGACACATCCGCGCGGCGGACGCACCGGCACCCAAAACCGGAAGTGCAGCGCACGCTTACTTGGAGGAGACCATCGAAGCCGGCTGCAGATCCTTCCGGTCCACCTTGTTCACTTCATCGATGATCTTGGCGTACGCCCGCGCCACTGCCGCGAGTCCCGCGTCCGGAACCCGCTCGGCGATGTCGGCATCGGTATGCTTGATCTCGGGTGAATCGATCACTTGAATCGACGGCGCGTCGCGCTCGATGTGGCCCATGTCGCCGGATGCGTTTGGATCCATCTCCGCCACCAGGCTGACGCCAAATTCCTTGAACGCATTGAGCGTGATGTCCAGCAGACGATCGCTGCCGAAGACCCACCAGCGCCGCTCTTGAATCACGTTGGAAGGCCGCAGGTGCGTGCTCCATTGCAGCAGATCGTTGTGCGAAATGTGCTCGCAGTTCAGGATCACGGCGGTTTTTCCGAGCATCGTGTCGCGATGATCGTGCATGTACTGCGTGGTGGGCGAGCCCGCATGATGGCCGGAGCTGGCTACGAACGTGATGCTGCGCCGCCGCTTCTCCTTGGGGATTTGCGAGAAATACTCGGCCAGCGTCTCCATCACAGCCAGGCCGGAGGCATTGTCCAGCGCCGCGTCATAGTAGCCGTCGGTGTGGGCCAGTACATAAATGTTCTCGTCGGTTGCGCCCGGCAGCGTGCCATAGGCTGCGACAGCCTTGAGCCCTGGCCGCACTTCGGTCTTCAGGTTCATTTTCAGCTTTACGGGATGACCGGTCGCGATCAAGTCCCGCAGCGCTTTGCCGTCTTCGTATCCCATGAAGAATCCGGGCGCCTTGATCTCGACGCCTCGTCCGGCGGTCATACCCTGCCAGACTGCCAGATTGTCGTTGTAGCCCCAGATGGTGAAAATGGCCGCAGCGCCTAAGTCGGCGGCGCGTTTCCAGGCGCCTTCCCAACCCGCCGATTCACCCATGTTCCCCGGTTCGAGAATCGACAGAATCAGCACCGCCTTGCCTCGCACATCGCGGCCCATGAAATCGGCCGCCGTTCCCAAGCCAACCCATACCGGCTCGAGTTCCAGACCGCCGGGCGGCGTCGGCGCTGACGCAATCGCCGGATTGAGCGACTTAAACGTCAACGTCTTGCTGCCATCCGTCGCCGTCACGTTCCAGTCGAGCGCGAACCACTGAGGCCCGAGCGCGTACTCTTGTTCGTGAATGTCCGACAGCCCGTACTGGCGCCATTTCGCTTCGGCCCATTGCGCCGTCATCTTTTCGTACTTCGTGCCCGCGATCCGGCCCCAGTACTTGTCGCCCGCGTCGCGGCTCTGGCGGGAAATGGCAACCACTTCGAGGTCCTTTTCCTTGATGCGTCGCCCGTCAATTTTCTCGTAGACCTTGTCGGCGGCGGGCACGGGGAGCGAGGCGTACGCATCCTCGCGAACGTGATTGGCGGAGTCCATTAACGGCGAGGTCTTGCTAGCCTGCTGGCTTTGCGCCACGCACAGTCCGCCCAACCCCACACAAAGCAGCAGCTTCTTGAGCCTCGAGACTGGCATGGTCATGAAGACCTCCCTAGTCATTCGATGCTAGAACAAGTTTTCGCGAACATCAATCGGGGTGGCAATGCGATAGGTCCGGCCCCCGCCGGCCGAGGTGCATCGCCGTGGTGGAATCGGCGGGCTATTCCTTCAGATGGGCGTCGATGATGGACTTAGCCACCACCTCAGCCGACACATTGTATCTTCCGGACTGCACGTCGAGACGCAGTTGCTCCAGCCGCTGCGGGTCACCTGAGACCAAGGCGTGCGCGAACGAGGAGACGTCGGCTTGGTCCGCGCCCGCAGCCGGTGAGCCATCTTTTTCCGTGGCGCGTTTCTGCGCCGAGGGCTCTGTTTTCTCGGTCTCCTGGGTGAGAGGAGTCCGGTTGAGGTCATCAATCCGCATGTTTCAGCCCCGCTACTACCATCTTAGCGATGCCCAGACCGCCGTTGGCGGCCAGCGCCTGGGCAAACTGCTGTTCTCCCAATTCCACCAAGCTGGAGTTGGTTTCGCTGTCCTCGGCGTCGCCTCCGCTGAGCCCCGTTCCGGCAGCTTCGCGGGCCGAGTGCAGCATCTGGCCCAACAAAAGGGCCTCGAAATCAGTGGCCGCCTTGCCTATTTTGGAGGCACTGTCCTTGGGTTGCCGAGTCGCGAACTGCGCCGCGTGGTTTACATCGGAACTCAACACTGGTTGGATCGGAACCATCTAAATCACCTCCAGCTCGGCTTGAATCGCTCCCGCGGCTTTTAGGCTCTGCAGGATGGCGATGATGTCGCGCGCTGTCGAACCGATTGCCGTCAGGGCGCGCACCAGTTCTTCCACGCTCGCTCCTTGCTTCAACACCACGTTGCGCGCTTTCTCCTCCTTGGTGTCCACATTAACCTGGGGCGTCACCGTAGTCTGGCCGGAGGAAAGCGGAGCCGGTTGCGATGTGTTCAGAACGGTTTGAATTTCCACGGTGAGCCCACCATGCAGGATCGCCACGGGAGCGATGCGCACTTCCTTGCCCATCACGATCGTGCCAGTGCGCTCGTTGAGCACGATCCTGGCCGGCGAATCTGCGTCGACGGCTAGGTCCTCGAGTTCCCCCAGAAAGTCGACGATCTTCGTTTTGTACGCCGCCGGAGTATCGACCAGCACCAGCGCGGCGTTTTCGGCACGCGCCGGCTGAAGGTTCGAGTCACCGAATTTCCGGTTTAAAGCGGTCGCGATGCGGCCGGCCGTGGTGAAATCCGCTTGCCGGAGTTGCAGCTTTATGCGTTCTTGCGGCGCCACGGAAGGCGGCAGCTTCTCCACGATCGCGCCATTTGGAACTCGGCCCGCGGTGGGATGATTGAGAACTTTCGTATTGCCTCGGCCGCCCGCCGCGAATCCGCCTGTCACCACCGAGCCCTGCGCGGCAGCGTAGGTCTGCCCATCGGCGCCTTTGAGCGGCGTCAATACCAGGATGCCGCCTTGTAAGTTCCTGGAATCACCGATCGCTCCCACCTCGATGTCGATTCGGGTTCCGGGTTGGGCGAAAGGCGGAAGGTCGGCGATGACAAACACCGCGGCCGTGTTGCGGACCATGATCGCAGTCGGTGAAACCGCCACGCCCATGCGCGCCAACATATTCGCGAGGCTTTGCGCGGAGAATATCGTTTGCTGTGAATCTCCGGTCCCGTTTAGACCTACCACCAGTCCGTAACCCACCAATTGGTTGTCACGCACGCCTTCGATCGAAACCAGGTCCTTGAGGCGGGTTGCGGCCGATGCGGCCGGAAGCGAGCCCAGCGCCAGACACCAGAAAACGAGCCAAAAGGTTAGGGTTTTCATGGCGGTCAGAAAGGAAGCAACCCGAGCAAAAGCCGGTAAAGGAAGAAGGGTTGCTTGGTGGCATCGTTCACCACACCGCGCCCGTTCACCAGGATCTCCATCCGGGCCACGCGATCCGAAGGGATGGAGTTGACCGGACTCAAGTCGTCGGGGCGCACAATTCCGCGCAACGTGATGACCTGTTTCTCGGAATTGATCATAATCTCCTTGCGGCCAACCACTACCAGATTCCCGTTCGGCAACACATCGGTCACTTCGGCGGTCACAGTGGTGTTGAGCGTGCTTTGCCGGCTGGTGGTGCCTTGTCCCTGGAGCTGCTGCGCTGAATTGGTATTGGCAAGATTCGAAAGCGCTCCGGTAGCGCTCTTGGGACCAAACAGCGAAGAGACCGAGGCGTTGGCGCTGGATTTTCGGGACGTGTTGGTGACGCCGCTCGAGACGGCCGAGGAGGTATCCGAGACCAGGATCGTGACCAGATCGAGAACCTGGCTGGCCCGGACGTCGCGAACGTTGTCCGCCAGGCGCCCGGTTGAGGCGAAGATCGACCCCGGCGCCGCCAACGACGATTGTTGAGCTTTCTGCTTGACTTGCTGCACATACTGTTCCAGCGACGGCGTTTGCTGCGAGGGCTTGGGCTTTTTTGCGTACAGCGGCATGATCGCGGCCAGGCAGACTCCAGCCATCCAGTGACGCATCCTCATTCGACTCCCTCGGAAGGCCGCACCATGACCTTCCCTTTGTCTTCCACCACCCCACGAAAGCTCTTTCCGGTTGCAGGATTGAGGACCAGTATCGCGTCGCCCCGGGAGCCAGCCGACTGCGCGATCGCTTCCAGAGACAATACGGCTAATCCGTCCACCACCCGCACGCGAACTCTCTCGCCCTGGAGCACTTCTGTTGGCTCGGCCAAGGACGCCGGCGCGATGCGCTGGCCGGCTGGTATGTTTTGGCGGGCGACCCTGCCGGCAACCTCTGAAATCGAGCCCAGAGACGGGTTGGCAAATGGGAACTGGACGGTTTGGTTGACCCTCAGTTGCTCGGGGCGAATTGTGGTCCCGGCTTGTATTCGCTCGGTGGTGACCACGGCAGAGCGTAGTACCGTGATGCTGACTTTGGCCCATACGGCCATGCTGCGGTCATCGTCGTAAGCCAGCCGGCCTCTCCAAATCACCGGGGCCTCCGGCTTGTCCGCAGGTGGCTTGTTCAATCCGGAGATCGCAAATTCAAGACGCCCGGGAGGCACCCCCTGATTGCTGAAGCCCAGTATCTCCAGGCGCGCGTCGGCGACGCCCAGGGCGTTTACCAAGGCCGCGTTGATTTCGTCGCGACTGATGGGCTGGACCGCACGCTCGACACAGACGCTCGGCATCGTACCTTCTGTTTCCAGGCCTTGCCGCCGCGCGATCGTGAGGACTTCCCGCGATGATAGGACTCTCTGGACTCCGGGAGCAGGTGCGAAGCCGATCACCGTCTCCGGATCGAGCGAGCTAAAGCCTGCCACCGCGCCAGCCAAGTCCCGCGCAACGATTTTTCCGCGCGGTATGGAAATACACTCGGCCGGCGACATGGCCGCAAGGCTTACAAGGATGAAGACCAGTTTCATTGCGTGACGTTATTGACCTGCTGGTACATTTCGTCGGCGGCTTTGACTACTTTCGAATTCGCCTCATAGGCCCGCTGGCTGACAATCATGTTGATGAATTCCTCGACCACGCTGACGTTCGAGCCCTCGGTGTAGCCTTGCATGAGCGTCCCCAGTCCTTCCTGGCCGCCGGGCACCGCCACCACCGGCTCGCCAGAGGCGTCAGTCGGCTGAAACATGTTCTGCCCAATACTGTTCAAGCCCGCCGGGTTGGGAAAGAGCGCCAGTTGAATTTGCCCGGCAGTCTGCGAAGCGGTCTGGCCTGGCTGCGTATAGCTGACGGTGCCATCGGCGGCGATCGTGATACTTTGCGCTTGGGCGGGAATCGTGATCTGCGGCTGCACCATGTTGCCGCTGGAAGTCACCACGTTGCCGTTGCGATCGAGTTGAAATCCTCCGTCGCGGGTGTAGGCCAGCTGCCCGCTCGGCAGCAGGACTTGAAAAAAACCTTTTCCCTGGATCACGAGGTCCAGCGGATTATCGGTTTCCTGAAAATTGCCTTCCGAGAAAATGATCTCGTTGGATGCCGGGCGAGTTCCCAGGCCGACCTGCAGGCCACTGGGCACCACGGTCTGCGAACCGGCCGCCGCGCCTGGCTGCACGTAGCTTTGATACAGCAAGTCCTGAAACTGCGTCCGCCGCATCTTGAAGCCATTGGTGTTAGCGTTGGCCAGGTTGTTGGCAATGTTGTCGACATTCATCTGCTGTGCCGCCATGCCGCTGGCGGCGCTATAGAGTGCTCGAATCATCTGTTCCTCTCACGTTTTTTTCCATCCCGGGACTGGACATCACGCCGTCACCTTGGCCACTTCATCCACCGCACGGCGATTCATGTCGTTTCCGATAGTCATGGCTTTTTGCAGGCTCTCGAACTGGCGCATGATGTTGACCAGGCGCACAGCGGATTCGGCAGGCTGGGAATTGGCAGCTTCCAACTGACCTTGGATGATCTCGGTTTGCGGCGCCGTATCCGGCGAGATGGTGGCCAGATCCACTGCGAAGTAGTTGCTCCCCCGCTTTACCAGCGCGCTTGGATCTTTGAAGTCCACCACATTGACTTGCGCGATCTGCTGCCCGTCCTGACTCACCATGCCATCCGGCGCGATATCAATCGGCCGGGAACTATCCACAACAATCGGTTTTCCGTTTGTGTCCAGAACCGCATGCCCATCGGAGGTTTCCAATTCTCCTTGCGAAGAAAGACGAAAGCTTCCGTTTCGGGTAAAGATGTGGCCGGAAGCCGAATTGGCGACGAAGAATCCTTTGCCGTTGAGCGCCAGATCCAGCGAGTTACTGGTTGGCGTGAGCACGCCTTGCGCGAAATCCGTCCACTGCCGTTCTATCACCGGAAGGGTAGCGGGAGTAGTTCCTTCCGGTGAGTCGGCTGCCTCGGGTGACATATATAAGTTGTAAAATTCGCGATCGGCTTTGAAGCCCGGCGCCGAGGCGTTGGCAATGTTATTGGCGAGCATATCCAGGCTTTCGATGCGCGATCGCATTCCGCTGGCTGCGGCGCTGGTTAGTGGATCCATGACAAACTCGCCGATGCTGGAAGAGCAATTGGTTGACCGTTTGAAATGCCTCTCATGCTGAAGCTTGTTTGTGCGATGAGTTCGTTATGGAACAACTCGGCATAGACAAGAAAGTGTCACAACGGGATTGGTGCCATTTTTGTATCGGGCCGGGCACGCTAAGCTCATGACCTGGTGATGTTCGCCAATGGCAGGCCAGCTGCTTTGTTCCAGGCCGTGAACATAGCTGGTCTCAACCCGCAGCCCGAACACGCCGCTTTGGGGCTACCCGTGGTTTGGGTGGGCGCACGCGAGGCCGCTCCACAAATGTCCAGCGTCTCCGGATTGAATATGTTCCTTTCGACGTTGAGCAGCGTCGTCGAAAAGATATCGCCAACTCCGCGCTTCGCTCCGGCGCCATCGGAGCCTACTGCCGGCATGCCTCAACCGGCGTCGACTCAACCGATCTCGCCTCAGCCGGCTCTCATCCAAAGGCCTGCAACTCAGCTCGCAGTGTCTAAGGACAGAACAAAAAATCAACCTCTTCCCGACGGCCAGCCGCCGGAACTCAGCGCCGGCACGATGCCATACATGCTCGCGCCCGCACTGCCTGTAGCTTCGCCCCAGTTGGACGGCGGCAAGAGCTCGCTGGCACCAGACTTAAGCGGCGGATATGCTTCCCCCACTCGGTCCGACACGCCGGCCGGCCAGCATTTCACCGGTGTTTCCGTCGTTGCCTGCACCGATACGCAAGACGTCGCAATGCACGCTGCCACCCCGCTCGCATTTCGATTGCAGTTGACCACCGACTCTGCGGCCGGAGCGAAGGAAACATTGCCCCTGGCCGGTGAGATTTCCGAGCCGGCGATCCTCAACAACCAGCAGACCTCCCTTCAAAGTGCGGGTCCGGTCTTGCCACCAGCAGCCGGCAATCCTCAGCCGCCTTCCGGCTTAGAAGTGATGACTGGGACCGAAACAACTTCCGCCGCGCCAATCTACCACGTTGAGTTAAGTAGCAGGGA
>DATJAK010000307.1:0-5927 GCA_035516375.1 Bryobacteraceae bacterium
AGGAAGCCGCCACCGAGGTGCGCAAGCAGGTCACGGTGGTCCAAAACCAGTTTCTACAGGACTACATCCAGCACATCGGCAAGCGGCTGACGTCGCAGCCGGAGGCAGGGGACTGGCCCTTCAATTTCACCGTCATCCTCGACCCGAATATTAATGCCTTCGCGCTCCCCGGCGGACCCATGTTCGTCAACTCGGGAACCATCGCCAATGCCGAGAATGAAGCGCAAATCGCGGGCGTGATGGGCCACGAGATGTCCCACGTGATCCTGCGCCATGGCACCAAACAGGCGTCCAAAGCGAACCTGCTGCAAATCCCGGCGATGCTCGCCGGCGCCGTGGTGGGCGACGGCTCCTTGCTGGGCGAGCTGACCAAGCTCGGCATCGGCGTGGGCGCCAATTCCATCCTGCTGAAGTATTCGCGAGACGACGAGAGCCAGGCGGACGCCATGGGCACGCATCTGATGGCGGAAGCGGGCTACAATCCGGTCGAGCTCGCTCATTTCTTCCAGAAGCTCGAAGCGCAGGGCGGGTCACGTCCACTGCAGTTTCTTTCCGATCATCCGAATCCCGGAAACCGTGAGGAGGCCATCCAGGCGGAAATCCAGACTCTGCCCAAGCGTCAATACGCTTATCAGACCGGCGATTTCGATCGCGCGAAAGCCGAGGTAGTGAAGCTGCCCAAGCCTGCGCCTAAGCCCAGTGGTGCAGCCGCGGCAGATCCCGCGGCCGCGCGACCCTCAGGCAAACTGCAACCTTTTCAAGGACGCAGCTTCTCGTTTTCCTATCCTTCCAACTGGCAGGTATTCGGCGATCAGAACTCGGATTCCATCACGATGGCGGCGCGCGAAGGAATCGTGCAAGGTGCAAGCGGCGGCGCCCAGGTGGGCTACGGAGTGATGGCCAGTTATTTTTCGCCGGACGAGCAGGGGCAAAGCCTGTCGCAGGCCACCGACGACCTGGTCCAGCATCTGCACGCGTCGAACCCGAGCATGAAGACCACGCACAGCAGCCGCAAGACGAAAGTCGACGGCAAGCCGGCGCTCATCACGATGCTGTCCAGCAGTTCGCCGCTCCCGGGCGCCGGCGAAGAAACCGACGCGCTGCTGACCGTCGCACGCCCGCAAGGCCTGTTCTACCTGGTCTTCATCGCACCATCAGGGGAGTTCAAGAGCGTGGAGAGCGTGTTCAACGAAGTCGTGGGTTCCGTGAGGTTTCAGTAGGGCGTGTATTTAATTTCCGATAACGAAGATTATGTAAACTATATCCTGCGTGTTACAATCCGGCCAATGACATATTGGGCCGAAGCCCACCACAGAGCCGTAACCAACCTAAAATGGTTCAACCCGGTCCGCGCACTGCCAAGCGTTCTAGCGACATTTGCCGTCGCGTACTTTTCTGACGTCTCTCTGATGCCCAGGGCTGTCCTGACAGTCGCGCTGCTTTTGTTCAGTTATGCTCTTTTCATATTTTTGGAGTACACGTTCTGGGCTCACTCGCGTGCCACCAGCGATCGACCAAGAGAGGCAGAAAGTAATTGCCGAATTGACCGTGCAGATAGACAATCTCCGTAGCGAACTGTCGAAGAAACATCCAAGAGACGAACATCGCGAAGCTCTTCTGAGAGGAACACTCCAACACCTGGATGACAGAGAGCGGAATTTTGTCCAGTGGCTCTACCATGCCGGTGAAGTCCGACCCGAGGCGCTCGTCCATTCTGGACTAAACCGTCAGTCTGTCGATGCTGTAGTTGACAAGACCAGAGGTATAAACCTAATTCTGGTAGACAGCGAATGGATCGGTCCAAACCAACTGATCGAGCGGGTACGTCACTATCGTGTGAATCCACAGTTCGCCGTAGCTCTGGACTCCATTGTGGGCCTCGGCGACTACAACACGGCAACGGCGTCTTAGCTCCTCCTTCTGATGACAGTCTAAAAAATACGGGCCCGCTGACCGCCATTGGTCCGCGGGCCCCAAGGGAAGAAACTCGATCCTAGTGATGTGAGCTGTGGCCTCCGCCACCGGAGTGGCCACCGCCGCCTCCGCCACTACGGCCACCGCCGCCACCACTGCTGTCGTGCGAACCATGTCCACCGCTTCCGCCGCTCGGCGCCTGCTGGCGACTTGGCGCGGAGTACCCGCGGCCGCCGCTGTACGAAGGCGTTGAGCGTTCGCGCACGATCGGAGGCGCGATCTGCAACGACCGGTTGCCGCCGGATCCAGGGCTTGTGTAACGCGGCGCCGATTGCGTGCTCGGCTGGAAGCGCCGCCAGCCGTCCGACGGACCGCTCTGGTAGCGCTGCGGCGCCGTGGCCGTGGCTGGGCGGTCGCCCGCAGTACGCCAGCCACCCGCGTTTTGGCCTGCCGCGTTAGCCCTGGGAGCCGTGGGATTTCCAAAGCGGCTCCAGCCACTGCCGCTGGCCGAATTCCCTGCCGCCTGCGGCGAATTCCCGAAACGTCGCCAGCCGGCGGAGCTCGATGCTGTGCTCGGTGCAATCCGGCCGGCCGCAGTTCCCTGCCGGTTGCCTTGCGAGCTGAAGAAGCGGCCATTCGTCAGAGCGGCGCTGCGTGCCGGTGAAGTCACCGGACGGTCAGAAAATCGCATGCTGGACGACGTCGGCGCAACCGGCACCGCCCCTTTCACTAGGCTTGCCTGCTGAAGTTGGCTGGCGCTCACGCGCATCGGCGTCGTGAAACGTCCGTTCGCAAAATCGTGTGCGTTAACCGCTGTCACTCCATTTGTGACGCGCGCATTGCGGTACGTGTTGACGATGTTCACGTTGTTCACGACGTTTACGTTGTTAACTATCACAGTGCGATTGTGAAAACCGCCGTAGAATCCGCGTCCCCACCACGGATGGAAAACTTCAAAAGGAGCCAGGGGCACCCATCCGAACCCAGGCCCACCGAAACCTACGCCAACATGAAATCCGCCGAAGCCGAAGAACGCGACTAGCGCCGGGCTCCAGAACGGCCGGACATAACGCGGCCCCGGATACCAGCACCAACCGTAGCCCGCGCGCCAGAACCAGCGGCCATAATGGAACGGCGCCCAGCCCCACGGGTCATAGCTCACGAAGGTCCAGCCGTACCAGGGTTCCCAGGCCCAGCGGCCGTACTGGTAAGGCGCCCAATCCGGACCCACCGTCGGCGCCCACACGTCGCCGTATTCCGGCACGTTCACCCATCGGCCGTTGGCATCGAGGTCGCCCGCTCCATCGATCTCAGAATTTACGTGTTGAGAGCTCCTGGAATTCATGAGACTCCGATCGCGCTCCGCATTCCAGCGATCAAAATCGTCTTGCGCGATCGCGGCGACCACTTGGAACTCGGGGTCGGACGGATCACCCCGCACCATCATGGTGCTTCCTGTGCTCAGGGTCTCGACGCCGCGCGGACCGTAAACCTCCGCTTCTCCCGCGCGAGGCGTGATTTCGGCGCGGCCGTCTTGGTGCACCGTAATCCGGTAGGCTCCAGGCTGCGTGGGCCGTACGGAAACCGACGGAGTGCTGATCTCAACTTGTACTTGAGAATTGCGGATCACACTGAACACCACCGTGCCGCGCCCCACCTGCAACTGAACCCGCTTACTCGTCAGCTCGCTCAGCCGGACTTGGGAATCGGATGCCAGACGAACCATGTTGGCGGAATCGAACTGGATCTCGACGCGAGCGCCGGGGGCCGTGGAGATGATATCGCCGGTCATCAGTGGCGCGTTCACCGCGGCAGCCGTTGATTCACCCGAATCGCCTCGCTGCACCATGACGTCCCCGCCGATGATACTGATGCGGGCGACACCGTGTTCCGAATTATCCGGATACGCGGCCTGTGGATCCTGGGCGCGCGGGTCCTGGGCGAGTGCGGTTGCCATCGTCCCGGTCACGGCCAGCGCCAGCAGGAGCAAGGATGAAGTGCGTCTCATGCGCGGTAACCCGCCCGTTGAATGGCACCTTCCGTTCCAATCTGGAAGCGATTGATTTTGAACAGATTTACAAGTCTGTCTACGGGTTGCCCACTGGCCGAAATGCACCACCCCCGCTGCATCTCGTGCGGCCGTGGGCGGTCTCCCTGGACCGCGGCCGACGCCCTCGTCGGCGCACAACCGTATACAAGAAGCTCTAGCCTAGTGGGCCGTAACTCGTGCCGTCTCGCAGGGCGGACCATAGGGTCCGACGCGGACGAGGGCGTCCGCTCCGCGAGGAGTTATGCAGCGTACTTCCGACTCACGTCACTAGCTTGCCGTCCGGCTTCGCCAGAACGCAGCCACCACCGATGCCATGAATCCCAGAGCCGTCAGAAATCCGCCCCCGTACACGCTGGCTGGCCGGTACTGAAATTCGATCTCGTGCTGGCCGCCATCCACCACCACTTCCCGCAGCGCGCCGTACGCCTCATAAATCCGTGCCGCGTGCCCATCGACGCTCGCCTTCCAACCCGGATAGAAAGTCTCGCTCACAATGACCATCCCCCGGCACGCCATTTTTGCCTCAATCCGCATCACCGCTTCGCGCCGTTCGAGCAAAGTCACTTCATCGTTTCCGGCGCAGCTTTCCAGTCAGCATCGCGCCGGCGCGGCTGCGTCCCAAATCCCGGCACAACCAGTAGCAGAACAGCGCCGCGGCAAAAATGCGTGGCGATGAAATACACCTGAAGCCACAACTGGTTAATGCGTCCGTTCTTCATCGGCAGCAGAAACAGCAGCCAGTTCGGCGGATACGCCGCTCCCGGCTGGAACTGCCCAATCAGTGGCTGTCCTCCCCGGAAGCACCTGGTACGCCATATCGGGTTGATCCATCCACGTGTATTGCTTCGTGAGCAACTTCCAGAAGAACCCGGTGATGATCAGGAGCAGAAGGAGCGGCACGCCGGCCGCCGAAAAGCGCCGCATGAACGAAGACCATGATACGCCAGCACGCTTCACGCGCCAGTTGACAACCCATGCGCTCTTGCGAAAACCTGAAAGGCGCAAACTTCGAGAAAATCCGATGATCCTTCGCTTGCTGTGCTCTGCCCTGCTGGGCCTGATGTTTCTCGCTGTCTTCCGCGCACAAGGCGCCGCCAGCCTGAAGAAAGCCGCTTTCGGAACCACCAAAGATGGCCTGCCCGTGGACCTCTACACGCTCACCAACGCTTCCGGCATGGAGGTCGCCATCACCAATTACGGCGGGACTGTGGTCTCCGTCAAGGTCCCGGACCGCAACGGCAAATTCGCCGACGTCGTCCTCGGTTTCGACAACTTCGATGGCTATCTGAACAACACGCCATTCTTCGGCGTGATCGTCGGCCGTTACGGCAACCGTATCGCCAAAGCTCGGTTCACGCTCGACGGCCACGAATATCACCTGGCCGCGAACGACAATGGAAACACCCTCCATGGCGGCCTGAAAGGTTTCGACAAGCGCGTGTGGAATGCTCGGGATGTATCCACAAAGGAAATACCCGCCGTGGAACTTACTTACTTGAGTAAAGACGGCGAAGAAGGCTTTCCGGGAAATCTATCGGCAACGGTCACTTACTCGCTCACGCCGAAAAACGAGCTCAAAATTGACTACGCCGCCACCACCGACAAACCCACCGTCCTCAACCTCACCAACCATTCTTATTTCAATCTCGCCGGCCAGGGAGAAGGAGACGCGCTCTCGCACCTCGTCATGATCAATGCCGACGGCTTTACGCCCGTCGATTCTACCCTCATCCCCACCAGCGAATCGAAAAGTGTCGCGGGAACTCCGTTCGATTTCCGCAAGCCCACGCGCATCGGCGACCGCATCGACGCCGATGACCCCCAAATCAAGTTCGGCCGCGGCTACGATCACAACTTCGTGCTGAACCGCAAAGACGCCGGCTTAATCCTGGCCGCGCGCGTCACCGAGCCCTCGTCCGGCCGCGTCCTCGAAGTGCTCACCACCCAGCCCGGCCTCCAGTTC
>DATJAK010000308.1:0-29516 GCA_035516375.1 Bryobacteraceae bacterium
TGGGCTGCGAGCAACGGCGATCGCAGTGAAAACGCCGACTATCAGTACGGCAAGCGGCGGCTGCGCCAGATCGATGGGCGGATTCGCTTTCTCACGAAGCGAATCGATGCCGCGGAACTGGTGGACCCGGAAAGTCCGAGAGCGGGGCAGGCGGCGATGCGGGCATTCTTCGGAGCGACCGTGCGCTATGCCAATGCCGCAGGAACGGAGCGCGTGGTGAGCATCGTGGGCACCGACGAAGTCGATCTCAACCGCAACCACATCAGTTGGGTGTCGCCTCTGGGACGCGCGTTGATGAAGTCGGCAGCGGGCGACCACGTCACTCTCCAAGCGCCGAGCGGTACAGAATACCTGATCGTCCTGGAAGTGCGGTACGACCGCATTTCTGTTGAACCGTTCCGTGAACCACCTGGAGCCGAGGCCCCGGCAGAGGGACTCCCTCGCGATCGACCTGACGAAGTTTAGCGAAGCGGCACATGAAGATATGCGCGTTCCCGCCCCGAAACGCAGAGCAGGTATGGGCACCTCACATTCGGTACGCCTGTCGTGCTCGAGGGGCGATTAAGTTGTGACGGAGCGTTACCAAACTGGAGGCTTGCTCCCGATGCAGCAAATCCATCCCTTGCTTGGGTCCGTAATGACCTGAACGTCTGAGTAACCGGCATTCGTTAAGAGTTGGCGATGCTCCTCAACACTGAGGAACGCCATACCGGTCTTCTGAGAGTATCTCTCCGCAGCTCTTGACGTGAAGGACGCTGCTCCCTTGTAGACTTCCGCGATGATGATCAGCGTACCACCGGGCTTCAGGACTCTTAAAACTTCGCGCAGATCGGTCGGCAGAGCAGGCCACCAGAAGTGCGTCTCAACCGCCGTGATGACATCAAAGACGCCGTCCGAAAATGGCAACCGGGAGACGGACGCTTCCCGAACCTCAACGCGTGCAATATCGACCCATTGCTTGTTCGTTCGCAGGGCCATTGCCACGCTCTCCTTCGAATGGTCGATGCCGTAGACCTTGCCTTGAGTGGCGATGGCAGCCAACTTACTCACGGTTCTGCCTCCGCCGCAGCCTACGTCGAGGACGATGTCCTGTTTTCCTATCGAAGCATGCGATAAACCCCAATCTGTAAGAGTGCCGCGAATTCATATTCCGCAGAACCCATCGTCCCGGCCACCCAGTTGGGTTCTGGCATTGATTTACGCGTGAGCTCCTGCCGGTCATAACGGGTTCACCCAACCAGAGATTCTACGCAGTGAGCCTCTTGATCGGCAAGAACGCCCCTTGGTGGACATGTCGTTCAAGCGTAAGCCGGGAGGCGATCGGGGGACAGCGGAGTTGGGGGAGTAATCGGCGAGACTTCCCCCGAACGCCTGAGGGCAGCGTTTCCGCTACACCTCAGATGGCGGCGACGGACGTTTCGCGGCCACAGGCCCTGACGAGCCGTTCTATCTCGTCCGGATCGCCTGTGAGAATTATGGCTTTTTGGCGAAGGGCTGTTGTCACGACAAATGCGTTGACGACATCTGCTGTTCTGGTAATGCCCAGCAGTTTCCCTGCTTGGTGCGCCTCGCTCTCTCCCGGAGAAACGACAACGCACCCGGTCAAAAAGCGCCGGAGTTGGGCTTGCTTTGGAGACCGGCTAATCTGGGCGACCACCGGCGAAGGAACCGATGGAATAACGCCGATTTCCAAACGGGCCTTGTGTTCAGCCCACGCGCGGTGTTGCGCCTGGTTTGCCCCCGGAGGGGAAACGGGAAAGGGGGCGAACCAAAGATCACCTCTGCGATATACTATCAACCTAGTCAAAAACGGAGATCAGCACTCGACGACACTTTCCGTTTGTGGAATAGCACCGGCGCAGTGGTGATCATGATTCAGTGAAGTTCGTTTCTCTGAGGCGAGAGAAGCTCACGAGTCTTAGCGGTTCGAGGCCGGTCGCCCAAAGGAAGGAGTCACTCATGAAAACCGAGCCAAGTCTCGGGTTGCTCTGTCTAGTTGCATCGATCGCGATGGTTGCCTGCGGGCAGACCCGCCCCGTCAGCGGCGGTTCGTCCGATAACTCAAGCGCTTCCTCGCCCACCGATACCCAATGGAAGGGGATCTATGGTTCCGGCACCAGTGCGAACATCCCCGCCACCCTTAGCGTCCATTCGCAAGGCGGCTCTGGGACGCTCACCTACGACGGATACGAAGAAACGGTCGCCATCACCTCCACCGGACCCCGAACCCTGAGCATGAAAGGCGTCTCCTATCGCGACCTGCACGGCGGCAGGACCTTCAATCTCGACACCTTTACCCTCCAAATCTCCCCCGACGGCAACAGCATGAACGGCAACGGTGGCGACACCAGTTCAGTCGTCGCGAATGAATGGCTACAGTTGCAGAAGGTGCCGTAACCCACACCTGTTGTTGTTCCCTAGGAGGTCCTGTGAAGCGATCGACGAAAGCAACAGTGCTGGCCGTACCCATGGTTCTGCTGGCGGGCTGCGGATCGAGCTCAAGCGACGTCCATGCCCAGCAACCGGCAATCACCAAAGTCGTCAAAGCTTCCGGGACGCTCGAAAAATGCCTGGGGATTACGCCGGGTGCCGACAGAATGAGGAAGGGCCCGCAGACGCGGCAGTACTGTGAAGAGCTGCCCGCGTCTTCGGTCTACAACCAGGCCGGCGCTCGATTCCAGGCTGGCGATCACGCGGGCGCGGCGCAGATTCTCACAAAAGCTGCCGAAGCCGGGAATGCCGTCGCGCAGCTTAGGCTCGCGCTGATGTACGACCAGGGCGATGGCGTTGCGAAAGACTGGCGCCAGGCCTACAACTGGTATGCGCGCGCTGCCGCGCAAGGAGAACCGGAGTCCTTGAACCAAGTCGGGCTCTTCTACGAGCTGGCGGAAGGTGTCGGCGAGAACTGGGATCTGGCGGCGGAGTTGTGGAAGGCCAGCGCGGAGCAGGGGTGGCTGAAAGGGCAGTATTCCTACGGCCGGGCTTTCCAATTCGGCTTAGGCGTCCCGCAGAATCGGCAAATGGCCATTGCCTGGTACCAGAAAGCGGCTGCGCAGGGCGATCCCGACGGCGCTCACTGGGTGCGGTGGCTAAGCGATCCGACGAACAACATAGGTTTCCGCGACGGCACTGAGCACGATTTCGTCATGGGCCCCTATTTGCGCTTCGGAGCGTCACTCATGGGTGGCGATCCAGCCGGGATCACGTTTCATAATTCCGGGCAACGCGCCTTGTGGATGAAAGGCTATAGCCAACGAATTGCCAAGGACGAACGGGACGTTATGCGCAGAATGCATCAAATGGAACTGCAGGCCTGCCTTGCGTCCGGAGGAGACTGCGGCGCTCTTCGGTTTTGATCCAGTCGTTCGCGTGGCCGGCGTTGGCTGACAGGGACTCGGCCGTGCCAGACACAGAGGCCCCGCCTGCAGCACACTCACAAGCTATAGAACCCATCAGGCTTAATCATTTCGGTTAGGTCGTTTTGAGAATGGTCTTATCTTTTGGCCAATGCTACAGTTCTGTTGGTACCTCTAGCTAGCAGGCTCCTGAAAAAGCCCGCAAACCTCCGCTCCCTGATGGTCGCGGCTCGGTAACTGCCAAGCAAGCGGTTCTCCGGAAGTAGGCATATGACCAAGACGATCGTTGCAGCACTGCTGCTGTTTCTAACGGTTGCGGCCGTGTCGGCATCGGCTCAAATCAACCAGGCGCCCACACTCACGAAGAAGTTCGGCGCTTCCGAAATTGTGGTTGGGCAGACTACGACACTTACCTTCGTCCTGAGTAACCCCAATGGCAGCACTCTGACCAACGTACAGTTCACCGATAGCATGCCGGCCGGCTTGTTATTCGAGAACCTCGTATCGGAGACTTGCACGGAGCCCGTCGTGTCGTCGAACTCTCAGCCGTCGATGCTCAGTGTTAGTATTGATCTGGATCCGTTTGAAACCTGCACCATCGTTTTGAGTGTCGAGGCGGTGCAACCTGGGGTATGGGTCAATACCACGTCCACTGTCACATCGGAGAGTGCGCCGGACGGGACGGCTGCCACCGACACCATCACGGTCGTTCCGGCGGACTCGATCTTAATTGGCTATGCGGCGAACCTGACAGTGGGAGACTCCATCATCAACCTAACCAACGTCAGCGTCGGCCAGTCTGGTGGCAGTGACCCTGAGATCTGCGCCAACGTCTACGTGTTTGCCGAAGACCAACAGCTGATCGCCTGCTGCACGTGCCAATTGACACCCAACCACCTGCAAACACTCTCCGCACAGAAGGATCTGATCTCCAACACGCTGACGCCCGGCGTGCCATTAGGGATCACTACGTTGCTGGTGGCCTCGGAGGGGAACTCCGGAACCTGCGATGCCTCTAAGCCTGGAACGCTTCTGGATGGTTTGCGGGCCTGGGGCACGACTCTTCACGCCGCGCCCGGCGGTGCATACGCCGTGACCGAGACACCCTTCTCGATCGTTTCGTTCAACCCAACAGAGGTTGCCAGAATGCAGCAGCTCTGTGGCTTTATCGAAGCGAACGGATCGGCGTACGGGATCTGCAACTCGTGCAAGACTGGCGCGGCAGGCGCCCAGAAGCAGTAGTTCTCCCGGCGGGAAACGGCCAGCGCGTCAACCACCGGGAAGCCGCCGTGGCGCGATGTGGTGTGTCTCGGGTTTTTCTTGGCGCGCCGCTACCGGGTGTTGTTGTGATGCTCGAGCGTGACGTAATGCCCGGCATCCTTATCGACGCAGGGTGCAGCCTCTTCGAGTGCGTCGGGCTGAAGCGTTAGCGTGCGCGACAGAGTCCACGGTTTCTGGAGAACCTCGGGGTCGTCCGCGGTCACCTGGTACTGAATTGTGTCTCCCACGCGCCGCAGCCGTTCGATGACGTGCAGGTTCCGGCTGTGGAACAAACCGTTGTCTCCCAGCCAAGTCTCGTCGGTGAGGCGGGTCACATCCACAACCAGCGTGTCGCCTTCCCAGTGGCCTACCGAGTCGCCGTTATACGTGGCGGCTGTTTCGGGATCGGTGCTATGGGGGCGTCCGTCGAGCGGAATCACGCGCCATTGGTTGCCGGTGTTGTCGGCGTAGAGAAAGATCGCCTGTTTGGGCGTCTGCACGATCTGGTGCGGAGGCCCCAAGCGCGGGACGCCCGGCGCTATGCAATGCAGCGTCTGATCTTCCTTTACCTGGTTGGCGTTGAGTGATTTCACCTTGGCCACGAACTGGGATTTGTACTCCGGCTCGGGATCGCGCAGCGGAGTGGCATACAGTGCGGCTGACTTCGGACTGAACGCGCCGCCGACCGTGAAGCTGTCGCCGACCTTCTGAATCGTGCCGATGCCGAAGAAGTGGTGCCACACGCCATTCAGGTCGGGGTGTCCATCGGCCAGGTGTGGCGTTGGCCGGGAGGCTGCGCCAGGATTTTTGGCGGCTTCCGCGGCGTAGTTGGTTTGCGCCCAGGCGCCGATAGGCGAAGCCAGAATGACCGCGGCGAGCGCGGCCCGCGTCAGCGTTCGGTGATTCGCGATCTCGGATAGCATGATTTCCTCCCTATATTTCGTCTAACGTGATGGCAGTTTCCGCGAGCGGCCGCTATTTTTGCGTCGTCCGCAGACTGGGGTCGGCATCTTTCGGCGACATGCTGAATACATGGCCGTCCGGATAAGCCAACTTGATCATGAACCCGGAGTCCCCACCGTCCTTGGCAGGGTTCAGTGTGACGGTCACCTCCTGCTTGTTGCTCATCAGCACATCCTTGGTCAATCCGCTGCCTCGGTAGAACAGCGGAGGCAGCGATTGCAGCGCCCAGGTGGTCGTTTTTCCGGACTCGTCCTTAACGTCTACATAGACCCAGATGTGCGGATTGACCCAGTCGACTTTGGAGATAACTCCCCGCAAGGTCACGGTTTTGCCCGCGTCGAACTCCGCGGAAAAAGAATGATGCGCGATGGCGGGCAACGCGCACCATAACGCCGCGACCGCCGCCCACCGCAATCGATTTGTGGCACCCATCTGATCCTCCAGTCTGTCTTGAAAAGTATATACTCACGCGCCGCCGCGCACAATCGCCCTTGGACGTATGCCAGCTATCCGGAAGCAACCCACATGGACGAAAGAGTCGGGAAAGTGGCCGCTTTCCGCGGCAACTGGAAGCTGAGCGACCTGCCCGATAGCGCCCACAGGGGCATACTGGTGAATCAGGAGGTGCGGCTTGTCCATTCATGTCTTCGTGCGGTTTGAACCGCGGCTGGGCAAAGAGCGGGAATTCCGCGAGGAGCTGTTACGCGTGAACGAACCATCGCGGGCGGAAAAAGGTTGCCTCGCAATCGACGTATTCGAATCGCTGCGCGAGCCGTTCCTGTTTGAGATTCATTCCGAGTGGGTGGATGAGGCCGCGTTCGAACTGCACGCGCAGCTGCCGCACACCGCCCGGTTTCTGAAAGCGGCGGAGACGTTGTTGACCCATCCGGTGAAAGGGCTGCGAACCCAGCGGATCGGAGGAGGGGCCGGAGCGGCGGCGTCAGGGTAATGCGCCGCCAGGCAGTTCCTGCTGCAATCGGCGAACGGCTTGCGCTGGCGCGTCGTCGAGCATCTGCCGGATGGACCGGTGCGTGAGCGGATGGCGCAGTTCGGGGGCCAGTTCCGCGAGAGGCGCCAACACGAAGCGGCGTTCTGCCATACGCGGATGCGGCACCTCCAGCGTGGCGCTGTGGATCACTATTTTGCCGTACAGCAGGATGTCGATGTCGATCGTGCGCGGGCCGTTTTTGATGGTCCGTACCCGGCCGAGTGAGCGCTCGATTTTGAGGGTACGGGTGAGCAGTTGCACGGGAAACAGGTCGGTTTCGACTTCAGCAACCAGGTTGAGAAACCAGCGCTGCGCAGTGAGATCGATGGGCTCGGTCTCGTAGATGGAAGAGACGCGCGCCACGCGCAAGTTCGGCGCCGAGAGATGCTCCAGTGCACTCGCCAGGTTCTTTTCGCGGTCGCCGATGTTGGAGCCGAGCCCGAGGTAGACCGTTTTCATGCGCTAGTGGAGTGACCCCATGATTGCAGATGGCCCTCGCGATTCGTTCGGAGTGCGGCGGGCCGGGCAGAAGCCCGGCTGCGGGCCGGAAGGCCCGACCCCACGGAACTCCATGTCCGCTTTCATGCTAAAACAGCGCCGGCTGGTCACTCCGGCCTGCTTGCAGTGGAACATCGAAGTATTCGAAGGCTAGCGCCGTCGCCTCTCTTCCGCGCTGCGTGCGATTCAAAAACCCGAGCTGGATGAGATAGGGTTCGTAGACCTCTTCGATGGTGTCGGGCTCTTCGGATATCGATGCTGCGATGGTGTTCAGACCGACCGGCCCTCCGCGGTGCTTCACCAGGATCGTGCGCATGATCTTGCGATCGATCTCGTCCAATCCGTAGTGATCCACGTTGTACAGATCGAGCGCCGTCTGGGCCACCGGCTTGGTGATGCGTCCATCGGCACGCACCTGGGCATAATCGCGCACGCGGCGCAGCAGACGATTCGCAATGCGCGGCGTACCACGGCACCGGCGCGCGATCTCTTCCGCGGCATCATCCTCGACCTCAACGTTCAGCAGCTTCGCGGAGCGCTTCACAATGACCGTGAGCTCGGCCACGTTATAAGGCTCCAGGTGTAGTTCGAGACCAAACCGCCCGCGCAGCGGTCCGCTGATCAAGCCCTGGCGCGTGGTGGCGCCGACGGCGGTGAACTTCGGCATCGGCAACGAGTGCGTGCGCGCTCCGGGGCCGGTGCCGACCAGAATATCCACGCGGAAATCTTCCAGCGCCGAATAGAACATCTCTTCGACATCGGGTAGCAGCCGGTGGATCTCGTCCACGAAGAAAACCTGCCGCGCGCGGATGTTGCTAAGGATGCCGGTGAGGTCGAGTTTCTTCTGCAGCACGGGTCCGGAAGTGGCCGTGATCGGCACTTCCATTTCCTCGGCGATGATGGTGGCCAGAGTGGTTTTGCCCAAACCCGGCGGGCCGTAGAGGAGCACATGGTCCAAGGCCTCTCCGCGCAAGCGGGCCGCCTGAATGGCGATGGAGAGATTTTCCTTGAGCTTGCTCTGCCCGGTGAAATCCGCCAGCCGGCGCGGCCGCAGCCCGGCTTCGAACTGTGCGTCTTCGGGCTGGAGATCGCCGGAAATCACGTGCCGGTCGGACATGTGCTACCAGCTTAACTTAACGTAACAGTTCCAAAGCGCGGCGGAAGAGCGGCTCGAAGTCGATGGAAGGTCCTGCGGACCTGGCTTTGCGCACCGCGGCTTCGGCTTGCGGCCGCGCGCAGCCCAGATTGAGCAAGGCTGAGAGTACGTCCTCGTCGATGGCGGAAAGCGCCGGCGCTGCCGGTTCGGGCTCCTGGCCGGTGGTGGCCGGAAGCTTGTCGCGCAGCTCGAGAACCATGCGCTCGGCGGTCTTCTTGCCCACGCCGGGGATGCGGACCAGCCGCTCCACTTCACTGCGCCGGATCGCACCGATGAGGTCAGCTGCAGCGAGGCCCGATAGAATCTTCACCGCCAGGGTCGGCCCGATCCCGCTCACGCCGATCAGCTTCTCGAACAGCGCCTTCTCGTCCTGAGTCAGGAATCCGTAGAGCGCCAGGGCGTCTTCGCGGACGTGGGTGTGAATCCGCAGGCGGACTTCCGCACCGGCATTCGGCAGATGCGTGAAGGTGGAAACGGGAATCGTCACGTCGTACCCGACGCCCCCGGCTTCGACGATGGCCTGGTTGGGATGCTTCTCGAGAAGCACGCCGCGCAGCAGAGCGATCATAAACTTGTATTGTAAGGTGGCGGGTACTTGGCCAGACGCAGATTCTTCGTAGATCGGATCCAGAGCGGCGCGGCGGAGCTCCGCGGCGACGACGCGCGCCACTTGACGCGTGTGCTGCGGGTGGAAGCCGGGCAGCGCTACGAGATCTCCGACAACCAGAACGCCTATCTGGCGGAGATCGCCGAAGCCCGAGGCGAACGGGTGGTGTTCCGCGTGATCGAGCCGGTTGCGTCACCATCGCTGCCGGTGCAGATTGCGCTGATCGCCTCGCTGATCAAGTTCGACCGCTTCGAGTGGATGATCGAGAAGGCCACGGAACTGGGAGTCGGGCGGATTCTACCAGTGGAAGCGGCGCGAAGCGAGAAAGGCCTGTGCGAAGCTTCGCGCAAACGCTCGGAACGCTGGGCAAGGATCGCCCGCGAGACCAGCCAACAATCGCGACGGGTACGGGTGCCTGAGATCCTACCGGCGGTTCGTTTCCGGGAGGCTCTCACGGAAGCCGCGGACCATCGCTACGTCCTGGAAGAAACGATTGCGCCGCCACTTCTGAGTTCTCTTCCCGCAGAACGCCGGCAGCCGGCGGGCGTGGCGCTGATGACCGGCCCGGAAGGAGGTTGGACGGACGCGGAACGCCAAGAGGCGGCAGCGGCCGGGTGGCAGCCGGTATCGTTAGGGCCGCAACTCCTGCGCGCGGAGACGGCGGCCGCAGCGGCGATCGCCATCGTCATGAACGCGTGGTGCCTGTAACGCTAATGTAATGTTACAGACCTTAAAATATGAAATCATTTATACTGTCCGTAGAGGTCGGTGGAGGCAGTATGACTGGTCTCTCGAAACAGGGCTTATACTGGTTGCCCCGCGCGCTGTCGATTTTGTTCATCGCTTTTCTCAGCCTGTTCGCGCTGGACGTTTTCCGAGAAAACCTGGGCTTTTGGCAGACGCTGCTGGCCCTGGCGATTCATCTGATTCCATCGTTCCTTCTGACCGGCGCGCTGCTGGTGGCGTGGCGCTGGGAATGGGTGGGCGCGGCCATCTACGCCGCGGCCGGCGCCTGGTATGTGGTCACGTTGCTGCCGCGCCGGCTGCCCCCGCCGGCGATCAAGCTGGAGTGGATGGCAACGATTGCGCTTCCAGCCTTCGTGATCGCCGCCTTATTTCTGGCTAACTGGTTGAAACGTGAACAACTTCGCGCCAGGACGCAGTCTTTCTAGCAGGCTCTTGACATCCATTGCAATTCGTAATAGCATGATTGCAATATGCAATATGACCCCATGGCGATCACGGAACTCCGGCCCGTCACATTGCGTATGCTGCAGAGGAATCGAAAAAACGTTATGGCACCCACAACCACTCCACGTTTAAGTCAAATCCACGCGCTGCTTGCGGAGAACCGGTACGAGGTTTCCGAACCCGCGCCCGACACCTTGCGAATTAAAGAAGTCGAGAGCGGAGTCGCGCTGCAGGCGGTGCTGCAGGGCGATATTCTGTTCCTGTCGCTCACCTGCACGGTCGTTCCGCGCGCTGCGATCACCATGGACATCATGCAGAAGATGCTGGACGCCGCGAACGGCATCTCCACTTCGCACTTTCAGGTTTATGATGCGGGTGGCGGCAAAGTGGCCGTGACCCTGAACAATTTCTGCAAGCTGCAGGACATGGGACCGGAAGATGAGGACGACATCCTTTCCTGCGTGCATTTCCTGCTGGTGGACGTATTGAGCGCGCGGCGCCTGTTGAGCGCCCTGCAATCCTAAAAAGGAGAAAACGAGCGTATGGGATTTCTAGCCGATTTTTTCAGCCGCCTGGGCCGCGTCGGGCGGGGACAGGCCAATCGGGGCGTCGACGCGATGGAAGATGCCACCTTCGAAGCGACGGTGAAGCAGACCGTGGCCGACATGCGGACCGAGCTCAACCGGGTGGTGCAAGCTTCGGCCATGGCGATGAGCAACTACAATCGCCTGGACGCCGAATACCAGAAGTACGTGCGGCAATCGCAGGAGTGGAAGGACCGCGCGGGGATGGCTCTGGACGCCGGCAACGAAGATCTGGCGCGCAAGGCGCTCGGCAAGAAGGCCGAGTGCGACAAACAGGTCGCGTCCATGCAGCAATCCGTGCAAAGCGCCCAGCAGACCAGCGAAAAACTGAAGCAGCAGGTGGCCGAACTGAAGCGCAAGATCGACGAAGGCGACCGCACGGCGACCACGCTGGTGGCGCGCAAGAACGCGGCGGCGGCGCAGCGCAAGGTTTCCGAAGCCATGGCTGGCGTAGGCAGCGCGGATAATGCATTCTCCGCGTTGAACCGCTTTGAAGAGACCGTTTCCAAGGAAGAAGCTACCGCCAAAGCTTTCGATGAGCTTGCGTCCGCCGGTAAAGATGACGACCTCGAAAAGCAATTTGCCCAATTGGGCGGCCAGAGCGTCGATGCGGAATTGGAAGCGCTCAAGCTGGAGCGCCGGAAAGGCGCCCCGCCGCCGCCGCCGACCGTGCCGAAGGAGCTCGCCGCGCCCGCTTCGTCGGTCTCGATCGCGCAATCGAGCGGAGAGAAGGCGAAGCTTTGACCTAGTGGGGCAGGCTCGTGGCCTGCCCAGCCTCCATGTCTACACTACTCATCCTCGCGATTCTGATCGCGCTCCTGGTCATTGTGCTTATGCAACTGTTTAAGAAATCTCCGACGCCAGCGGCCGCAACCGGACCCGATCTGGCGAACCTGAAGGCCACCGATGCGTGTGTGGGCGATGTGCTGTCGATCTCCGGTGCGGGCGACAACATGACCGATCTCGATTTCACCGTCGATCGCTCTACCCGCTTCGATTTAGGCGCGCGCCGCTCGACGCTCTTGAGCGGCTTGTATCACGGCGAGCGCCGTGTCAGCCTGCGGGTGGTGGTCGACGAAGACATGGAAGTGAGCGTCGAGAACGACCCGCGCAAGCTCACCCTGGAAGATCTGGGGCTTTCCGAAGATGACCTCGCGCAAATGGACGAGCGTCAAAATACCGCCGATTCTTTCGAATTCGACGGCCAGGTGTGGATGTATCGCCGCAGCCGCGAAGTGAAGGCCTGGCGCGACGATCAAACGCAGCCCACCGGGTTGTACTACTGGGAATTTCAGGCCGGCAAACGATGGCTGGTGATTCGCAAGCCGGAAGCCGAGCCGTTCGCTGTCGCGCTGTACGCTGAAGTTCCCGCCAGCGATGTCACCGTTTACCGAGGGAAGTCATGAGTAAGTCCGGGTTGCGGCTGTCAGCCGCCGTACTGACGACCCTGATTATCGTCGTCGGGATCACCGCATTCGACCATTTACCGAGTAGTGTCCGGGCGCAAATCGACTCCGAGCGGAGCGCCCTTGCGTCAGCGCCCAACCAGGTGCGGGCGGCGCAGGAAACCGTCGGCCGCGAACTGCAGGCCGAACCCGCCCTGTTTCACAGTATCCCCGCCGCCGCACAATGGCCCGGCCGCTTCCAACAGGCATCCGATGAGCTCCAATCCGCCCGCGGCGATATCGACGATCTGACGCGGCTGGAAAAGAATGGCCATCGCAGCGATCAGCAGCGCGCCCTGGCCCTGTTGTCACACGAGCGCAATCTGCGCACCGCCGCCTTGAACCAAGCCAGTGCCGTACAGACGGAAGCAGCTCATTGGCTCGATCGCAAGCAGCACCTGCCGGCCGAAGTACAGCAGATGGAGCGCAGCTATCAGGCCATCCATGGTTTCGATTTTGCGCCACTTACGGCCGTGGTCGAAAAAGCGGAGACCGACTGGCCGGAGAAGAAAGCCGACTTGTCGGCGCGTCTGGCAGACGTTACCGGCGTCGTGCCGCGCAGTGACGCGCTGTGGCAATCCACCGCGGAAGCTCGCCGCGAAGCTACAGGCGGGAACGTCTCCGGTCTGGATTACGGGGCATTGCTCTCCGCCGCCGATGAGCTGAATACGTCAGCCGCGGCGCTTCCGCAAAAATCGGAACAACTGAAAGCCCTCACCGGCCAGCTTTATGATTCCTGGGACAAGGTGCTGGTCGACATGGAGACGCGCGGCATCGGCTCCGCCCGCGCCTACGATCAGAAAATCCGTACCGTCCGGACGCATCTGGGCGCGACCACTTCGGACGAAAAGTGGGTGGACGTTTCACCAGCCACCTACGATGCCATGCGGAACGACCTGGGCATGGCGATCGAACACAAGCCCACCGGCAAGTACGATTCCGAGGCCGAGCACGTGGCCCAGCCAGCGGGATTTGCGTACATGGCGCCGCCGGCGCAAGGTTCCAACCAATATGGTTACTGGGAGCATCGCGACGGGCAGAGCTTCTGGGTTTGGTACGGCCAGTATGCGTTGCTGCGCGATCTGCTGTTCAATCACAGCTATCGTCCGCTGCCCCGAGGTGAGTGGGAGGACTACCACGATTGGCACAGTCGCGGCCAGACCTATTACGGACGCGATGCCGAAGCCGGCGCGCCGAAGTACGGCAGCAACGGCACAGCGACCCAGGAGCGTTATTCCGGCAGCACGTACGCGCACAGCGGCGGTTTCCGCGACTCGCCCTACGCTTCGAAGAGCGGCTCGTTTCGCGACTCGCCGTACGCTTCGCGCTCGGCCCGCGAGCCAGAGGCCGATCACAGCGGCCGTTTGTTCGGCAGCCATGGGAGCGAGCCGCATGTTGCGCCACGCTCCGAACCTCATTTTCATCCCGCTCCGCGGTCTATGCCGCGTTCGTTCGGAGGCGGGCGCAGGTTCGGACGGCACTGAGCGGCCCGGCAACTGGTAGTGGCGTTACTGAGCCGCGACCAAAGGGAGCGGTCGCCATCGTGCGGGTCGCCGGGCAGAAGCCCGGCGGCGGGCCAGAAGGCCCGGCCCCACAGCTCACTGAAAGATGGTTGCGCCGGCACGGATCTCTTCGAATAACAGGCCGTCGGCGGCGAACGGCTTCAATCCTTCGCGCAGCGCCTGTTCAAAATGCGGACGCTTCCTGCCGAGCTTGGCCGGCGAAGTGGTGGATAGCGAAAACGCCCGCCCGATCATGTCGGCAATGGTGATCCGGCGCCGCACTTTGATAGCGACCTCTCCAACCTTCCGGAAGCGTGAGCCGGCAAACCAACGCTCGGCGCTCAGCAGGTAGCGGTGCGCGGCAAGCTCCGGCGACCACTTGCGCACGATTCGGTAGAAGACCTTCGCGGGGCGATTGATGGAAGCTCTCGATGGGAGCGAGCCGCCGACGATGATCCATCCGTTCTTGGCGACGATCCGCTCGAACAACGCGAGCGTTCGTTGGCGCGGGAGCCAATGCAGCGCGCGCCCGATCGTCACCACGTCGACGTTGCCCAGCCGATCGCCGACCTCTTCCATGCGCCCTTCGATCAGCTCGATGTGTACGCGTGCCTCAGCCGCGGCCATTGCGGCGGCCGCGATCATCCTGGGTTCCGGATCAACCCCGGCCGCAGACCGCACGAAAGGAGCAAAGCCGATCGCCAGAGGCGCCGGGCCGCAGGCGGCATCCACCAGCCGTTCCTGGCCGGTAAGGCTTATACGTTTTGCGACTGCCTGGAAGAATTCCGGCGGATACGGCTCACGGTACCGCTGGTAGAATCGCGCCGTGGCGGCGAAGCGTCCCATCGATAACAGGGTAACGTGGACTTCAGTCCAACCACGCTTCGCGCGCTATGGCCGTTGGCGGCACGCCGCCAAAACGCCTCTCCCGCCCGCGAAACTCCAGCACCGCGCCCTCGAGATCGTTGGCATCGAAATCCGGCCACATGCGGCGCGAAAAGACCAGTTCGGCGTAGGCGCTCTCCCAGAGGAGGAAATCGCTAAGCCGCCGCTCCCCGCCCGTGCGGATGAGCAGGTCCACCGGCGGTCCCAGAACTCCCGCGAGAGCCTCGCCGGAAAGTGCAGGCAGCTCGCGAGCCGCCCGCAGAATGGCTTCGCGCCCAGAATAGTCGACGGCGACGCGCAGAAGCAGGCGCTTTCCATCGGCGGTTAAAGCCTCGGCGCGCGCGATGGCTTGGTTCAAGGGCTTCTCCAAACGGTCGCGGCGTCCGATCACCTCGAGCCGCACGCCAGTTTCGATGCAGCGCGCGGTCTCCGAGGCCAGAAACTGCGCGAACAGCTTCATCAGCGCGGTCACTTCCGCAGCGGGGCGCCGCCAGTTGTCCGCGGAGAAAGCGAACAACGTCAACACACCGATGCCGAGATCCGGCGCCGCCTCCACCACACGCCGCACGGCTTCGGCGCCGGCGCGGTGTCCGGCCACTCGCGGCAAACCGCGTCCTAACGCCCAGCGGCCATTGCCATCCATGATGATGGCGACATGCAGAGCAGTCTCCGATGAAAAACCAGATGCCATAAAAGATCGGCTATTTCTCGCGCATTGCGCGGATCAGCGCTTCCATGTGGTCCAGGTACCGCTCGAGCGCACGCTTGCCCGCCGCGGTGAGCCGGTAGTCGGTGCGCGGCATGCGGCCTTCGAACGATTTGGTGCAGCCGATGTAGCCCGCCTCTTCCAGCTTGCGGGCATGCACGCTGAGATTGCCGTCCGTGGTGTCGAGCAGTTTCTTCAGCTCGTTGAAGGTCAGCGATTCGTTCACCGAGAGCGCGCTCAGAATACCCAGCCGCAGCCTTTCGTGAATCAGCCGGTCGAGCTTCGGCGCGCCCGCCAGGACGTCGCCGATGGGGCCGGATGGCAGCTTACGCTCGCGGCGCGCCGGATTGGTTCTACCCGCCATATTTCACCGAAATGGCCAGCCCGAAGGCGATGTGAAGGCCGCCGAAGCCTGCCGCCAGCAGCGGATTCCCCCAGCCCGGCGGCGCCAGTACGCCCACCGCGCCCATAGCCATGAAACACGCGCCCATGATGGGCACGATCTTCACCGAAGCCGCGCCGCCCGAGACCACTCCCGCGCCATACAGGAGCATCCAGATTCCGGGGAGAAGCGAGAACGCTCCCGCTCGGACCAAGACAAAAGTCAGCAGCGCGCCAGCCGCCATCGACGGCACAAAAGCCGCCACAAATTTTCGACCCGGCGCAGAAAGCAGCGGCATGTTGGCATGAGCCGATTTCCGCGCGGCCGCCGCGATTCCAATCAGCAACGCCAATACCGCTTCGGCCACCCACACCGCGAGCCAGCGGGCGGAATCCAACTGCCGCTGAGCCATCCATGCCGCAACCAGAGCCGTTACGCCCATTAAGACGCCGCCCGCGCCAGGCACCGCCGTGAACGAACCGGCCCGCTCCATGGTCCGGCGAATGTACCGCAGGTTGTCCATGGCCGTGGCTTCGAGTTCCACGGGTTTGGGAGCAGGCGGGCGGATCGGTCGAATGGAGGCCACGAACCCATCATACGATGAAATCCCGACAGCCTTCAAGTACTTTTCGAAATAAAGTAAATCGCCAACTGGTCCCTCGCACGTTAAAATAGTCTCGCGTGCACCCGAAAATCCAGCAGCAGTCCTATTCGCGTGCCGAGGTGCGCCGCCAGTTCGGCCTCAGCGAGAGGAATCTGCGCGCCTGGGAACGGGATTCCCTGTTGCCCCGCCTGGAGTCCTTTTCGTTTTCCGATCTCATCGCCATCCGCACCATCGTCGAATTGCGCGGCAAAGGGTTTCGCTCGCGCCAGATCGCGCAAGCCGTCGACTCGCTGCGCCGCAAGCTGGAAGGCGTCCGGGAGCCTCTCTCCGAGCTGCGCATCCTCTCCAACGGTAGAAAGATCGCCGTCCAAGTGGCCGGCCACCGCATGGAGGCGCTCACCGGTCAGATCCTGATCGACTTCGAAGCCTCCGAATTGGGGTCGATCCAGACGATTCCGCAGCGCCCCCGCGTGGCCAATCCGCTGCGCGAGTCGGAAAACTGGTTTCAAAAGGGTCTGGACCTCGAAGAGACCGGGGCGCCAATTGAAGAAGCGATCGAGGCATACAAGCGAGTGGTGGAGCTGAACCCGCACGCGGCCGGCGCTTTGGTCAACCTAGGCACCATCTACTATCGCGACCGGCGTTTCACCGACGCTGAGAAATACTACAAGGACGCCGTTACCGCCGATCCCAGTTACCCCCTGGCCGAGTTCAATTTGGGAAACCTGTACGACGAGCAGGGCCGCCTGAACGAAGCATTCGATCACTACCGGCGCGCCTTGGCGCTAAACCCGCATTATGCCGACGCGCATTTCAACCTGGCGTTGCTGTGCGAGCGCACCGGCGACACGCTCAAGGCCGTGCATCACTGGAAGCGGTATCTCAAGCTGGATCATACGGGGGCGTGGGCGGAGATCGCGCAACGGCAATTGGCGCGTTTACGGGAAGTGACGTTGATCCGTCCGCGGTAACATCTTATATCCTAGTGTTGTGCGTCATACAGAATGCAGTTTCACTCTGTGGGGCAGACGATCGGTTTCTGTCGTCTGCCGGCGCCGCACAGCGCCGCGAGGGCGCGCTTCGCACACCCCGGCAGACCGCGAAAGACGACGGTCTGCCCCACGGATGACGCAGACCACTAGTTGCTTGGAGCTACCTTGAACCGCATTCTACTCGCGTTCCGTTCGTTCTTTAACATCCTGTTTCAGGGACAGCTTTCTGAAAGTGTTCAGAGTGGGTTGGGTCTCAGCAAGCGCGTTCCGGCAGCGGTTTCTGACCTGAAGACCTCCACTCCGCCGCGCGCGCCCACCGTCAAAACCTCCGATGGAGCTCTGCAAATTCTCGCCATCTTGCAGCGGGATGCGCGCCTTCTCGACTTCCTGATGGAAGACTTGACCGCTTACTCGGACGACCAAGTCGGCGCCGCCGTCCGTGAAATGCACGACCAGTGCCGCGATTCCCTCGCCCGCTACGTGAAGCTCCAGCCGGTGATCGATGGCGTGGAAGGCACGTTTACACAAGCGCTCAGCAAGGATCCCAACGTGGTGAAGTTCGTCGGCAACGTGCCCGCCACTCCACCCGCGGGCGGCACGTTGCGGCATAAGGGATGGCATGCGGCGACGATCGATCTGCCCCCGCTTGCGGCCGGACAGGACGCGTCGATTCTGGCGCCGGCGGAACTCGAGGTCGAGTGAAGCAGGTGCCTGCCCGATATGTGATCGGAATCGACCTCGGCACCACGAATTCGGCACTCTCGTATGCGGAGATTCGGCCGGATTCGGATCGCTTCGCGCCGGCCAATGTGCAAACGTGCGCCATTCCGCAGCTCGAAAATCCGGGTGAAGTGCGCGAGCAGGATCTGCTGCCGTCATTTCTATACCTGCCTGGCGCCACGGATTTCCCGGCTGGAACCACGGCGCTTCCGTGGGATGCGCAGCGTACGTTCGTCATCGGGCGCTTAGCGCAGAAACGCGGCGCGGAAAATGCCGGGCGGTTGGTCTCCTCCGCCAAATCGTGGCTCTCGCATTCCGGCGTGGACCGCACCGCGCCCCTGCTCCCTTTCCGCGCTCCCGAGGGTATCGAGAAGATTTCACCGGTGGAAGCCAGCCGCCGCTATTTGGAACATCTGCGCGAAGCCTGGGATTTTCACAAACCCGAGACGGCCTTCGCGCAGCAGGAGGTGCTGGTCACGGTGCCGGCGTCGTTCGATGCGGTAGCGCGCGAATTGACGCTCGAAGCCGCGCAGCAGGCCGGGTATCAGAACCTCACCCTGCTGGAGGAACCGCAGGCCGCGTTTTATGCCTGGATCGAGCGGCACCCCGACTGGCGCGACCGCGTCCAGATGGGCGACCTGATCCTGGTGGTGGATATCGGCGGCGGCACCACGGACTTCACGTTGATTGCGGTTACCGAGCATGAGGGCGAACTGGCTTTGAACCGCGTGGCGGTGGGTGAGCATATCCTGCTGGGCGGCGACAATATCGATCTGGCGCTGGCGGTCACGGTTTCTCAGCGGCTCGCCGAAAAGGGCTCGCGTCTGGATTCGCGGCAAATGCAGACGCTGTGGGGCAATTGCCGCATCGCGAAGGAAAAGCTGCTGGAGCCCGGCTCGACCGCCAAAGAGCTCCCCGTCACGATTCTGGGCAAGGGCAGCGGCCTGGTGGGTGGCACGATTAAGGCGACACTTCGGCGTGCCGATATCGAGAGCGTGATGCTCGAAGGCTTTTTCCCATCCGTTCCCAGCACCGAGATGCCGGTCCGCCAACGGCGCGCGGGCTTGCAGGAAATCGGCCTGCCGTACGCCCCGGACGCCGCAGTCACCAAACAGATGGCGCAATTTCTCCGGCAGCAGGCGTCCGCCACCGAACATGGCACGGTGCGCCGCGGCCCCAGCGGGCTGGCCTGTCCCACGCACGTACTTTTCAACGGCGGCGTCCTGAATGCCGCGATGGTGCGCGAGCGAGTCATCGCCACGCTCAATTCCTGGCTTGCCGAAGAAGGCATGGCGCCGGTAGAGCCCTTGAGCGGCGAAGACCTCATGCACGCCGTATCGCGCGGCGCAGCGTACTACGGTCTGGCGCGGCGCGGCCACGGTGTGCGCATCCGCGGCGGTGTGCCGCGCACATACTATATCGGCATTGAGAGCGCCATGCCCTCGGTCCCCGGCTTCGCTGCGCCGTTGAAAGCTCTCACCGTGGCGCCTTTCGGCATGGAGGAAGGGACTAACGTGCGTCTTGCCGGCCGCGAGTTCGGTCTCGTGGTAGGGCAACCCGCTGAGTTCCGTTTTCTGACCTCGGCCGTGCGCAAGAACGACCAGGCGGGCGACCTGATCGAAGATGTCGGTGACGAATTGGAAGAACTGGCGCCTATGGAAGTAGCGTTTCCGGCCGGTGAGAGTTCGTCCGAGGTGCTGCCCGTTTCGTTTGAAACCGTGGTTACCGAGACCGGCGTCCTCCAACTGTGGTGCGTCGCCCGCGACGGCCGCCGCTGGAAGCTGGAATTCAACGTCCGCGAGCGCGCCCAAAAGGCCTAGAATCAATAGATTGCCCCGCATTTCACCGATCTGCTCCGAGCCTCTGCGAATCTGATCTCAAGGCACGCAGCATCAGTCCGATAAGCGGATTGAGGCCCTGAGGAGTGGCCCGTCGAAATGCGTTGCGAACAGTGTCAATGGTCGCCGGCGAACGGCTGGGGGGCGAAACTGCCCGGTGCTCTCGGTTCATCTGCTCAGCTGGTGCTGGCATTCGGTGATGTCACGGTGGAAAGTGCGGAAGAATGCCTCGGGTCCGTCAGCCAGCTCTATCCGAACGCGCAAATATTCGGCTGCAGCACGGCGGGAGATATTCAAGGAACCACGCTGAGCGATGGAATGTTATCGATCACGGCCATCGCTTTCGAGCACACATGGGTTGCGGCGGGCCAGTCAGCGCTCCACGGCCCGAGCGAGGGCTTCGCAGGCGCAGTCCAGGCCATCTCTTCGCTTCCCCCGGAGGGCCTGCGCCATGTACTGCTTCTTGCGCCCGGCAATTATCTGAATGGCGGCGACCTGGTGTGCGGCATCAACTCGGCGTTGCCTGCTGGTGTGACTGCCTCCGGCGGATTTGCCGGCGCGGGCGGTCAGGTCCACGGCAGTTCGGTCTGGTGCGGCGGGAAACCGGACGGCCCGGCAATCGGGGCCCTCGGATTCTACGGTCCAAGATTGAGAGTCGGTACTGGCGCGGGTGGCGGTTGGCGTCCTTTCGGCCCGGATCGCCGTATCACCAGGTGCAGCAACGTAACCATTTGTGAACTGGACGGACACTCCGCGCTGGAATTGTACAAACAGTACCTCGGGGAACACGCCAAGAGCCTGCCGTTCAGTGCCCTCCGATTTCCGTTGGGGCTCCGCGCCAACGAAAATGAGCCGTGGCAAGTGCGCGTAATCGTGGGGATCGACGAAGCCCAGGGCGGGCTTTCTTTCGACTGCAAAATTGCCGAAGGCGCGCATGCCCGATTCCTCGTGGGTAACGCCGGGCACCTTGTGGAGGGGGCGCTGTCGGCTGCTGAGCTCAGTCAGCAACGATTGGGCTCGCCCGCAGAGCTCTCCATTGTGGTCAGTTGCTTCGGCCGCAAGGTCGTTCTGGGCCAGCAGACGGAAGAGGAGCTGGAAGGCCTGCGCCAGGTCTTCGGCAGCCAAACCGTCATGACCGGTTTCTACTCCTACGGCGAGATTAGTGGGTTGGCCGATAGCGCGCAAGCAGGGCTCTACAACCAGACCATGACCGTGACCACGCTCTCGGAGCAATAGGCGGTATGAGCCGGGCTCACAGCTTGCTCGAGCGGCAACTGGCGAAGTTCTTCGGAGGCGCCACTCCCGTCCCGGAGAACTGGCAGCCCTTTCTCAACGCCGTAGAGCGGGCCTACGAGGATTTCGAGTCGCATCGAGAGATGGTGGAGCGCGCCCTCAACCTCAGTTCGGAGGAGTTGCTCCGGGCGAACTCTGAGTTGCGAGCCGTACTCGATGCGCTGCCGGATTGCCTGTTTCGGCTCGATGCCGATGGCGCCGTGTCGGATTTGATTGGGAGCAGTTCGGCGCCTGTGCCGCCATCGGTGCGTGCGTTGATCGAATCCTCCCACGAAACAGACCCCAAAACGGTGGCCCGCTTTCGCGATTCCGTTAAGCGCGTGCGTGAAACCAGATCCGCCGCGACCATCGAGTACAGCGTGAATTCCGAAGACGGTCAACGCCACTATGAAACCCGGCTGGTGCCATTTGAAGACCGCGATATCCTCGTCCTGGTGCGCGACGTTACGGAACGGAAACGGACGGAAATGGAGTTCCGCACGGTGTTTGAGAATGCTAACGACGGCATGGTCATCATGGACCTTACGGGCCGCCTCCTCGCGGCCAATGAGGTGATGTGCCGCCGCCTGGGCTATCGTTTGGAGGAACTGCTCGATCAGAAAATCGAGACAGTCGATACCCCCGAACATGCCGCGCTCCGGGAACAGAGAACCGCGGACGTAATCAAATACGGCTCCGGCCTTTTCGAAGCAGTAAACGTAAGCAAAGACGGTTCGACCATACCGGTGGAGATCAGCGCTCGTCTCTTCCAGTACCAGGGGAAGCCTGCCATTCTGGGCGTGGCCCGGGACATCAGCGAGCGGAAACGGGCCGAGGCGGAGGCCGCCCAGCGTACCGCAGAATTGGAGCGAGCCAAACAACAGGCGGAGACAGCCAACCGCGCCAAGAGTGAATTCCTGGCCCAAATCAGTCATGAAGTGCGGACTCCCATGAACGGCATCATCGGCATGACCGATCTTCTGCTGGATACGTCACTGAGCCGGGAGCAAAGGGACTTTGGCGAGACGATTGCGAAATCCGCGCAAGCATTGCTCGTCGTAATCAACGATGTTCTCGACTTCTCCAAAATCGAAGCGGGCCGTCTCGAAATCAGGAATTCCGTGTTTGATATTGGCGACTGTCTGGCCGAGGTGAGCGAATTGATGGCGCCGCAGGCCCGCGCTAAAGGCCTGGCATATTGCTTTCAGCCAGCCCCCGCATGCCCGCGCGTTCTAGGCGACGCCGGCCGCATACGTCAGGTTGTTCTGAACCTGGTGGGCAACGCCATCAAATTCACCGCCGAGGGATCGATCGAGTTGCGAGTTTCGCTATTGAAGGCAGTCGACGGCGGCGCCGTCTTCAACATCGCGGTGAAGGATACGGGAATCGGAATCCCCGCGGACAAGCTGCCGCTTCTGTTCTGCAAATTTACGCAACTGGATTCCTCGATGAGCCGAAAACATCAGGGCACCGGGTTAGGGCTCGCGATCTCGCGGCAGCTCGCCGAGCTGATGGGGGGAACCGTTACCGTCACCAGCCAGCCCGGCCGCGGATCGGAGTTTGTGTTCCGGCTGCCACTTTGCTTTGCCACCGGTATCGCTCCGATCGAACCCCCTGCTATCGAAACGCCCACCGAAGAACTCTCACCGCGCCTGAGGCGCATCCTGTTGGCCGAGGACAATGTCATCAATCAGAAACTGAGCACCCTGATTCTTCAAAAACTGGGTTGCTGCGTGGACATCGCGTCCAATGGCCGCGAAGCGGTAGCCATGGCGGAAAACATTCCCTATGAGGCCATCTTCATGGACTGCAGCATGCCGGAAATGGACGGATACACCGCCGCGCAGGAGATCCGAACGCGCATCCACCCCCGGATTCCCATCATCGCGCTGACGGCCCACGCTTCCGGCACCGCGCGCGAAGCGTGCCTGGAATCTGGCATGGATGATTTCGTGGCCAAACCCATCAAAGCAAGCGACCTGGCGCGGTCGTTGCTGCGTTGGTGCCCGTGATTACCCCTGCTTCTTCCGGTTACCAGCCCCCGCCCACTGCCCTTTCTGACGCCGTGGTTACAATAGAAAGTTCCATGGAGTTCCAGCGCCAGCGTAGCCTCGAGATAGCCTCTGGCGCCGGTGTGTGCGTGGCATCCGCCTTCCTGGCTTGGGCGGTGCGCGGACGCGCTTCGCAGGTTTTTGGCCCGTCAGTGTGGCGTGGCGCCGCGCACCGCCGGGTGCTAGCCCTCACCTTCGACGACGGCCCCAGCGAGAGCACTCCGCAGATTCTGGAAGTGCTCGGCCGCCACGGCGTGAAGGCTACGTTTTTCCAATGTGGTGCCAACGTGAAGCGGCTTCCCGAGATCGCCCGCGCCGTCCGCGATGCCGGTCATGCCATCGAAAACCATACCTATTCCCATCCCCCGTTCTACTTCCGCTCGCTGCAATTCATGGAACAGGAACTGCGGCTCGGGCAGGAGGCCATTGAGGAACATGCCGGCGTCCGGCCCAGGTGGTTTCGAGCCCCCTACGGAGTGCGATGGTTCGGAGTGGGTGAGGCGCAGCGCCGCCTGAACCTGACGGGCGTGATGTGGACCGTAATCGGCTATGATTGGAAGCTGAAGCCGGATGCGGTGGTGCGCCGCGTTGCCAATGGAGTCTCCAACGGCGCCATTGTCTGTCTTCACGATGGACGCGAATTGCGTCCACAGCCGGATATTGCAGTAACCGTGGAAGCCGTCCGGCGCCTGGTTCCTCTGTTGCTCGACCAGGGATTTAGGTTTGAAACGGTAGGCCAACTGACATATGCCCGATGACATTACCGCGCGCGTCCTCAAAGTGATCGCCGCTTCCAAGAGAATTCCCCTCGATCAAGTGACCATTGATAGCGATTTCGTGCAACTGGGCATCGACTCCATGGACGCGGTGGAAATTCTGTTCGCGCTGGAAAATGAGTTCGACATCTCGATTCCTGACGACGAAGTCCGCCACGTGCGCAACGTGCGCCAGATGGCGGAAGGAGTGGAGAAGCTGGTAGCCGCAAAGCCGGCCGGCGCAACCTCCCCAGCCGCCGATACGGCGGCCAGCCAATAGATGCGGCGCGTCGCGATCACAGGGATGGGCGCCATCTGCGCTCTGGGGCGGAGCGTCCCCGAAGTGGCGCGCGCCCTGTGCCAGGGCCGCTCCGGAATTGGTCCGATCGAATCTACCGATTGCTCGCAGTTGCGCTTTCAAAACGGCGCCGAGGTCCGTGGGTACACCCACCAACCCTACTTCGAAGACCGCCGCGCCGACTTTATCGACCGCTTTGCCCAGTTTGCCGTCATCGCGGCGCGCGAAGCCGTGGCCTCCGCGGGCGTTGAGTGGACGCCGGAGCTCCGCGAAACAACGGCTATCATCACCGGCTCCTGCGTGGGCGGGCAGAGCACCGAGGACATTGGCTTCCAGGAAGTCTACAAGCTGGGACACAACCGGGTTCATCCGCTGACCATTCCCAAAACCATGGCCAACGCCGGCGCCAGCCACATCTCCATGGAGTTTGGCGTCACGGGTCCGAGTTTTACCATTTCCACCGCCTGCTCCTCGGCCGCTCACGCCATCGGTCAGGCATATTGGATGATCCGCAGCGGCATCACCGACCTGGCGATTACCGGCGGCAGCGAGGCCCCTTTCAGCTTCGGCATTCTGAAAGCCTGGGAAGCCATGCGTGTCGTCTCTCCCGATACCTGCCGCCCGTTTTCAAAAGACCGCCGCGGCATGATTTTGGGCGAGGGCGCCGCCATGTTCGTGCTCGAACCGCTCGAAGGCGCGGAGGCGCGCGGCGCGCAAATCCATGCCGAGCTGGTCGGTTTCGGTATGTCGGCGGATGCCTGTCACATCACGCAGCCCTCGGCTGAGGGCGCTGCGCGCGCCATGCGAGCGGCCCTGCGGGATGCGCAAATCGCTCCGGAACAAATCGGCTACATCAACGCTCATGGCACCGCCACGCCTGCCAACGACTTGACCGAGACCGCCGCCATCCGGGCGGTATTCGGCGCCCACGCAAACCATCTGCCGGTAAGCTCCACCAAATCCATGCATGGCCACGGGCTGGGCGCCGCCGCCGCCTTCGAGTGTCTGGCGACCACCTTGGCTCTGCGCGACGGCGTCCTGCCGCCCACCGCCAACTTCACCGAACCCGATCCGGATTGCGACCTGGATGTGATTCCGAATCATGCGCGGCGGGCTGCAGTGGAATACGCGCTTTCCAATTCCTTCGCCTTCGGCGGGCTGAACGCCGTGCTGGTCCTGCGCAAAGCCTGAAGCTTTCGCGGCGGCCGCCGTGTCCTATTGTTGCGGACCCGGCCGAACCCCCGCGGCCTTCAGCCGGATTCGAAACAGATGCGTGCACGCGGTGATGTAGAGTGTCTTGCTATCGGCGTCACCGAACGCCAGATTCGTGGCCACAATCCGCGGCCTTGGCTCGCTGGTGATTTGCGGCAATTCGAGCGTGCCCAGCCGCTTGCCCTCAGGCGAGGTGATCCAGATCTCGCTGCCCCGTACGGTCGAATAAACGTTGCCTCTTCGGTCTACCTTGATGCCGTCAATGCCCGCATCTAAGAACTTCACCGGGTTCGACACTGTATCATCCGGCAGCACGTCGTAGCGCAGGGTCTTCGAGGCGCCGGCGGTCACATAGAGATGCCTCTCATCCGGCGACAGCGCGATGCCATTCGGCAGGTCGCCGGGATGGTCTTTGTCTCCGCCGAGCAAAGTCACCTTACCGTCTTTGATCAGAAAAAAACCGCTGTACGGAAGTTCCCGGTCGGGGCTGCTCTCCGCTCCGCGCATGCCCCATACCGTGTCCGTGAAATACACTGCCCCGTCCGATTTGGCCACGATATCGTTGGGACCGTTGAAGCGCTTCCCTTGATACCGATCCGCCAGCATCGTTCGCGTGCCGTCCTTCTCCAGGCGCACCACCGCGCGGTCGGTCATGGCTGTGATGAGCAACCGGCCTTGCGGGTCCAGCGTCAGTCCGTTGGAGCCGATCAGCAGAATCGCCACACCGCCGCCCGTCACCGTTTGCGCGCCGGCGTGTGTCACATCGCTGCCGGTGTAGCCGCTCTTCTGCAAGAACACAGAAAGCGGTGCACGCGGCGACCACTTATAAATCTGGTTGCCGGCATTGTCGCTGAATAACAGATAGCCGTCGTCCCCGCGTTCGACCCACACCGGACCCTCGGTCAAGCCGAAGCGGTCGCCCAGTGTCTCGAGCTTGGCATCCGGTGAGATGATCTCGTCCAGAGCCGCATCCAGCTTGATGATCTTAAAGGGCCGCTCGGCCGGTGCTTGCGCCGCCGCAAACACACCGGCCAGCAGGGCCGCCGAACCCGCCGCCAGAGCAAGCCTTCGCATGTTGGATCCGGAGCCCTTACGGCATCTGGGACGCCGTGTACGCCACGATATCCATCATGTCGTCGGTCGTCAGCTTGGCGACCACCGGTTTCATCAGCTCCGTCCACGTTCCTTTGCGGAAGCCTTGCTGCATGTCATACATCTGGCGCATCAGGTAGCTGGGCGAGCGCCCGGCGAGCCCCGGTACCGGCCCGAGGCCCCGGAGATCGGCGCCGTGGCAACTGCCGCAGGCGATGGTTTTGCCGCCACCTTTGGTGACCAGCGCCTCACCCTTTTTCACCGCGCCCACCGGCACGTAGGCGGTGAATCCGGAATGCGGATCCCGCAGAACTTCCGTGGCTTCGCCGTTCACGGGTGTTTCCAGGATGCGGTCTCCCAGCGGCTCCGTCTCACTGCCTTCCACTATGAACAGACCGTTCGAGGGTTTCGCCTTGGGCGCCGTTTTTGCTTCCACCACCTTGATCCACGGCGTCCACTTCATCGCGCCAAAGTATTCGGCAGCGGTTTTGATTTCATCGTCGCTCATGTTCTTCGCGAACTGCATCATGAGGTTGGTGTTCGCTTTGCGCGGGTCGGCGCTCTTGCGGTTGCCGTCTCGAAAATCGTGCATCGTGTGGATGAAATACTCGACGGACAGGCCGCTGACGCCCGCATTTTCCGCGCGGCCTTTGCCGTTGGGATAGTGGCATAGGCCACACGCCCAGACGCTCGGTTGCTTGCCGTGCGCCACCACGTCGGGCATCTGCGGATGGTCGCCGGGGAACCAATCGGCCGGGCCGAAGCGGTTGGCGATCTGCGCGCGGGGATACTTGGCCGTTGCGCCGGGAATCGTGCGCGGCGTCTGATCGGTGTTGGCCGGACCGATCGGGGCGGGCGCGGCGCCTGCTTGCGGCGGTCCTTCGAAGCCGTAGGCCCACGGCGGCGGATCGGCCGCGAACGTTGTGGCCACGTTGACAACCAGCGCGAGTGCGTATATCGCGATTGAGCAAATTCTCATGGTGCCTCCTTTGGGCTGCGGTACCGCCTAAACTTGCACGCCCGGGCTGCGGGGCCGCAATCGATATAGGTTACAACGTCGGGAACGCCATCGGGGAGGCCCGCTTCGCGGATTCATCCCTGGCGGATCTAAAATAACAGGTCGGAAGGGAACGATGAGCTTGGCCGTAAGATTCGCTCTGGTTGTCCTCAGCACCGGCGCCTACCTCGGTCTCGCGGTTCTCGGTTGGGGCGGGGAGGCATTCTTCTCGAATCCCGCGCGAACCGCACTGGTCGCCGTAACTTTTGCAATGGCGGTGGTCGCGATGTTCGCCGGTGGCAACGTGAGTCGCGGCGTGCGCGAGGATCGCGGCAACCGCTGGGTCCTTCCCGTCTTCGGCGTGATAGGGCTGTTGGGTGGGTTCCTGCCGGCCTACACCGATCGGATCGGGTTCTGGACAATGGACACGGACACCATTCGCTGGTTTGGCGTAGCCATCTTCGCCGCCGGCGGCGTGTTGCGCCTCTGGCCGGTATTTGTCCTCGGCCGCCGCTTCAGCGGCCTCGTTGCCATCCAATCCGGTCACACGCTCGTGACAACTGGCATCTACCAGCTCATTCGCCACCCCAGCTATCTCGGTCTGTTGCTCACTGGGATCGGCTGGGCCTGCGGCTTTCGTTCGGGTGCGGGCCTCGTGCTTCTCGCGTTCCTCATACCGCCGCTTCTTTTCCGCATCCGTGCAGAAGAGCGGTTGCTCGAAAAGCAGTTCGGCGACGAATACCGTGCGTACACCAGCCGCACATCGCGCTTGATCCCCGGAATCTATTGATGTTGGCGCGCAAAGCAGCGGCGCGGGAGGCGGCCCGATTACGCCACGGACCGTTCGAAGACGAAACGATTGTCGAATAATCGCCGAAGCGGCGTCGCGACGCCGAGGCGTATTTCGCTGCCTTCCGTGGGGCGGACCGTCGTCTTTCGCGGTCTGCCAGGGTGTGCGAAGCGCGCCTGTGCGCCGCCGGCAGACGACGAAAACCGATCGTCTGCCCCACAGAGTTAACTGCATTCTGTATGACGCACTACACTAGCAGTTTTGTCAGCCGCAGCGGCGCGGGAGGGCCGACGCTCACTGGTACCGCAGCGCTTCTACCGGTTCCACCGCCGCTGCCCGCTTCGCCGGAAACCACGTGGCAGCCGCAGCAATTAGAATCAAGACCACCGCTACGCCACCGAAGGTCACTGGGTCGGCAGCCTTGACACCGAACAGGAGGCTGGCGAGCACGCGCGTTAATCCATATGCGATGCCGAGGCCCAGCGCCACGCCCGCGGCCGCCAGTTTCAGGCCTTGGCCAAAGACCAGGCGCATCAAATCGCGCCCACCCGCCCCCAGCGCCTTGCGGATCCCGATCTCTTGCGTGCGCTGTTCCACTGAGTACGACATCAGCCCGTAGATGCCAATCGCCGCCAGCAGCAAGGCGATGCCGGCAAAAATGCTGAGCAGCAGCATGGTGAAGTTATCGCGCGAGATGCTATCGGAGATCACCTCCTCCATGAGGCGCTCGCGCGCCGGCGTTATCGTTGCATCCACGGCGCGGAGTTCCCGCTCAATCGGCCCGCGTAGCGCCATAGGGTTGGCTGCCGAGCGGACTGCCCAGGAGAGCGGGAGCACATTGTTGGCCAGCTTGATCAGGCCATCGGTCACCTGGCCCTGCGGAATGTACATCACGGGTACGTCGGCCTTGCTCAATCCCGATTCGCGCGCAGTACCGACGATCCCCACGATTTGCCGGGCCGGCTCTTCAAACTCGGGGCCCAGTCCTTTGCCGATTACCATGACCTTTCCGAGCGGGTCTTCCTTCGGCCAGTATTTGCGGGCCATTGCGTCGTTGATGATCACCACGCGGGCGGAATTGGCCGCGTCGGTTTCGCGGAAGCTCCGGCCGCGCAGAGCCGGGATGCGGAATACGCGGAAATAATGCGGCGCGACGGCCCGCCATTGCTCGTCGCCGTTGTATTGCCCGCCCTTCGCCGCAGGCTTGCCTGCAATGCTGAATGGTAAATCGATGCAGCAGTTGGTGGGGAGCATGATCGATGCCGAGGCGGCCTCCACTCCCGGCAGGCTTTCGATCCGCTCCGTGGCATGGCGCACGAAGTTGTCCATCTTGACCGTGGTCGAATAATTGCCGCCCGCCATGGAGGCAGTC
>DATJAK010000309.1:0-30694 GCA_035516375.1 Bryobacteraceae bacterium
ACAGGGGCTATCGTATAGGCCAGCACCACCAGGCAGAGCGTCATGCTCCACGCCTGTGCCAGCGCCGCCGCTCCGCCAAAAAACGCAGTTAGTACCACTGGGGCGCCCCAGATCAGCCTTGGCCGGCGGGCGAACATGGTGCGAAGCCGCATTTGGACCGCGGACAAAAAGAAGCTCAAAACGGCCGCCAGCATCGAAATAAGGGTCAGAGTACGCATGTTCCCGCTGTATTAGCGTGGCAGATCCGCCCGGTTCCAAGCAACGGCGAGGGGATGCGGTTCGGTACACTAAAAAAGTCATGTCCGCAGGCGCCAGTCTAGGCCGTTCCATTGCACAGGAGCGCGAGAATCGACAGGAGAATACGGCCTTTCGCATCCTGGCCGCGATCAGCTTTTGCCATCTGCTAAACGACATGATGCAGTCGGTCATTCCGGCCGTCTACCCGATCCTGAAGAGTTCGTATCACCTCGATTTCGGTCAGATCGGGCTCATCACATTGACCCTGCAACTGACGGCTTCGCTGTTGCAACCCGTGGTCGGGACGTTCACGGACCGCAAGCCGATGCCGTTCTCACTCGCGGCCGGCATGGCCTTCACGCTTGCCGGATTGATTCTGCTGTCGTCTGCGCCTACTTTTTCCGCGATTCTGCTGGCCGTGGCGTTGGTGGGCGTGGGTTCGTCTGTGTTTCATCCCGAATCGTCACGTGTGGCGCGCATGGCCTCGGGCGGACAGCATGGGTTGGCGCAATCGCTGTTTCAGGTGGGCGGCAACGCCGGCTCGTCGCTGGGCCCGCTGCTGGCCGCATTCGTCGTGCTCCCGGCCGGTCAGCGCAGCATCGGTTGGTTTTCGTTGGCCGCACTGCTGGCCATCATCATCCTGACTCGCGTGGGACGCTGGTACAAGGCCAACCGTTCGCTTTTGAAGAAAGCCCGGAAAACCGCCGTGGACGCCGCGTCGCACCCTTCCACCACACGCATCGCCATAGCGATTGTGGTGCTGGTCAGCCTGATCTTCTCCAAGTTCTTCTACATGGCCAGCCTGAGCAGCTACTACACGTTCTATCTGATCAACAAATTCCACCTGCCGGTACGCAGCGCCCAGTTGTACCTGTTCCTATTCCTGGGAGCCGTCGCGGCCGGAACGATCATCGGCGGGCCGGTTGGCGATCGCATCGGCCGCAAATATGTAATTTGGTGTTCGATCCTGGGTGTGCTTCCGTTCACGTTGCTGTTGCCGTATGCGACCCTGTTCTGGACCGGCGTCTTGACCGTGATCATCGGGCTGGTGCTGGCCTCAGCCTTCTCCGCGATTCTGGTCTACGCCCAAGAGTTGGTTCCCGGAAGGATCGGCATGGTTTCCGGCCTCTTCTTCGGGCTGGCGTTCGGAATGGGCGGCTTGGGCGCCGCGCTTCTGGGCAAGCTGGCCGATGCCACCAGCATCGCGTACGTGTACCACGTCTGCTCATTTTTGCCGGCACTCGGCCTGTTGACCGTGTTCTTGCCGAACGTCGAGCCGCCTCGCAAGGCGAGAGCACACTAAGCCTGCCTCGGCGGCCATGGATTTGTTATCGTTGTAGGAACGGTGTCAACTCCCCTGCATTTTCACCTGGAGCAGTACGACGGGCCCCTGGACCTTTTGCTCGATCTCATCCGCAAGCAGCAGATCGACATCAAAGACATTCCCATCGCCACCATCACCACCCAGTACCTGGAATACCTGGAGAAGGCCCGGGAAATGGATATGGAATTGGGTGCTGAATTCGTATACATGGCGGCAACCCTGATCCACATCAAGTCGAAAATGCTGCTGCCGCAGGATCCGGCACTAGCGCCCGAAGGCGAAGCAGCCGACGACCCGCGCCAGGAACTGATCAACCGCCTGCTTGAGCACGAGCGCTTCAAGAATGCCGCCGAGATGTTGCAACAAAAGCGGCTTATTGAAGAAAACGTCTGGTCCAATCCGCAGGTCGAGAGCTTCCTGGCAGAGGATAGCGACCCCGGTTTAGCCGTTACTCTCTTCGACCTGGTGAAGGCCTTCAATCAGATTCTAGAGCGCGCCAAGAATCGCCCCACCTATGAAGTGGATGCTGCCGACGTCACGGTTTCCGAAATGATGCGGTTCATGCGGGACCGGTTTTTGGAACAGCCGCCCGATCAGCCGGTCTTCATCCTGCGGATGTTCGAGCAGCAACCATCCCGCCGCGCCATGATCGTGCTGTTTCTGGCGGTGCTCGAACTGGTGCGCATGCAGGCGGCCGTGGTCACGCAAAAGGATCTTTTTGGAGAGATCGCGCTGGTACGCCACAGCCACTTCGACAACGTATTCGCGTCTGATCAACCGATTGCCGCTATCGAACAAGACTACAACTGAACCATGGAAGAATTAGAAACACCCACACAGGAACTGCCCCAGGAAGCCGAGGAGCCGCGCCTCGAAACGGTGCTCTCGATGGACGAGCTGCTCGAAGCTGGTCCGCGCCCCGGGCCGGTTCCGCTATCCATCGAGGATGCGCAGCTCAAAGCAGTCATCGAAGCCATTGTGTATGTGGCCGAAGAGCCGGTCACGGTCGCGCAGATTGCCGCGGCTCTCGAACAGCCGGCCGATCGTGTCGGAGCATTGCTGGCCGAGCTGGCGGCTGAATTCGAGAAGCCGGAGCACGGGCTCGCGGTGCGCGAAGTGGCCGGCGGTTTCAAGCTGGCTACGAAACCGGAACATCACGACGCGGTGCGTAGTTTCGTAAAGAGCCTGAAACCGCCGTTTAAGCTGTCCCTACCGGCACTCGAAACGCTCTCTGTGATCGCTTATAAACAGCCGGTCACCGCCCCCGAAATCCGCGCCATCCGTGGCGTGCAGGGCGACGGCGTGCTTAAGACACTGCTCGAACGTAAGCTCATCGCCATCGCCGGCCGAAAGGATGTAATCGGCAAACCTGTCCTCTATAAAACCACCAAGGATTTCCTGGTGCAGTTCGGGCTGAAGGATCTCAGTGAGCTGCCGTCTCTCAAGGAATTCGAGGAGATCCGGCGGCTGGCTCTGGATGATGTTGGCACGCCCGATCAGGAGGCGCCTAAACCAGATGCGCCACAACCGGAAGCGGTCGTGGCGGAGGCCGTAACGGAGAACTGATGGCGGAAGAGCGGCTCCAAAAAATTCTCTCGCAGGCCGGGGTCGCTTCCCGCCGCCACGCCGAACAAATGATCGTGGAGGGGCGGGTCACGGTGAATGGCGCCGTAGTCAGCCAACTCGGATCGAAGGCCGATCTCGAACGCGACAGCATCAAAGCCGACGGCCGCCTGGTGCGGCCGCCCAAGCGCTTGGTCTATATCGCCCTGCACAAGCCCAATAACACTGTCACCACCGTGAGCGACCCACAACAGCGGGCCACCGTGATGGACCTTTTGCGCGGTGTCAGAGAACGCGTCTACCCGGTGGGCCGCCTGGACTATCACAGCGAGGGCCTCCTCCTGCTCACCAACGACGGGGAGCTGAGCAACGCCATTATGTCCGCGGCGACGCATTTGCCGAAGACTTACGTGGTAAAGATAAATGGCCGGCTGTCGGCAGATCAAGAAGAACAGTTCCGGCGAGGAGTGCCTTTGTCGGGCGTTCGCACCATGCCCGCGGGCTTGAAACTGCTCCACGATGCCGAGAACCCGTGGTACGAAGTGCGCCTGTTCGAAGGCCGCAATCAGCAGATTCGCACTATGTTCAAACATTTCGGGCGGCTGGTGGAGAAGCTCAAACGCGTGCGCATCGGCCCTTTGGAACTTGGGCCGCTGAAGCCGGGCCAATTTCGAATGCTGCCCCACGAGGAAGTCGAGAAACTCAGGCGAGCGGTTCGCCGTTCGGCTTTAGCGCAGGCCTCATGAAACGAATTTCCGAAATCCTGCAGTCGGCTCGAACCATTGCGGTCGTGGGCCTTTCCGGCAAGCGGTACCGTCCCAGCTTTGGTGTCGCCGAATACTTGCAGCGAGCTGGCTACCGGATTATTCCCGTGAACCCCGAAGAGGTCGAAGTGTTGGGAGAGAAGTGCTATCCCGATCTCGACTCGGTGCCCGATGCAATCGATGTGGTCGATATTTTCCGCCGCTCGGAATTCGTGCCGGATATCGTGGAAGCTGCCATTCGCAAGGGCGCCAAGGCCATCTGGATGCAGGAAGGCGTGGTACACGAAGAGGCCGCACGCCGCGCCGAACAAGCCGGTATCACAGTCGCCATGGATCGGTGCATCCTGAAGGATCACCGGCGGATGGATATCGCGTCGTAGTCGTGTAGGGCAGACGATCGGTTTGCGTCGTCTGCCACCGCCGCAGGCCACGGAGAAACGATGGCCTGCGCCACTCTACCTTTTGAGCTCCTGCATCATTCCCGGCAAACTCCACTGCATCTGCAGGCTATTGGGCATCCAGCCGAATTCGGCCATCATGACCTTGGCGACGTCGTCGGAGCTCTTGCCCTGCTTAATCAGGCCGGCCGCGCGGACACGCAGCTTTTCCACGTTATTCCGATAAGCCAGGAGGTTCGCTTTCGTGGTTACCGGTCCATGGCCGGGGATCACGGTATCGAAGTCCCAGGCTTTCATCGCGGCGTCGAGCGTCTTGGTCCACTCCACCACGCTGCCGCCGCCCGGATAATCGATCAGCGGAGTGTTGCCGGCCATCAAGTCGCCGGTATGAATCGTGCGCAGAGCGGGGAAATAGATGACCGCGTCGCCATCGGTGTGGCCGCGGCCGAAGTGGTGCGCCCGAACTTCCTTGCCGCCCAGAAACACAGAGGTCTCGTCGGTGAAAACCACGCGCGCAGGCATCACTCCCGGGGGCGCATTGGATTGTTTGTGCTGCACAATATTGGTGCGCGCATTGGCCGTCGAAATGATCTCCGCAAACGGCAGCATTTTGGCGTTGCCGCCGCTGTGATCGGCGTGGTAGTGCGTCGAGAAGATGTATTTGATCGGCTGATCCGTCACGCTCTTCACGTTGGCCATGATTTGATCGTGGTCTTGATCGAACTTGTCGTCCACCAGAATGACGCCTTCACTGGTGATGTACACGGCGACATTGCCGCCGTCGCCCTCGATCTCATAAAGATCGTCCTTCACCTTGTTCAGAGTCAATTTCGCGGGCTGGTTGCCTTGCTGCGTGTAGGCGATCCAGGCGCCTACGAGAAATACGATTAACGCAGAGACGCGTAGCGCTAGTGTCCGGCTCATGCGGGACACTATATCAAATCGGGGCGCTCTTGTCCGGGTGCCGGGCGCTCCGGCGATTTAGGACAAGGGCGCCGCCGACGCCGGCTAACGTGAGCAGGAAACCGCTGACCACCGAGAGGGGAAGGTATTGGAACGTCAGCGTGTGATCCCCCGCAGGAACCACTACTCCACGCATGGCTTCGTTCACCTCATAGATAGGCGCGGAGCTGCCGTCGATGGCAGCATGCCATCCCGGGAAGAAGACATCCGAAAGAACCACCATGCCCTTGCACGCCATTCTGGCCTTGATTTGGACGCGGTTCGGTGAGTACTCTTGCAGTTCCACGTGATCCGGCGAAGCGCAAGTCTCCATTGCTGGAGCGTCGCCCAACAGGAAGGCCATGTCGTGTAAATCTGCCAGGTGTTCGTTGATCACCCGACTTCCCTCGTTCGCGCTGTTCACCTTTTGTAGTCGATGTAGAGCCCACGTGCGCGGAAATGCTTCGGCGTGTCTGTAGACCTTGAACCCGCTGTGGCCGGCGAAGACCTCATCGCCGCCTTCCGGCGGGGGCCGGTCCGAAATGGTATAGGCCACTCCAAACAGCATACGCGCGGGAAATTGCGAGTTCTCGAAGCGCAGCAGGTTGTCCGTGAGGCTGGCCAGGTAACCCCTCCACATCGGGACGCCGTGCCATTCCCCCCAGTTTTCCGGGAAAGCGTCGTTCGCTACGGTGGCTCGCAAAAACCCCGGTTGTCTTCTGAGAAAGCCGGCGATGTCTGCATTCGCGCGCATCTGATCCACCCACTTGCTGCGGCCAGAATCCGATCGTGACGCGATCACCGAACCGGTAGTGTTTCCGAGGTCCATCAGAACCAGCAGGAGCATGAGGACGCCGATCTGCGTGCGGCTCAGGCTTCCGCGGCTCGAAGCGTACAACAGGGCGGCTACGCCCAACGCCAGGAACGGCACCAACAGAGTCGGCTCTGGCCCTGGTGTCAACATCCGGTTCACAAAAATCGCCACCAGAAAAATCGCCAAAGTGACCACGGCGAATCCCAACAGCGCCCACATTACGCGCTTGGGCCATGGTGAAGGTTCCGACCATCCGAGTAGATCGATACCGAAGGCTGCCAATGCAGCGATTCCGAACTGGAACAGGAAAACGGCCGTCGAGGCCACGCGCGCCTTGTCCAGTTCCGGAATCAATCCGTAGAGGAATCCCTGAAAGATGCTGAAGTGTCCCAGGGCGTAGACGAAACCTCCCAGGCCCACAGCCGCCAGGAGCCGCACGCGCGGATCGCGCCAACAGACGGCGACCCCGAGAAAGGCCAGTGAGAGCGCCGCCACGCCGACGAACGGAGAGGCGTTGGTGCCGATGTACGGAAAAACCAGACCCGGCAAATCGTAAGGCTTCAGGTCGTACATTTCGTGCACGGAGTACGGCACCGGTTCGTTCCAAGTGATGGCATCTGGCACTCCTACCCAGCGCTTTGCCAGGTGGCCATATTCATAGGCTGGCAGGATCTGTAGAGCTCCGGTCAGCGCCATGAAGAGCATGGCCACCGCCGCGGCTCGCGCCAACTGCCAATCCCATCTGCCCGATCGGACGATGAAATAGATCCATGTGCCTGCGGCGGCTAGCAGGATGAACAGAGGCGCTTGATGGTGGCCGCTCAGCCAGGCGATTCCCAGAAACATCCCGGAAAGCGCAGCGTTGCCGAACACATTCTGCTTGCGGCCGGCGCGCAGCAGGAACAGGAACACGAGCGGCAGCCAGAGAGCGCCGTTCACCATCTGCGGCCAGTTGGTTGTGCCGATGTACCCAGAGAACCCGAACACGCATCCGCCCAGAAGCGACGCAGTCCGCGATCGGCCGAGGTCGCGGCAGAACCAGTAACAGAATGCCACTGCCATGAGCCGCTCCACCACGAAGTACCACTCGACTGCATCGGAGCGCAGAAAGCCTTTGTGTAATGGGAGGGCGAAAAGTATCCAGTTCAACGGATACGCGGTTCCGGGCTGGGCCTGGCCTAATAACGGTTGCCCGGCCCACATGGTGGGATCCCAAAGGGCAATCGTGCCATCGCCCCAAAATCGAGCCTGCTCCTCGAACCACGGAAGCACCTGCGTCGCTACGTCGGGGACCCACGTCCACTCGAACTGGCGCGTGAGTGTAAGTTTCCAATAGAAACCGGCCACCACGGCGAACAGCACGAGAGCCATGCGCAGCCGGCTTTTGAAATGATCGCTCACCAAACTACGTAAGCTTATCAAACACCAGTTGATCGCCTGCTTGAGTCTGGGTATTCGCCGCGACGCCAGCCGGGAGCTCCAGCACCGACTGCGCCGTCAGGCACGCCGAAAGCCGCCACGGCGGAACGGCGTGCCGCACCTTGCGCACCTTCTTGTGCTTGTCGAGATAGACCAGGTCGATGGCAAACTTCATGAAGAACGTGTGGACTGATTCGCACGGGCTGATCCACAACCCTTCGCCCGGTTCGAGGCGTTCATGTTTGAGCAGGCCGGTCCGCCGTTTAGCGCTGGTGTCGGCTACGTCGGCCGCAGTGGCCAGCACGGTATTGCGCGTCTGGTTGGTAATGCGGGTCGGCAATTTTGCATTGGGCAGCGCATGGCGCCGCCCCACAACTTACGCCTTGACGCCCTGGCCTTGCGGCTGGCTCTGTTTCAGCTTTTCGCGCTGCTCTCGCAGCACGGCCTTTCGGCTCAGCTTGATCTTGTTGCCTTCCATGGCCAGCACCTTCACCAGGATCTGGTCGCCTTCTTTGAGTTCGTCGCGGACCTCGCGGATGCGGTTCTCAGCGATCTCGCTGATATGCAGCAGACCGTCCGTCCCGGGGAAGATCTCGACAAACGCGCCGAAATCCACCAGCCGCACGACTTTTCCCAGGTAGGTTTTGCCGACTTCCGCCACCGCGGTTATGTCGGAAATAATCTGGATCGCCCGGTTGGCCGATGCTTCGTCGGCCGACGCAATGTGAATCGTGCCGTTGTCTTCCACGTCGATCTTCACGCCGGTCTGCTCGATGATGCCGCGGATCACCTTGCCGCCCGGTCCGATGACGTCACGGATCTTATCGGTCGGAATATTCATGGTGTAGATGCGAGGCGCATACTGCGAAATACTGGTCCTCGCTTGCGGCACCGCCTGCACCATCTTGTCCAGGATAAAGAGACGCCCGCGCCGCGCCTGCTCGAGCGCTTCTTTCATGATGGCCGTCGTCACGTTGGGGACCTTAATATCCATCTGCAGGCCGGTGATGCCTTCGCGCGTTCCCGCGACCTTGAAATCCATGTCGCCGTAGTGATCTTCAGCGCCCGCGATGTCGGTCAAAACGGCGTAGTTCTTGTCTTCGATCACCAACCCCATGGCCACGCCACCCACGTGCGAGGCTAGTGGAGCGCCCGCGTCCATCAGCGCCAGCGAGGCGCCGCAAACCGTCGCCATCGAACTGGATCCGTTCGATTCCAGAATGTCGCTCACCACGCGCATGGTGTACGGGAAGACTGTCTCGTCCGGAATCAGAGCGGTGAGCGCCCGCTCCGCCAACGCTCCGTGGCCGATTTCGCGCCGGCCGGGACCGCGCATGAAGCCCACTTCCCCCACGCTGAACGGCGGGAAATTGTAATGCAACATGAAGCGCTTGGTGGCTTCGCCGGGTTCCAGCAGTTCGATGCGCTGCTCATCTTCCTTCGTTCCCAGCGTTACCGTCACCAGTGCCTGAGTCTCACCGCGGGTGAACAGGGCGGACCCGTGAGTGCGCGGTAGGACGCCGGTTTCGATCGTGATTTGCCGGATCTCATCGAAGGCGCGACCGTCCGGGCGGCGCTTGTTCTTCAACACTTCGTCCCGGAAAATGCGCTCCTTCAGCGTGTCGTAACACTTGCCGGCCTCTTCCTGCTGCTCTTCGGGCTCGGCTTCGATTGCGCGGTTCCGGAGACCTTCGACACGCGAATAGCTTTCGAGCTTAGGATACTTCTGTGTGTTCAACGCATCGGTCAGCTCCGCGCGGCAAGACTTGGCGATCTTGTCGTAAAGCGCCTGGTCGTGAGCGGGCGGCGCCACCACTTTCTTCTGCTTGCCGGCGACCTTCATCAGTTCGCGGATACCGGCGGCAATCTTCTTGCAGCAGTTATGGCCGAATTCGATGGCGCCGAGCACTTCCGCTTCGGAAACCTGCTGAGCCCCGGCTTCCACCATAACGATGCCATCTTCGGTGCCGGCGACTACGATATTCAGCACCGACTCGCGGCCCTCGGTATACGTGGGATTGGCGATGTACTGCCCGTCCTTCATCCCGACTCGGACGCCTCCCATGACATATTGGAACGGGATATCGGAAATGGCCAGAGCGGCCGCTGCGCCGGCGATGGCCAGCGAGTTTGGATCCTGCTCCGGGTCAGCCGATAGCACCATGGCGATCACCTGGGTTTCATTCATGAAACCTTCCGGAAATAACGGACGGATCGGCCGGTCGATGAGCCGGCTCGTGAGAATCTCTTTCTCCGAGGGCCGCCCTTCGCGTTTGATAAAGCCGCCCGGGATCTTGCCCGCGGCGTACGTGTACTCGCGGTAATCGACGGTGAGCGGAAAGAACCCCGCGCCTGCTTTGGGTTTTTCGGCCATACAGGCGCTCACCAGGACGACCGCGTCCCCGGAGCGAACCACGACGGAGCCGTTGGCCTGCTTGGCGATCTTGCCGGTTTCTAACGTAATTGTCCGGCCGCCTAGATCAACTTCAACTTTATGTGACATTCTTCTAAAAAACCTCCAACCTCGGCCGCAAACGCATACGGCGTCCGGCCATTTACGGATCGGCTACCTTTACAGGAGCCATTTGAGAATGGAGTTGACAGGAATAGAAAGCCTAACGGCCGCGGCCACGCGCCGACGGCTGCCAAGGCTCGAGCGGAATGAATTGGGAAACATCCGTTAGCCGGGAGTGTTCCCGCGGAATGGACTAGCGGCGTATGCCGAGGCGTTGCAGAACGGTCTTGTAGCGCTCAGGATCGGTATTGCGCAGGTACGTCAGAAGCCGGCGACGCTTGGCAACCATGGTCAGCAGGCCTTTTCGCGATCCATGGTCCTTTTTGTGCGTCTTGAAGTGCTCGGTCAGCAGCGAAATCCGCTGGCTCAACAAAGCAATCTGTACTTCTGGCGACCCGGTATCCGTCTTGTGGCGCTGATTTGAGGAAAAAATCTGCCGCTTCGCTTCAATCGCCAGTGCCATTCTAGAGGTTCAAGCTCCTTGTCTTCTCTTCTCGTTTTTTTGTACCCATCCAGAATACCACACGGCGCCGTCTAGACGGTTTAGTAAACCTGGAAGCAAAAAACCTGGTTCGAGCCCTCCGGGCTCAGGGCGTATTCGCCGTTGCTGAGGGAATCTTCGACTTCGATCTTATAAAGGTTATCCGAGCTCAAGCGGTTGACGTCGATGCGGATCGGCACCGCATTCTGTCGTTTCTTAGGCGAAAACGTAATTTCACGACGGCCGTTCTTGACTTCCAACTTATACAGAGACAGCTTCTCCGGCTGGATCTTGTCGGCCTGAAACAGAAGAACCGGCGACGGGAGCGGCGTCTTGGCCGCACAACTGGCGCCTTCCATGATGTACATGGTGTCGTCCTTGCGTTTCTCCTCCTTGGCCTCGGAGGATTCGGTCGCAACCAGGTTGTCGCCATGCTTCAAGTACGGCAGATCAGGCTTCTCCGGGCGCGGGCCGTCATACTTCTGAGCGAAACCCGCGGCGGCAGCAACCAAAATAAGCGGCAATAGTCGGCGGCACATAAACGATTTCTACTCCTTGCAGAACGGGAAGATCTGCCCCACAGTTCTGCCAGAGCGTCCTTGGTTCTAGGTCAATCTAACTCCTCATCCGCGTCATCAGGTACAGTCCACCCAAGGCAAAGACCGCATCCGGAGACCAGGCTGCCATGGCCGGGGGCAGCTGGTTCACCTCGCCAATCTTCTGGAACAGAATGCTGATGCCCCAATAGAAAATGGCGATGGCGATACTCACGCCAATGCCGGTCATGGCGCCGCGGCTGCCCACCAGAAAGGCGAACGGGACGGCGATCATCGCCATAATCAGCGCGAAAATCGGCACCGAGAATTTCCGGTAGAACTGCACCTGCAGGCGCACGGTATCGAAACCGCTCTGCTGCAGATCGCGGATGTAGCGGTCCAGTTGCAGAAAATTCATCTGCTTGTCCTGGAGCGCCTCTTTCAGAAAGTAGTCGGGAGGTTCGCTCAATTCCGGAAAGGTCACGCCGCCGAACGGACGCGTGGAAAGGCGCTGCGTGCCGCGAAAATCGCTACTCCAACCGTTTTCGAACACCCAGGTTCCGAGCGACGGATTCCAGTGCGCGCGCTCGGCCGAGATCTCCCGCGTCATGCGGAATGTCCCCGGATCCAATTCGAACACGTAGACGCCGGCCATCATGCTTTGATTGGGATCGAAGTATTTGTAGTAGTAGATCCGCGACTCGGCGCCCCAGATCCATTTGCGGTTCGGATTCAAGTAGGTCTGGGTAGCCCGCCCTTTGATTTCGTCGCGCAGGGCGTCCTGCTTCCGGTTGGCGCCGGGAACGTAGTAATAATCGAACGCGAACAGAGCCCCGCTGAAGAGCACGCTGGCCAGCACAACCGGCATTGCCAGCCGGTACAGGCTCACGCCGCAGGCCTTAAACGCGGTCACCTCGTTATTCTTGGTCATCACGCCGAAGGCTCCCAAGACGGCTAGCAGCACGCAGATGGGTAGGCTTTGATAGATCAACGTGGGGCTGAGAAAGAACAGGTACGTGAACATCTTCAGCAGCGGGATATGATTGCGAATCATATCGCCCATCAGCTCGAAGAAGTTATAGATCAAGGTCATGAAAACGAGGCTGGCCAGCCACAGCGCGAAATAAAACAGGAACGTCGAGAGGATGTAGGTATCCACCAGTTGCGGGAGCAGGGGAAGGCGCCGGCCCGGCTGCAGCGGACGATCGGTTTTGAAACGAGCGAACAGCGATCGAATGGCGCCCAGCAGGTCGCGGTCTCCGGGGCGATCCATCCGGGCCAGGAAAATCACGCCGACGATGCCGAACACGATGTTCGGCAGCCACATGGCTAACGGGATGGGGAGCGTTCTCTGACGGGCCAGGCCGATCAGGCTGACCGAGGAAAGGTGATAGCAGAAGAAAGCCAAAAAGACGGCTGTGACGTAGCCGGCCGATTTGCCTCCTTTGCGCGTAGCTACACCTAGCGGGATGCCGACTAGCGACAACATGATGCAGGCGGCCGGAAGCGCAAAGCGGCGGTGCAACTGCACCCGCGCCTCAATCCACTCGGGCCCGGCGTATCGCCACAGCTTGCCCGTATTCATCTCCTGGAATGGCTGGTTGGTGACCTGCTTGGGCGGCGCGGCATCCAACGCCTGCTCGCCGCGGGGGAAACTGACGTCGTGGGCGACGTTGTCTTTGCCCATCTCATAAGTGGAGGCATCTCGCAATGAAAGCTGGATGCGATTGTTCAACGGGTCAGGCGTCGCAATGGCTTCCCGCGAAACAGTGATGAGCGGCCCTTGCGCGTTGCCGCGCAGGCCGGTGGCGCGCAGCGACGGATCGGTTACGTCCGCCATGAATACGTTGCGCCAAAGCACTGGATCGCCCGGACGGACATCATTCACATACAGGATCTTGTTGGGAAAGTCCTCCTGGAATACGCGCGGCTGGATGTCGGCTGAAAGTTGCGTGGCAATGAGTTGATCACGGATCTGGTTGCTCTCACGAATGGAGTACGGAGTGAGCCGCAGCGAGGAATAGGCCGCGAGCCCCGCGGCAATCACCGCAAACAACACCACCGGCGCGATCACCTTGCGGCTGGGCACGCCCGCAGCCCGTAGGGCCGTGATCTCACCGTCAGCTGCCATCCGGCCCAGCCCGATCAGAATTCCCACCAGCATGCCGAACGGAATAGTAAGCGGCAGCACCGGCGGCATGGCCAGAGCGAACAAGGCGACCACGGTTTTTGCCGAGGCGTTGCTGCGCACCAGCACTTCAAAAATCGGGTCGATCCCCTGAAGGAAAAGCACGAAGGTGGCCAGGAAGGTTCCCAGGAACGCGCTGGAAAGTATCTCGCGGAAGATGTAGCGGCCGATCAGGCGCAGCATGTTAGCCCTCGCGCTACCAAAGCACCGCTCCCTTTGGCCGCGGCTCGGTAAGGTGGGTCAACCGGCGTTTCCGAGCCGCGATCGTCAGGGAGCGGAGCTTGCCCCGATAACGCCACGGCGTCCCTACTTCACCAACTCAGGGGCCGGAACCACCGGCAGCCTCTGGGTTTCCTCTTCGAGCGGGCGTAGCTCCAGGTCATCGATCAGAATCGAGGGCGCCACGACCGTGGTGTTGGCTTCGTAGCTGGCAGCGCCCATGAGCGCGAACGGAGCCGGGTTCTCCAGGTAATCGAAACGAGTGAGATCATCTCCAACCGCGAGAATGTCTTTCAAAGACCGCGTGTTGAAACCGCGGAATTGCATGCCTCGCACCAACTCCTCGTGCCCATCCGGGTAAACCCGGTACACCAGTATCGGCAGGCTCACGGGGAAAGAGCCTCCCGAGGGCACTCCCGCCAGCATCCGGCGCGCGTCTTCGATGGACATCGAAGAAGGAAAGTCCATTTCCCGCACCACAATGCCATACGGTTTCCCGCGCATGGCCACCAGGTCCATGAGCTTGCGGCGGAGCTCCGGCAGCGGCACGGTTGCGGTGGAACTCACGAACAGATTGCTAATGCTGGCGGTAGAGGCGCCGAAGGAACCGGGCATGCGGGCATGGCCGTTGGAACCCTCCGCGCCACGGACCGGCTGGCGCGTCAGCAGATAGCCCTTCAAGGTGCCGTTTTCGATCAGATGCAGTTTCTGCGGAGCTACACCCTCGCGATCCACTTCGAAGGTGCCGAATAGCGGCTTGCCGCCCCACTCCGTCAACAGCGGGTCATCCCAAACGTCGAAAGTATCCGGCAAAATTCGGGCTCCCAGCCTGCCGTCCAGTTCGCTCGTCTCGACGGGCGTATTGCGCCGTGGGTCCATCACGGGACGCCGCGTAATCGCCAGATTCCGGCCCAGTACCTGGGCAAAAACTTGCGCGGCTGCCGTGCCTTCAAACAATACCGGGCCGGCGTAATCATCGCCTTTCCGGGCGTGGGCCAATGCGGTCACTCGCTGCGCGAGGCTGTCGACGCTGCGTGTCAACTCGGCATCGGCAGGCATGCCCGCCGCATCGGTAGTTTGGATCACCACGGCATCCCGTACCCGCATCCCGTCTGGCGCGCGCGCGTCTGCGCGGGCTCGTAGCGAGGCCGTCCGGTCGGGAACACGCACGACGGTGCCTTCCGAATTCACGAGGTAGTAGCCGCCATCCCCCACGCGGAATTCCACGGTGGAGCCCTCCACATCGGGATACCGGTCGAAAACAGCCGAAAGCTTGCGCACCCGATTGGCCCAGGCGTCTTCGTCGACGGAAAGCTTTTGCAGGTTGCGGAGCACATGCACCGGCTCGGCGTGCGCAAAGTCATTGAGTTGGTCGCTTACGTTTAGATTCCGTAGCGCCGCCCGCTTCCGCGCGATTGCTTCCACCGCCGATTTATACGCCGTGTCGGTCGCCAGCCAAAAGTAGCGGCGGAGCACGGGGTACGAATCTTCGAGAGGAAACCGTTCCAGGTCGTAGTGAGTGCCGAAGTTGAAATCGCTTCCGGTGTAATTGGTATTGTCGAACTTGTAATCGCCCACCCGGACTCTAACGTCCAGGCTCCGGATTTTCTCGCGGCGGCGGCCAGTTAATCCTCCCAGATTCGCGGAAACATTAAAAGCCTCGCTATCATCCAGCAGGTACTCGATGAAGTAAGGCTTTTCCAGATTGGGGACGGTCAATTTCAGCGAGCGCTCGATCTCGTCGTGCATCGCTCGGATCAGGGGATCGGCCGGAGGCACCTGCGCCCGGATCGTAACCGCGGGGATCGCGACCGAACTGGCCGTAACAACGACTGCCAACGTTGCGGTTGTGATCGGGCCGAGCTTCACCGCGCGCTCCCGGCGGTTTCCGTATCAAACGGAATCGGCAAAAGCGGTGGCCGGTCCTGCGACTTGGCCTTCTTCTCGATCTCGATCTCCGAAACCAGGATGGCGGGAGAGACAGCCGATACTGGCACGCTACCCGATTCGGCGCCGCAATAGCCGTTGAAAACCTCGGGTTTGTCGGAAGTGGCCAGGATCTTGGCGAAACTGGAGAGCGGCGTGCCGACAATGTCCGCGCCCCGCACCAGCTCGTCCGGACGTCCATCGGCGTAAACCCGATACACCACCAGCGGGATCACTTTGAAAGCCTGCAGCCCGGAACGATTGGTTGTCGTGAAGCCGCCCGTGATGTCGGCGAAATACAGCCCGTACGGCTTCCCTTGGCGTTTGATTTCGTCGATCAGCATACGCCGCAGTTCCGTTTCGGAAACCGCTTTGGCAGATTGCACGATCAGGTTGGATTGGCGCGAAACCACGTCATAACCGGGTTGCCGGCGGCCATGGCCGTTGGAGCTGTCGAAGCCGTGGATTGGCGACCGCGACATCAGAAAGGTCTTAAGAACTCCGTTCTCGACGGCGACCACCGGGCGGGCTTTCACGCCTTCATCGTCGTAGTCGTACCAACCGAAGAGGTCCTCATTGCCGACCTTGCGCCGCGTCGGATCGAATACGACCGACAGGAAATCGGGCAGAACTTTCGTCCCCACGCTTTTCGTAAACGTTTGGCCTTCGCTCTCGTCCTTCTGCCGGTGGCCCTCGACGCGGTGTCCGAAGATTTCATGGAAGAACACGCCCGACGCGCGGCCGGAGAAAATCGCTGGTCCTACAAAAGGATCGGCTTCCGGCGCCCGGAGCAGCGCCGTAAGGTCTTTGGCAACCCGGTCGATGCCCGCCAGAATGAGATCGTCCTTCGGGAGGCCTGCGGGATCAACAGCTTCAAAGGTCTCGCCCGTATCCAGATCGGCGCCATCCATGGCCTTGGCTTCCGCGGAAACGGTAACGCGCGCATAGCCGCGGCCATGCAAAACACGCGTGCCGTCCGTGTTGACGAAGTAGCGCGTGTCGGTCTGTGCGCTTACGGAGACGTGCGAAGTGAGAATCCCGGGATAGTTGGCAAAGCGCGCCGAAAGATTGCGAATGCGCTCCTTCCAGGACGCATCATCGAACTGAAGCTTGGCGGGTGCCTTTTGATAAGTCGAAGGCTTCTCGGCCGAAAAATCGTCGGAGTCATCCGAAGCTGCGACCTTTACTTCCGCATTCGTTTTGATGCGGATGAGGCGCTCTGCGGCGGCGCGATAGGCGCGATCCGTCTCCATCCAAACGCGCCGCTTGATGGCGTTGGGATTGTCTTCGAAGGAAAGCAGGGCGCCGCGCGTCAACTGGCCCCTCTCGCCGACTACCTTCCGATAGTTGTCCAGCTGTGGGCTGCCCACTCGCACCGAAACATCTAAGATGCGTTCCTTGGAATTGTGGATGTTGGTGATCGAACCGAGCGTTGCGGAGATGCCCCGGTAATCCTGCTCGGTCACTTCATAGCTGAGGAAATACGCTGCGGGTTCGACTTTCTGCCTCAGGGCAGTGAAGTTGCGCTCGATCTCTTGGGAGAGAATATCGAGGACAGAGGGACTCTGTGCCGGGGCGGGCAATGCCGCCGCCAGGGACACGAGGAGGCAAGCGAACCGAGCGAGGGCCAAGCAACCAGGATATCATTGCCAGACCGGCACATCAGGTATGGAATTCCGGAAGCGTGGCTGCCAACAGGCCCTTCTCTTTGAGGCCTGTCAAGGCCAGGCCATACCGGCCGCGAACGCCGGTCTTCTCGAAAATATGTTTCAGGTGAATCTTTACGGTGCCGGTGCGGATTCCCAGCGCCACGCCGATATCGCGGTTTTTCAGACCCCGTTCGACCAATTCCATGACCTGCAACTCACGCGCCGTCAGCGAAGCACGTGCCGAGCGCCCAGCGCCGTCAAGCTGCGGACGGGTTTCCGCTTCCACCCAGGTGCCGCCGGCGGCCACCGCGTTCATGCATGCGATCAAAGCCGACAGGGGCGCCGTCTTACGGATCACCGCGGCAGCACCCGCCTGAAGCAGATGCAGCGCCTCGGCTTCCGCCACCGCCACCCCCCATACCACGGTCGCGGTTGGGCGTTCGGCTCGCCGGACGGATTGCAGGCAATCCATGATGTTGTGGATACCAAAAGCTTTGTCGAGCAACAGAATCGAAGGAGCCAGAACCTGCACGGCATCCATGGCGTCCTCCAGCGACTCCGCCACGGAAACGATGCCGAATTCTCCGCCGGGCTCCAGAAGGTTCCGGAGACCCTCTACGGCGATTGGTTCGGTCTCACAAACAATAATGGTTTTCAAAGCGCACTCTACCTGGCCCGCTTCTGAGCCTACAGTAGATATATCGACCCTATCCTATGAAATAAGAGTAGGCATGGAGACGCTTGGATCTCAAGACTTTACGCGTGAAGAAAGGCCGGAGCCTGCCCGGCCTACTCGAGGATCAGCGGGCGGTTTGCTCTTTGGGCGTTGCCAGATACCCTACGATCTGGTCCTTCTGAACCTGATTCACCACCAGCTCATAAGGCTGTTTGGCCTTGCTGGTGTAGAACTGCACCGGCTCGTTGATGTTCTTGTCCTGCTTGGTGGTCAGCTTGTCATCCGCCATCACATCGACGGTGTACTTATTCTTCTTGGGGTCGGTCTTCTTCAGCAGCAGCGTAACATCGCCGACGCGCTGCGGCTGCTTGGTCTTTCCCAACTTGAATTCGAAGTAATTGCGTTCGCCCAGCCGCCTCAGCGCCTGGAGCTCGTTTGAGTTGGTGGCCACCAGGCCGCTCTGCACGCCCAGATCGCCCTGTACGGATTTCAGGGTGGCAATGGTCTTCTGCAGATCCGCCTGCGTCGAGTTTAACTGCGTTTTCACGCCTCCAACGTCCGTCGATACGTCGCTGAGCTTGGCGTTCAGGTTGGCGGCGCTCTGCTCACTCGATTGCTTCACTCCGGTAATTTCGTTGCTGATCTGCGCCTGCACTTTGGCCTGCTCAGATTGGATCTGTTTGGCCAGTTGCTCCGCGTGCGCGGACGCTTCGGCTTTAGCTTCACTGGACAGAGTGCGCGCCTGATTGCGGGTGTTTTCCAGCTCTTCCTTCAAGGTCTCCAGGTGGCGCATCTGCGACGCGGTCGTTACCGAAGACGCGTCTCGCAGATTCGTCAATTCGGTCATCACCGTCTCCCGCGTCTTGGCCACATCCGTACGGACGTGATCGAGCTGCAAGTAGAGATAGATGTTGGCAGCCACCAGGGCGATCAACGCTCCGGCTACCAGGGCGGTCTTCAGACCTGACCGGTCGGGCGGCTGATCCAGATAACTTGATGTGGGACTCACGTGAGCCTCCTTCGTCTTTCCTCAGTATAGATGGGCCGCATGCCCGTTTAGGTTTCTTTCCATTGTATATCGAAGGTTTGCCCACGCGTGGGGAGTGTCACTTCCAGGCCGTATTCTGCCTTAATCAGGCCCGCCAGTACGGCAGCCTGCTGGGGCTCACCATGGACCAGAAACACCCGCCGGAGCGAAGAGGCCAGGGGCTTCATCCAGGCGAGAAGCTCCCCCTGGTCGGCATGGGCGCTTAGCTCATCGAGGCTTACCATCTCGGCCCGTACGCGCACCGGTTCGCCGAAGATGCGCACCTCCGGCCATTTCTCGATTAGCTTCCGCCCGAGCGTGTCCTGCGCCTGAAAACCTGTGATCAGAACTGTGTTGCGAGGATGTTCGATATTGTTACGCAAATGATGCAGGATGCGGCCCGATTCGCACATTCCAGACGCCGAAATAACCACGAACGGACCGTGAAGGCTGTTCAGCTTGATCGAATCCGCGGCCTCCCGGACATACTGCAGCCGGTCAAAGCCGAAGGGATCTTCACCCTGGAGCAAGTATTTCCGAATCTCCTCGTCGAAGCATTCCGGGTGAGCGCGGTGCACGTCCGTCACATTCACCGCCAGCGGGCTATCGACAAAAATCGGGATACGTGGAATCCGCCCCTGTTCGGTGAGCTGATGGAACAGGACGACCAGTTGCTGGGTCCGCCCCACGGCGAAGGCCGGTACGACGATGCGCCCCCCACGTCCGGCAGTGCGCTGCACCACGCTCGCCAACTTATTGATGACGTGGGTATTGTCTTTGTGAAGCCGGCCCCCGTACGTGCTTTCCAGAATAAGATATTCGGCGGGCCGGGGCGATTCCGGATTCCGGATGATAGGCACGTGCGGACGGCCGATGTCGCCTGAAAAGAGCAGGCGCAGGGGTTTGTGCTGGGGCGCATTCTCTTCCAAAACGACGAAGCTCGACCCTAGAATATGGCCGGCATCATACGGCTGGTAGCGAAGCTGGGGTGCGAGTTCGCAACAGGTGTGATAGTCGACCGGCCGGAATAAAGGCAGTGCGCGCTCGGCGTCTGCCATCGAATACAACGGCGTCACCAATCCGTTACCGAACCCCTTGGCCTTTCGTTTCGCTAGCCGCTTGTTGACAAACTCAGCGTCCTTCTCCTGAATGTGGGCGGTGTCCCGAAGCATCCACTGGCAAAGATCGATGGTGGCGGGCGTGGTGTAAATCGGTCCTCGAAAACCAGCGTTCACCAACGTAGGGAGATTGCCGCTGTGGTCGATGTGCGCATGCGACAAAATCACCGAGTCAATGGAGGACCCGGGGAATGGCAGATTGCGATTGATCCGGTCGGATTCCTCCCGGCGCCCCTGATTGAGTCCGCAATCGAGAAGCACTCGCTTTCCTGCGGCTTCGACCAGATGCATGGAACCGGTGACGCCGCCTGCGGCTCCCCAAAAAGTTAGCTTCATCCTGACCGAAAGGTGGATTTGGTGGACGGCATGGGATTCGAACCCACGACCCCGGCGTTGCGAACGCCGTGCTCTCCCAGCTGAGCTAGCCGCCCACGGATGCCGACAAAATTACTATAACAAAACGATTGGCGAGTGGGACACGCGAGGCGCTGTGGTTCTGGCATTTGCCGTCATGCCTCTTTGGGAAGAAATATTCAGGATCAGAGTTGAAAAATCCAACGCGGGCCGGCCGGATTTAATCGCTTTGTTGCCGCTTCCGGCGGTTCGCCCAATAGCGCTTCATCCGCTCGGAAACCTCCTGGCGCTCTTTAGCGCCCATGGATTTTCGTCCCCGACGACGTCCTCCCCGCGGAGGAACCGGCATGCTACCGGCAGCTCGTTGCAGTTCCTCTAATGAGGCAATTACTCGCTCGAGCTTCTCTTTCTCGGCGTATAATTCCTGAATCGCTTTGTACAGATCCATCGCAAGTCAACATCACACCACTCGTATTGGCGCGGTTATCTGATGTTACATCGGAAGCGATCCATATTACTAGCGGAAACTCGTCAGCGCACTAAAAACGGCCAGTGTGGTACTACTTTCACACCGTATCTAGTTATCGCAATGTATATCCCAATCGAAAGTAGTAGTAGTACAAAGGCAGCTACCGTCAATACTTTGCGCCACGGGAATCGGCGGCCTTCCCGTTGGAGCACGAGAAGATAACTGGCAAAAATCCCCACGAAGAACAGCAGGCACATGGGCGTGGCGAACAGCATCAGGTTGAATACGTCGGGAGTCGGCGTGACGATGGCGGCAATAATGAATATGATCAGGATGGCGTAGCGGCTATGGTTCAACAAGAATTGCGGGCTAACAATTCTAAGTAATGTAAGAAAAAAAATGAGCACGGGGAGCTCGAATACTAATCCAACCCCCAGGATTACGTTGATGAACAAATCGACGTAAGTGGAAATCGAAACCATCGGACGAACGCTATAGCCCAGCCCGATTCCCAGTAGGAAGGCCAAGCCGTAGCGAAACGCGACGAAGTAAGCGAACATACCGCCTAAGATGAAAAGCCCGGCCGAGGAAATAATGAAAGGAGCCGCAAATCGGCGTTCCCGGCGATACAATCCGGGCGAGATGAAGGCCCACACCTGGTAGAGCACCCACGGTGACGCGAGGAAAATCGAGCACAAGATCGGTAACTTCACCCAGATGGTGTTGAAGGCCTCCATGGGCTCGATTTGAACCAACTCCGGTGGATTGACCTTGAGCGTCTTGAGCGCATCCACCGCCGGTTCCTTCACGAAATTCCACAACTGATAGGTGAAGGTCAGGCTGATCGCGAACGCGACTCCGAACCCCGCCAGCGCTCGCAGGATGCGGGAACGGAGTTCTTCCAGGTGCTCGAGAAAGGACATGCGCAGCATGCCTTCGTCGTCATCACCCGCCTGGGCATCGGGTGGTGGAGGAGGCGGCCGCCTTCCGCCGCCTCCCGCAGGCACTGGTAGCCTCTCGCCGCCATCGGAGCCAGACGATGCTCCTTCGGCCGGCGGAGACGGGCTCCCGCCTCGTTCTTCCGTTGAATCCATTCGTTACGCTTGATGTTCCGTCGTCGTCGAGCCAGGCACCGGTTGCTCAGCGGAACCGGCGTGTTCGGGCGCCGAAGCGGCCGTCTCGCTAGATGTTCCGTTGCTGGCTTCCACCTGAACACCCTGGGCTACGGTGCCTTCCGGTGAAACAGACGAAGTCGACTCAGCGCCCAGTGTTGCGGATGCGCCTGCAATGGATGGGTGAGAAGCTGCAAATTCCGATTCCCCGGCCCCGTACCAATGATCGTAGGGTGTTCCGGAAGAATCGCCATAATTGTAGGTATCGTAGTGATACTCGTCCGCGGCCTTTTTAATGTCCGTGGTTTCCAGCTCCAGGTTTTTCATTTCCCGATCGAACGTGGACTTCAGTTCAGTCGAGGCACGGCGGAATTCGGTGATGGCTTTTCCCAGCGTTCGCCCCAACTCCGGTAATTTCTTTGGTCCGAAGAGAAGCAACGCCAGGATGAAGATCACAGCCGTCTCCTGCCAACCTAGCGTGCCAAACATCAAGCTCTCCTGTGCAAAACGTCAACTTATGATAACACGCACCGCGTCAGCGCTATCAGCGCGCGGAGTCTCTACTCGTTCACATGCACCACCTTGGCCGGCGAAAAGCCATTGAACCAGGTGGAAGAAGCGTTGCTATATGCGCCGATGTTCTCCGAGTAGACGAAATCATCGATCTCCAACTCCGGCAGGACTTCCGAATGGGCAATGGTATCCATCCCGTCACAGGTCTGCCCAAATACCGTGGCCATCTCCGTTTCCCCTTTCTTGAAAGCCTGGATACGGTAGTGGACGTGGTCGAAGACGATACCGGAAAACGTGTGATAGACGCTGTCGTCGATGTAGTAACATCTCTTCCCATCACGGAAGGCTTTGCCGATGACGCGCGCCAATGCGGTGGCCGCAGTAGCCACCAGGAAGCGCCCGGGTTCGGCCAGTATCTCGATGTCCTTGGTGAAAAGCCGGTCGATCTCGGCGTTGATCTTTTTGGCCAGCGCGCTCAGCGGCTTCGTACCCGAATCGTAGGCCACCGGGAATCCGCCGCCGATGTCCAGGATCTTGATCTCGTGACCTCGCGATGAAGCCTCCTGCCGCACGGCTGCCGCAATATTCAGCGCCTGCACAAAGTTGTCAAAATTGGCGCATTGGCTTCCCACGTGAAAGCTCAAGCCCTCCACCACCAGGCCGATGCGGAAGGCTTCGAGGATCAGATCCGCCGCCTCACCCGAATCGCACCCGAATTTGGACGACAATTCCACCAGCGACCCGGTATTGGGAACCCGAAGCCGCAGCACCAGCCCTGCGTGCGGCGCGTACCGTTTGATCTTCCGCAACTCGTCCAAATTGTCATACGTGATCAGTGGCTTGTATTCATCGAGCGCCTGAAGCGTCTCTTTGGGCTTGATGGGATTGGCGTAGATGATCTTGTCCCAGATGAAATCCTGCCGCGCTTTGGCCGGCAGGTGCTCGATGTTTTCGTGGACCCGCAAAAACTCGGGCATGGAAGCCACATCGAAACTGGCTCCCGCTTTGTACAAGGTGCGCACAATTTCCGGCGCCGGATTCGCTTTGACGGCGTAATAGGCCTGCACCTTCGGCAGGTACTTGCGAAAGGTCGCATAATTGCGCCGGATCGCGTCGTGGTTGATCACCACCAACGGCGTGCCGTGTTTCCTGGCAAGGGCCAGCAGGTCCTTCTTGGTCATGGATTAGCCGAGACTCGGTGCGGAACCGTCGAGCATCTTCACTTTGTTATGAGTGAAGTATTCGTTCGTCAAGGCCTTCATGAGCTTGCCGCGCTGATCGAAGAGCCTCCGCAGTTTGCGCGGCTTACGGCGCGCCAGCGCATACGAGGTCACGAGCGGCATGGCAATTGTGCTGTCGGTGTAACAGACCACCGCGTCGGGGAGCCGGTCCGGATCCACTTTGCCCCAACTCACCGCTTCACTTGGGGTAGCGCCGCTCAGCCCTCCTGTATCGGGACGGGCATCGGTCACCTGCATGAAGTAATCCTGGCCGTATTCCTTGATACGCAGCACTTCCTGGATCTGCGGCTCGGTCTGCAGCATGAAGTTCTTCGGGCTTCCGCCGCCCCATAACACCACGCCGCTGCGTCCGCCGCTGCGCTTGGCCGCCAGCACAAAAGCAGTGGTCTCATTTACGTCAATCGACGGGTTGATCCGCAGCTTATTGCCGCGCAATTCGACTCCGGCCACGTTCATACCGATGGTCGAATCACCGGGTGAAGACGTGTAACAAGGCACGCCCGCCCGATAGGCGGCGGCCAGCACCGATACATCCTTCAGTCCGGCCTTCCGCTCCCACTCCGCACAATATTTGCCCAGCAGGTGATGCAGCTCGCCCGTTCCCATCTCCTTTTGAAACTCAGGCTGCGTGAGAATGCCGCGCAGGATTTCGTCCGTAGCCATGAGGCAGTCGCTGTAGCCCAGCAGAACGTCATACACGCGCACGATATCGTTGTCGCGCAGCTCGGTATCGTCCATGCGGAAATCGCCGGAACGAACCGGATAGTTGAGCGCGAAATGCATGTCGTGGTACAGAATGGCGCCGGTGGAGACGATCCAATCCACGAACCCGGCCTTGATCAAGGGAACAATGCAGGAGCAGCCCAAACCAGCGGGTGTCAGAGCGCCCGAAAGGCTCATGCCTACGGTGACGTTGCTCTCGAGCATCTTCTCGGTGAAAAGCTGGCAGCACTCCCGCAGGCGCGCCCCATTGTAGGCAAGGTAGGCGTTGTCGATTACCTCGGCCAGCTTCTCGCGGCCGGTCAGATTCTTGGGCAGAATACGCTTGCCCGACAGAAATTTGGCGCGGTTGGGAAATTTTTTCTTCTTCAGCCATTCCGGCATGTCCAGGGCATCTTCACGATACCCACGCTGTGGTTTAGAAGTTTTTGCCATGATGAACTTCAGATTCTAACAATGCACAAGGCGTTCTATTATCCTCAACTTGTATGACAACTTCATTTATCGAGGCCCGCGAGAGCCCTCGATCTCTCGGATTCTCGATGCCGGCCGAGTGGGAAACGCACGCCGCCACCTGGCTGGGCTGGCCGCACAACCCTACCGATTGGCCGGATAAGCTGGATACCATTCGCTGGGTGTACGGCGAAATCGTCCGCAAAATTGGCCCGGGCGAAATCATCCGCATGCTGGTCAACTCCAAGGCCGAGGCGCGAGTTGCCAGCCGGTTTCTGACGCGGGCGGGCGCGGACGTCAGGCGCGTGGAGTTCATCGTGCATCCCACCAATCGGGGCTGGACGCGCGACAGCGGCCCGATTTTCGTCCGCCGGAACATCGAGGGGAGGCTCGAAACCGCCATCGTCCACTTCCATTTCAACGCCTGGGCCAAGTACCGCGACTGGCAAAAGGACCGGCGCGTACCGGAAACCGCGGCGAAATCGCTCGATAAGCAGCTCTTTGATGCCCAATTCCAGGGGCGTCCGTTCATTCTCGAAGGCGGCGGAATCGATCTCAACGGCCACGGAACCTTGCTGACGACCGAGGAGTGCTATCTCGCTCGCAAGATTCAGGTCCGCAACCCTGGCCTGGGCCGCAAGGAATTCGACGCTGCCGTTAAGGAGAATCTTGGAGTCACCAACGTTCTTTGGCTCGCCGGCGGCGTGACCGGCGATGACACGCACGGCCACGTCGATGACATCTGCCGCTTCGTCGATCGCAAAACGGTAGTGTTGATCAAGGAAGACAACCGCTCCGATGTCAACTATCGGCCGCTGGCGGAGAACTGGGAGCGCATTCAGGACTTCCGGCTCGAGGATGGATCGCGGCTGGGCGTGGTCGCGCTTCCCATGCCCGCGCCTCTGTATTTCGAGGGAGATCGCCTGCCTGCCAGCTATGCCAACTTCTACATCTCCAACGCAGCCGTGATCGTCCCCACTTTCAATGATCCCAATGACCGCATCGCGCTGGGCCTACTGGGTGAACTGTTCAAAGATCGAAAAGTGGTTGGGGTCCATGCGGTCGACCTGGCGGCAGGGTTCGGAACTCTGCATTGTCTGACGCAGCAGCAGCCCGCCGAGTAGCCGTTACTGAGCCGCGACTGAAAGGAGCGGTTTTTCAGGGAACCGCCGGAACTTTCGGTCGTCAAACCCCGTAGGATTTAGCATGAAGATCATTCGCGCGGCCGCTTTCGGGTTATGGGTATGCTTGGCCGCTTTTGGCCAGGCTCCGCCGCCGCCTCTGGAATTTGATGTGGCGTCTGTGCGTCATTCGCCCGCAACCAAGCCGGAACAGGTGGTCATCGGCTTGCGCATGGATGGCTCGCAGGCGCGGATTGCTTACTTTCCGATGCGCCAGTACGTTGCTATGGCGTACCGCGTACGGCCACGCCAGGTCTCTGGCCCGGACTGGATCGATACAGAACGCTTCGATCTCAATGCAACGTTGCCGGCCGGCGCTACGGCTGCCCAGATTCCGGAGATGCTGCAAACACTTCTCTTCGACCGGTTCCAGTTGAAGGTGCATCGCGAAAAAAAAGAAACGCCCGTATACGCGCTGAGTCTAGGAAAAGCGCCGTTGAAGCTCAAGGAAGTCCCGCCCGATGCAACCAGCGCCGATCAGCAGGCGACCGTCAATGTGGCCGGATCCGGTAGCGCCGCAGGCGTATCGGTAGATTTGGGCCACGGGTCATACTATACATTCGGGAATAACAAGTTCGAAGCGGGGAAGATGTCCATGGAATCTCTGGCCCGTCTGCTCGAGCCGTACCTGGACCGCCCTATCGTCAACCTCACTGGCCTGACCGGGAATTACGATTTCACGCTGAATCTTTCGCAGGAAGATTACCAGGCCATGCTGATCCGCGCTGCCGTCCATAACGGGATCGTCCTTCCTCCGCAAGCTCTCGCCTTTGCGGACGGCAATTCCAACGCGTCGTTGTTCGAAGCCGTGCAACAGGTGGGCCTCAAGCTGGATGCGCGCAAGGCGCCGCTGGACAGCGTGGTAATCGATCAACTGTCGAAGACGCCGACCGAGAACTGAGCCGGCCGTCAGCAAAAACGACACGGCAAAATTTTCAGATTGACAGGCCCTCCGCTCCGCTCTTATACTCAACCGAGTGGTTGAATATAGCAGTTCCTCTCTCGACAGCGTATTCGCCGCGGTGGCGGACCCGACGCGGCGGGCCATCCTCCGGCAGCTCGGCAAACAACCAGCCCGCGTAACCGATATCGCCAGGAGTTTCCCGGTGTCCTTGAATGCCGTCTCGAAACACCTGATGGTCTTGGAACGGGCCGGCCTGATTGAACGGGAAGTGGACGGGCGCGAGCACCTCTGCCGGTTGAACGCCGCGCCTTTGCAGAAGGCGTCGGTATGGCTGGCGGAAACGCAAGCCTTTTGGGAACAGCGATTGGACGCTTTGGAAAAGCACATCCTCGAAAAGAGAAAGCGGAAACGATGAGCGAAAACCAGGACAGCAAAGCGATCGTCCGCCGCCGCATGCAGGCGACGCGGGAAGAACTTTTTGACGCGTGGACGGATCAGGAAGGCATGCCCGCATGGATGTGCCCCGGAGACGTGGTCTCGGCAGACATGCGTTTGGACCCGCGGGTGGGCGGCAAACTGCACATCACCATGCACAGCCCCACCGCGACCTACGAACACACTGGCGAGTTCCGCGTGGTGGAGCGCCCATCGAAACTGGTGTTCACGTGGACCGCCGAGAATTTCGATGGGCAGATTACTCTGGTCACTATCGAGTTTCTCGAGGTCTCGCGGACTGAGACCGAACTCATCCTGACCCACGAGCGAATCCCGCGGAAGGACCTGGCCGAACGCTATCAAAGTGGCTGGGGGAAAATTGTCGCTACTCTGGAACAACGGCTGGAGGCTCAGCATGCCTGACATTCGCCACGCAGTCCAGATCGCTGCTGCCACCGATGCAATCTATCCATTGGTGGCGGCAGGCGCCGGCTTCACCGCCTGGTGGGCCGAGGATGTCACCGAGAGGGACGGAGCCGTCGAGCTCGGTTTTTTCAGCCGCCGGACGCTCTACCGGTTGCGCCAGCAAGCAGCCGAGCCGATCCGCCGCGCCGAATGGATGTGCGAAACCGGCGCCGAATGGAAAGATACACGCTTGCTCTTCACACTGGACCCTCAGCCCAATGGAACCCTGCTGCGATTCACGCATGCTGCGTGGGCGTCCGAAACCGACTACTTTGTCAGTTGCAACACCACTTGGGGCGCCCTCATGCTCCGGCTGAAAGCGGCCGCGGAAGGAAAATCGCCAGGGCCACTGTTTCGCACGGACAGCATGGCATATTAAATTTCGGCCCGGCCGGTCATCACGCCGTTACGGCACGTCTTTACTAGCGGCCTCTCACCCGTCGTGATAATTTGATGGCGTTGGCTCGTCGCACCAGCGGCTGCCGAGGAGGATGCTTGATCAAGCAAGTGACGGTCGCCGGCGTTGCCGCGTGGATGATTCTGGCGGCGACTGCCGCCGCGCAACCGAACGACTATGGCGATCGAAAGTCGTGGCTCTGCCGCCCCGGCCAGCACGATGCCTGCGATATCGACCTCACCACAACCGTGATCGCCGCCGACGGAACCCTCAGCCGGGAGTCCTGGAGCGCCGATCCCAACGCGCCCATCGATTGCTTTTACGTCTATCCAACCGTCTCGACCGATCCCACGCCCAATAGCGACATGATCGCGGATGACGCCGAACGAAACGTCATCCGGCAGCAGTTTGCGCGTTTCGCATCGAAATGCCGCCCGTATGCGCCGATGTACCGGCAAATCACGCTGGCCGGCCTGCGCAGCATGATGGCCGGTGGCGGCAGCCCGACGCTGGACCACGGCCCGCAATACGAAGATGTCCGCGACGCTTGGAATTACTATCTCGAGCACGACAACCGCGGGCGCGGCTTCGTATTGGTCGGCCACTCGCAAGGGTCGTTCATTCTTTCGCGGCTGATCAAGGAAGAGATCGACGGGAAGCCGGTGCAAGCCCGCATGGTTTCGGCCATCCTGCTGGGTACCACGCTCGCGGTTCCCTACGGCAAGGATGCGGGCGGCGCCTTCACCCACGTTCCGGTGTGCCACAGCGCCACGCAAACCGGGTGTGTGATCGTCTACGCGTCGTTCCGCTCTACGTCACCACCTCCCGCCAACACGTTGTTCGGCAAAGTGGCCGGGGCGAATTTGACGGCCGCCTGCGCCAACCCCGCGGCACTTTCGGGCGGCAGCGGCGAACTGCACGCCTATCTCTCCACCGACGGGAATTTCATCGTGGGAACGACCAAGCCCAAGCCATGGGTAACTCCTGCCCAACCCATCGACACGCCGTTTGTCAGCGTTGCCGGACTGCTGACCGGGCAATGCATGACCAACGACAACGCCACCTACCTCGAAGTCACCGTGCACCCCGACTCATCCGCGCGGCGCACCGACGACATCGTCGGCGATCTTATGATCGGCAAGCAGGTGCAGGCCAACTGGGGCCTGCACCTGATTGACGTCAACCTCTCGATGGGCAATCTGCTCGACCTCGTCGGCCAGCAGACCAAAGCCTGGCTCTCCTCGTCCGCCAAAACCACGCGCGGCAAGAAGTAGCCAAGCTAGGGTAACTTTATCGGCTCGCTGATTTGCGCGGAGCCGGTGATACCCACCGTCACAGTGATCGTGTATCCGGCTACGAGCAGCGTGCCGCTTTCCGTCTTACCCGTCTTGTTGGGCGCGATCGATATGGTTACCGTGCCGTTCCCACTCCCCGATGCTCCGGATTTGATGGTGACCCAGGAAACGTTGCTGACTGCTGTCCATTTACAGCCGGAAGGAGCCGTGACGGTAATGGAACCGGTAGCTCCACTGGCCGTCCCGCTGAGCGGGCCCAAGGTGATTTTGTAGCTGCACGTACTTCCGGCCTGGTTGACGGTGAACGTTAAGCCGGCGATCGTCATGGTGCCGGTGCGTGCCGTCGTTGAGGAATTGGCGGCCACGTTGTAGCCCACGTTCTGAGTTCCCGTTCCCGACGCCCCAGCGGTGATGACAATCCATGAGACATTGCTAACCGCTTTCCAGGTGGTTGTCTTGGACGACGCATTAACAGTGACCGTGGCGTTTCCGCCGGCCGCGGTCGCGTTCGCCGAAGTCGCGCTGAGGGTAGTGACGACTGCCGCTGCCTGCGTAACAGGGAACGTGAGACCGGCAATTGTGAGCGCGCCCGAGCGCGTGGTCGTGACTGTGTTGGCGGTCAACGAATAGCTGATGGTTCCGTTACCGCTTCCGGAGGCCCCCTTCGTGATCGTCATCCAGCTCACGTTGCTGGTGGCCGTCCACGCGCAGCCCGTAGTTGCGGTCAAGGTAACGGAGTAGCTGCCCGCCGCCGCAGGCTGACTCGCCGACGTCGGATTCAGCGAGTATGAACAGTTCGATGCGATGGTCACTGCCAGCGGAGCAGTCTTGCTGATGCCGCCCCCGCTTGCCGTGATTGTCAGATTGTAGACGCCCACTCCCAGCGTGGTGGCAGCGGCCAGAGTGAGTGTGCTGCTTCCCGATCCCGGCGAAGCCAGGCTGGCGGGAGCAAACGTTGCCGTTAATCCCTTCGACAAAGTGCCGGCCGAGAGTGTCACCGCGGATTTGAAGCCGCCGCTCACCGCGACCGTCCAGCTACTGGTGGCCTGCTTCCCTTGGGTGATCGAAAGCGCTGCCGTCGATCCGCTCAACTGCAGGGACGGGGTCGGGCTGGACCCGCCGCCACCCCAGGCATTCACCAGTTGATTCGCATCCACCGAGCCGAGCCCCGTCGCCTGGTCGTATCCGGCGCCAGCGCTGAAACCTGTTTGCCCCGGCACCGAATTATTGCCGGATGTCACATCGTGAAATACGGCCGAGCCACCGGACGCTTGCTTGGAAGCCAACGAGTATAGAGTTGGATTTAGATTTCCTTGACGCTGCCCCTGCCGCCCGACCAGCAGCGCCGCAATTCCCGCG
>DATJAK010000310.1:0-5280 GCA_035516375.1 Bryobacteraceae bacterium
TTTTTCCTTTGCGCTCGACCAACTCGACCATGCGGTTGACAAGCTTCTTACCCACAGTGATGCGATAGGGGACGCCGATCAGGTCGGCATCTTTGAATTTGACGCCGGGGCGCTCGTCGCGGTCGTCGAGCAGCGCATCGAGGCCCGCCGCGAGACAACCCCGGTAGATCTCACGCGCCGCTTCCATCTGGGCATCGTCGGAATTGTTGGCGGGCGTTACCACTACGTCGAACGGCGCGATGGCGGGCGGCAGGACCATGCCGTCTTGGTCGTGATCGAGCTCGATGGCAGCGGTCAAAATGCGCTCGATGCCGATGCCGTAGGAACCCATGATCGGCGTGATCTCTTTGCCATCGGCGTTGAGCACACGCAGCCCCATGGATTCGGAATATTTGTAGCCGAGCTTGAAAATGTGACCGATTTCGAGGGTCTTGCGAATCTCGAGCGGCCGCCCGCAGTGGGAGCACTCATCGCCATGGGCCACCTGCCGAAGGTCGTGAACCTCGGCTTGAAAATCCTCGCCGAGCGTGACGTGGCGCAAATGATAGTCGTCGCGGTTGGCGCCGGCGATCATGTTGCGCCGGCCGGCCAGCGCGCGGTCCGCCAGGATGGGCATATTCGTAACGCCCACCGGGCCGAGCGAACCGGCCTGCGCGCCAAACCACTCGCGGATTTCATCGGGCTGCGCGGGACGGAACTCCGGGTCGCCCACAACCGTGCTGAACTTGGCTTCCGCTAACTGGTGGTCCCCGCGCAACATCACCAGCACGGGGCGCCCATCGGCCACCAGCACCAGGCTCTTCATCTGCGAGGTTTCGGGCAGCCGGGTGAACTCCGCCACCTCCGCGATGGTTTTGCGGCCAGGCGTGTGGAACGGCTCCGGTGTGAGATCGCCCTCCGGATCAGACTCAGCCGGCATGGATGGCTGGGAGACGGCCATTTCCAGATTGGCGGCATAACCGCAGCCCTTGCAGACCGCAATCAAGTCTTCGCCCGCGTCGGAGGCCACCATGAATTCGAGCGACTGGCTGCCGCCCATGGCTCCGGAGTGTGCTTCCACGGCGCTATAAACGAGGCCGCAGCGATCGAAGATGCGGCGGTAGGCTTCGTAATGCTTGTCGTAGGCTGCGTCCAGGCCCGCCTGGTCGAGGTCGAACGAGTAGGAGTCCTTCATGAGGAATTGGCGCACCCGCAGCAGGCCCGACTTGGGGCGCGGCTCGTCGCGGAATTTGGTCTGGATCTGATACCAGATTTGCGGAAGCTGCTTATAGCTGCGCAGCTCACCGCGCGCGATTACGGTCATGATTTCTTCGTGCGTCATGCCCAGGCACAGCTCGCGCTCGAAGCGGTCCTTCAGCCGGAACATATTTGCGCCCATGGTGTCCCAGCGGCCCGACTCCTGCCAGACTTCGGCTGGATGAAGCGCGGGCAAAAGCATTTCCTGGGCGCCGATGGCGTCCATTTCCTCGCGCACAATGCGCTGGATTTTCAGCAGCGAACGCTGCGCCAGGAGGAGATAACTGTAAATGCCAGCCGCGAGCTGGCGGATGTATCCGGCGCGCAATAAAAGCTGGTGGCTGGCTACCTCGGCCTCTGCCGGGTTTTCGCGCAGAGTGGGTATGAACAACTTGCTCCAAAGCATATGTGGCTGTTTGGGAAATCCCGATTTTAGCATGCTAGAATTTGAGCAACTTCCTTATGACCCCCGCAGAACGCATGGCGCGGCCTCTGGCTGAGGTTGACCGCGAAGTCTTTGAAGCCGTCCAGCACGAGATCGAGCGCCAGCATTCCACACTCGAGCTGATCGCCAGCGAGAACTTCACTTCGGAAGCGATCCTGGAGGCCGCTGGCACGGTCTTTACCAACAAGTACGCCGAGGGCTATCCCGGCAGGCGCTACTACGGCGGCTGCGAATTCACGGACATCGTGGAGAACCTGGCCCGCGAGCGCGTGAAGAAGCTATTTGGCGCGGAATATGCCAACGTGCAGCCGCACTCCGGATCGCAAGCGAACCAGGCGGCCTACGCGGCGGTGTGCTCCCCGGGAGACACCATCATGGGGCTGAACCTGGCGCATGGCGGGCACCTCACACATGGCCACCAGCTCAATTTCTCGGGCAAGACGTACCACGTGGTTCCGTATAACGTGCGGCGCGACGATGAGCGCATCGATTACGACGAGATGGAGCGGCTGGCCCAGGAGCACAAGCCGAAGCTGATCATCGCGGGCGGGAGCGCGTATCCGCGCACGTTCGACTTCGCGCGCTTCCGCAAGATCGCCGATTCCGTGGGAGCCGTGTTTCTGATGGACATGGCGCACATTGCCGGATTGGTGGCGGCCGGCCTGCATCCGAATCCGTGCGAAACAGCCGATATCGTAACGTCGACGACGCACAAAACTCTGCGTGGACCGCGCTCGGGAATGATTCTCGCGCGCCAGCAATACGCCGCGGCCATTGACAGGACGGTCTTCCCCGGCACACAAGGCGGACCGCTGGTGCACATCATGGCCGCCAAAGCCGTGTGCTTCCGGGAAGCCATGACCCCGGAGTTCCGAGAATACCAGAAACAAGTAGTGGCGAATGCGCGCACGCTGGCCGAGTCGATGGCGGGTGCGGGCTGGCGCGTGGTTTCGGGAGGAACCGACACGCACGTGATGCTGGTCGACGTATTTTCCAAGGGTGTGCGGGGACGCGAGGCGGAGCAGGCGCTCGAGCGCGCCAACATCACCGTAAACAAGAACGCCATTCCGTTCGATGTGAATCCGCCGCTCAACCCCAGCGGCATTCGGCTGGGATCGCCGGCCGTGACCACGCGTGGGTTCCGCGAGGCCGAGATGCGCGAAGTGGGCGGCCTGATTGCGGAGGTGCTGGGGCACATCTCCGACGACGGGGTGATCGCCGCCGTGCGCCAGAAAGTGGCTGGTCTGACCGAGCGCTTTCCGCTTTATCAATGGAAGCTGGCCACCGTGCGGGCGTCCCGGTAAACCAGATTTCCGTCAGCAGGCAGGATGAGAAGCCATATCGTCATCGATGCGCGGCGCATCCGCGATTTCGGTATCGGCACGTATATCCGCAGCCTGGTGCATGCCCTGGGCCAGATCGATCACGAGAACCGGTACACGCTGGTCAGCGGTTCTCAGGATGCGCGCACCCTAACCGGCCTGCCCGAGAACTTTCGCACCGCCATTTATGGCCGCTCCGATTCCGACCCGCTCGATCACGTGATCTTCCCGGTATTTCTGCACAGCCTCTCGCCTGACCTGGTGCACATTCCGCTGAACCGGATCCCGCTGCTGATGGTTCGCCCGTACGTGGTGACGGTGCACGATATGTCGAGCCTGCTGTTCGAATTTCACGGCTCCGATACGCGTATGCGGGTGCAGAGGCATCTGTTTCGCCGGGGCCTAATGCGGGCCAGCAAGGTGATTGCGGTCTCCGAGGCCACGCGGCGCGATCTACAGAACCTGCTCGGAGTGCCGCTGGAGCATGTGCGGCGGGTCTACAACGCGCCCGACCCCGAGTTTCTGGCGCATCGCCCCGATGCCAACGGCCAGGAGAGGTTGCGCATCCTGGAGCGCTATCAAATCAGCTATCCCTTCCTGCTGTACGCCGGTAATATCCGGCCGCACAAGAACGTGCCGCGCTTGGTGGAAGCGTTCGCAGTGGTGCGGGACCAGCTCTCTTCCCATCCTATCTATAAGGAGCTGCGGCTGATCATCATCGGGGACACGATTTCGCAGTATCCGGCGGTGCGTCAGGCGGTGATCAAAAGCCGCGCGGAAAGCGTGGTCCGGTTTCTCGGGTTCGTGCCATTCGACACGCTGCGGTGTTTTTACGAATCGGCATCCGCGTTCGTCTTCGTCTCACGCTATGAAGGGTTCGGCCTGCCGCCGATCGAGGCCATGGCTTGCGGGACGCCGGTGGTGACATCGAATGTGAGCTCACTGCCGGAGGTGGTGGGAGACTCGGCCGTGCAAGTGAACCCCGAGAACGTGTTTGAGATCGCGCGCGGCATCCGCGAGGTGCTGCTCGATGAAGATTTGCGCGCGACGCTGATCCGTTGCGGCCGCGACCAGGCGGCGCGGTTTAGTTGGGAGCGCACGGCGCGCGAGGTGCTGGAGATCTACCGCGAAGCGGGGGCGGGATAGTAGGACCGACGATCGCTTTATGCCGTCGGTCGGGCGCTGCAAAGCTCGCAGACCGCTGAAAGGCGACGGTCTGCGCCACTCGCGTAGTACGATGGCCTCATGCGGGTAAAGCTCGCTTTTGGGAAAACCGGTCTGAGCGTGGATCTGCCGGAGGGCTTCCAATATCACGTGCTGGAAGCTCGCTCGGCCAAGCCGCTGGCTGACGTGCCGCACAGCCTGGAAGCGGCCTTGGACCGGCCCGTCGGCACAGTTCCGCTTTTGGAACTGGCGCAGGGCAAGCGCACGGCCGCCATTTCGGTTTGCGACATCACCCGGCCCGCTCCCAATCAGCAGACGCTTCCTCCCATTCTGCGGCGTCTGGAACAAGCCGGGATCGCGCGCCAGGACATCACGATCCTGATCGCGACCGGCCTGCACCGCGCGGCAACGGAAGCCGAGATCCGGCAGATCTGCGGGGAGGAAATCGCTTCGAGCTACCGCGTCGTGAACCACGATGCGCGCCATCTCTCGCAACATCGCCACCTGGGTTCCACGCGATCGGGCACGCCGGTATATATCGATGAGCGATTTCTGGCCGCCGATCTGCACATCACGCTCGGTTTCATCGAGCCGCATTTGATGCTGGGATTTTCGGGCGGACGAAAACTGGTGGCGCCGGGACTGGCGGCCCAGGAAACCATCAAGGTTCTGCACAGTCCGAAGTTCATGCGCGATAGCCGGGCGGTGGAGGGATCGACCGAGGACAACCCGCTGCATCGGGAGCTGCTCGAAATCGCCCGCATGGCGCGGCACGATTTTGCGCTCGATGTAGCGCTGGCGCGCGATCGTTCGATTGCCGGAGTGTTTGCGGGAAGCCCCGAGCAGGCCCACCGTTCGGGTGTCGAATTCGTGTCGCAGGTGATGCTCGAAACGCTCGCCGAACCGGTGGATGCGGCGATCACCTCGGCCGCCGGATACCCGCTGGACATGACCTTTTACCAGACCATCAAAGGCGTCACGGCCGCCGCGCACATCGTCAAACCCGGGGGACGCATTCTGGTGGTGGGCGCTTGCGAGGAAGGCGCGGGCGCGCCGGAGTTCCGCGAAATGCTGCTGAACGGAGGCGGCGACCGCGAGTTTCTGGAGCGCATT
>DATJAK010000311.1:0-3187 GCA_035516375.1 Bryobacteraceae bacterium
TTCGTTTTCATCTCGTCATCGACGAAGAAGGTTTGGGCTACCGGCGCGGGGTCGGCCAGACCTGTCGTCTCGATGAGAATGTAGTCGAACCGGTCCTTCCGCTTCATGAGATTTCCAAGAATGCGGATCAAGTCGCCCCTAACCGTGCAGCAGATACAGCCATTATTCATCTCGAAAATCTCTTCTTCGGCATTGACAACCAACTCGTTGTCGACTCCCACCTCGCCGAATTCGTTTTCGATCACGGCGATACGTTTACCGTGCTGCTCGGTGAGGATTCGGTTCAAGAGGGTTGTTTTCCCCGAACCGAGAAAGCCAGTGAGAACCGTGACCGGCACCCGGTTGGAACTCGTCATAAGAAGCGTGTCTCCCTCAGCGTTGGATTCAAGCGGCGCTCACGCCGCTAGACGATAATGATAACTCAGTCTCACTAGAGACGCAAGCGGCCCGCCCTTTGCCGTCATGATTGGCCGCCTTCTAAAACGGCCGCGCCCTCCCGCGCGGATGACGGCGCTCTGCAGATCTGTCCGTCAGTCCGTGCGATCAGGCCGCCTGCCGCGAACACGAGGCCACTCGTCCCGATCGGCTAGGGAGATGTGCGATTTCGTGCCAACATAAAAATTTGGGTGATCGATGAATCTGCCGCTCTTTGCAGTTTTTGGCGTGGATGCCGCAGGCACGGTGCTGGGCATGTACGCGATGAGATCTCACGCGCTCAGGGGTAAGTTCACCGCCATCAGCGCCGGAGTCATGGTCGGCGTGGCTCTATTTTGGATCTTTCCGGATATGACCATGAAGTCCGGCATGGCGCCAGCGGCATTGGCGGTCGCGGGAGCGCTCGCAACTCTCTGCGCCATCGACCGTTTTGTCTACCCGGTCTGCCCCTGCTGCGCGCATGGGGATCGCCGCAGTGCGCCAGCCGGCCCACATCATTCAAAGGCCCCCGGCGGGAACGGCGCACTGATTCCGCTGGTAATCGCAATCTGCATTCACAACCTTCTGGATGGATGGATGGCGGTTGCCGCCGGACACGCCGGGAGCAGCCCCGGTTCGGGAATCGTCGTGGGACTAATCGCTCACAAAATTCCCGAAGCTGTGGTCTTCGGACTCATGCTGCGCAACGCCACCAATGTGCGTAACGTTCAAATACTGAGCGTCGTTTTCACCAGCCTGTCGATTCTCGCCGGAGGCGCTGCGCACTCCGGCTTTTTGATGTTCTCCGAGACCATTGTGATCGCGGCCTCGCTGGCTCTGGCTTGCAGCAGCTTTTTGTTTGCCGGCGGCCACATTTTTCTCCGGCAGCAGAGGCATGCGGGAATCCGATCCGCCGTGGCGCCGCTGATCATCGGCCTGTTATTCTCAGCAGCCGTGGAGCGCGCCGTTTCGGCTACACTCGCTCAATCGCATTAGCGGAGGAGCAATAGGCGGATGGATCAGGCGTTGACTGACCGGCAATCGGCGCACGTTCCATAAAGCACCAGTTCGTGACGGGCCACTAGAAACCGGCGGCCTGCCAGCCGATTGATATTCGGCAAACACCCCGAGAGGTCGAATACCCGGCTGCAGCGATCGCAATGAAAGTGATGATGGTGCGCCTTCCCGGCGCGCTCGTACACAGTTCCCGACCCCGGAAGCTCGACAGCCGCCAACCAGCCCTCCTCGATCAGCGCCTTGACGTTCCGGTATACGGTTGCGATTCCCAGGCCCTCCACCTCGGTTTGGGCGGCTTCTAAAACCTGCTGCGGCGACAGAGGACGGTTGGCAAGTTCAAAAGCCTCACGAATTGCGTTCCGCTGACGCGTGTTTCGTTGGTCTTTGCCCGGCATCTCTTACATGATAGCGCGTTATCGATAGGCTTCCGTGAGCGTTTGGGGCGCGAGTACAACGCGTTGTGGTTTGAGATGATAATGCGTTATCATTCTCATTTATGTCCTGCGTCAGAGTGAATCCGGAATCGAGGGCCGCGATCTGTACCAAGCGCCCGGTGTTGGGACAGATCAACGTCTGCAACGGCTGTTGTTGCGGGCAGACACAGAAGGGACACCCAGAGGTGCCCGTGGAATGGTTGAAGCGGGAGTGGAAGTACCGGGGCTTGCTGAAACGGGTCCATCTGACCATCAGCGGATGTCTCGGACCGTGCGACGTCGCTAACGTCGTTCTGGTCACCAGCCCGGAGGGAACGCAGTGGCTCGCGGAAATCACCCAGCGGCAACAGTACGAGTTGCTGGCCGATTGGGCCGAGCAGTCGAAGATCGCGGACCGGCTACTCCCACTGCCCAGGGAGTTCGACGCCCATCGGCTCGCCGCCTACCGGGATAACGACCAGGGGGACCGATGACCCAGTCCGCGCTTTTCGCACTCGCGTTTGCTCTGGGACTGCGCCACGGCGTCGATCCCGACCACCTTGCGGCCATCGATGCATTGTCCCGCCTTCGGCCCTCGCGATGGAACGGCGCTCTCTTCGCTATCGGGCATGGCTTTCTGGTTACACTGCTGGCCGTTGGAACAGGTGGACTGCTCGCAAGACACATTGAACCATACGCCCCATGGCTCTTACTTCTGCTCGGCGCAACCAATCTATGGCGGTTGTTGCGTCCGGCGACGCACCGCCACAGCGATTTTTCCCGTATTGCCCGGACCGGTCCACTGCTCCTGGGCATGATCTTCGGCGCTGGATTTGAAACCGCCAGTCAGCTTTCGGCGCTGGTCCTGGCCGCCGACATGAATCCCTGGATCCTCGGCGGCATTTTTTCCGCGGGGATGACAGTCGTGGATGGGACGGATGGATATCTTGCCTCTCGCACCCAGAGCCTGGCAATCGCAGGCGGACGGCGGGCGCAGCGCGCATCGCGATCTTTGGGGATTTTCGTGGTGGTGTTCTCGTTTGGCTTGGGCGGCGCGGAGTTGCTGCATTTGGGCGTCGATCGTATTGCCCTACCGCTTGGATGTGTCTTGTTCGTTTACCTGGTCGGCTTGAGAATCTGGAGCGCACGCGAGCACCAATCCGATTCCAGCCAAACAACAGCACTGATAGGATCGCGCCCACATTAAACTCCGACCGAGGCGCCGAGCGCACTGCCATCTCTCGCGTCCGCCGTCATTCGTCACACAAAGCGCGAACCGGATCGATCCAACGTGTAGGTCAGCGGATCGAACGGGCGGACGTGAAAGAGAAGATCCGCCATCA
>DATJAK010000312.1:0-8407 GCA_035516375.1 Bryobacteraceae bacterium
AAAATCTCGTTGTCTGCCAATCTGGTCGAACTGCAGAAGGCTGCCGCCAAACTGGGTGTGATGTTCCTGCTAGCTTAGGTCCCGCGAAAATCCGCTAGGCGCTTCGACCCGCAAGCCCGAAATGCCGGGCCGCCGCCAGCAGGTGGCGGTCGTTCGTCCAGATCTCGGCTTCGCCCAGATCCTGGGCAGTGACCAAATGAGCCGCGTCTCCTGCGCGGATGTACACGTCGCGCGGCACTGCGCTCACCAGCAGATTCATGCGGCGGAGAAGCCTGTCACTGACCGGGGCCAGATTCCAAAAACCGGTGTCCACATGTTCCCGGAATGCTTCCGCCAGAGCCCGCGCCTGCGCCACGTTTAGCGAGCCTTCTCGAAGATGCCGATGCAGAACGCAGGCAACCTCGCTCAGACACCATGCGGAAGATACCAGGGCATCCGCCCGGCGGATGAGCGCGCGCACGCGGTCCGCATCAGGTTCGTTCACGTAGAACTTGGCGATATAGGCCGAGTCGAGGTACACCGGCTACCGGTCTTCTTCCAGAAAACGGCCGCTATCGCCGGGCACTCGCGGATACCGCTTCCAGAAACGTGACATGTCGGGAATCTTCGGTTTGGTTTTTCTCCGTGTAAGCGGGCGCAGTTCGGCAACTGCTTCGCCGCGCCGTTGGATCACAATGATCTCCCCTTCCGATGCCGCTTTCACCAGTTCGGAAGTGCGGATCCGCAGGTCGCGAATTGAAGCCTTCTGCATAGTGCTACATTGTAGCACTTGACGGCGGTGCACATCCGATAATCCGCGCCGTCTTGCCTGGTTTGACTTTCCCTTCCCGCCCTTTGTAACATCGGCCAGTAACACCATGGCCAACTCCGCCCCTGTCAACGTCTCCGATGTCATCGATCGCAGCAAGGTCAACAACTTTCACATCGGCGTGTTTGTGCTTTGCGCGCTGTGCCTGATCATGGATGGCTACGACGTGCAGGCGATCGGCTTTGTCGCGCCGGCTCTAAGCCGCGATTGGCACATCGCGCCCGCTCTGCTCGGTTCCGTGTTGAGTGCGGCGTTGATGGGCGTGCTGTTTGGATCGATCCTGTTGAGCATGGCCGCCGACCGGTTGGGGCGCCGGCCGTTGCTGATTGCCGGCTGCCTGTTCTTCTCGGTCGTTACGCTTCTAACTGCGCGCGCGCAGACCGTGACCGAGTTGATGGTGCTGCGCTTCATCGCGGGTCTGGCGTTGGGCAGCATCATGCCAAATACCGTATCGCTCGTGGGCGAGTACAGTCCACGGACGGTCCGCGTGCCGATGATGATCGTGGTGGGCACCGGCTTCACCGCGGGCGCGGCCATCGGGGGCTTCGTAGCGTATTGGCTGATTCCCAATTTCGGCTGGCGCTCGGTGTTCCTGGTGGGCGGCGCGATCCCGCTGGCGATCGGCGTCCTGATGTATTTTCTTTTGCCGGAATCGATCCAGTTTCTGGTGCTGCACAACAAGGACCGCCAGACGGTCGGAAAGTGGCTCAGCCGCGTAGACCCGTCCGTCCCGATCTCTGCCGATACGCACTACGAAGTCCGGGAGCGGCGGCTCACTGGCGTGCCCGTAGTCAAACTGTTTGAAGATGGCCGGGCCGCGCGGACCGTGCTGCAGTGGCTCGTCTATTTCATGAACCTGCTGAACCTTTACTTCCTGTCCAGTTGGCTGCCGACGGTGACCGGGCCGCTGGTGAAGGCAGCGGGGGCCTCTTCGAATGTGGCCGTTTTGTTGGGCAGCACGCTGCAAATCGGCGGCGTAGTCGGCGCCTTTTTCCTGGGCTGGCTGGTTTTGCGGCTTGGGTTCGTTCCGGTGCTGGCCTCGTGCTTCGCGCTGGCATCGGTGAACATTGCGCTCATCGGTCAGCCCGGTTTGTCGCTGGTGTCGTTGTTTGTGGTGGTCTTCCTGGCGGGGCTGGGCGTGGTCGGCGGCCAATCTTCCATGAATGCGTTTGTCGGCACGCTCTATCCGACGGATCTGCGTTCCACGGGTATCGGCTCCGGGCTCGGCGTGGGGCGGGCGGGTTCGATCATCGGACCAATGGTAGCCGGCCAACTGATTAGCTTGCATTGGCAGCCGCGGCAGCTTTTCCTGGCCGCCGCTGTGCCCGCGGCGATTTCGGTGGTGGGGATGATCGCCATGCGCTGGGCGATCGAACCGGAGGCGGTGCCGGCGGCTGAGGCGCGGGTAATGGTGCATTAGAGAATCTCCGCTCCCTTCGGCCGCGGCTCGGTCCACACTTCTATACTGAAAAGATGGGCTTTCGGCTGACCGTGAACTATCGCCCTCGCGGGGACCAGGAGGCTGCCATCGCGGACCTCACGCGCGGCATCCGCGACGGCGAACAGCACCAGGTTTTGCTGGGTGTCACCGGCTCCGGCAAGACCTTCACCATCGCCAAAGTGATCGAGGCCATCGGGCGGCCCGCGCTGGTGCTGGCTCATAACAAGACTCTCGCAGCGCAGCTCTACCACGAGTTCAAATCGTTCTTCCCCGATAATGCGGTCGAGTACTTCGTCAGCTATTACGATTACTACCAGCCGGAAGCGTACATTCCGTCGAGCGATGTCTACATCGAGAAAGAAGCCACCATCAACGACGAGCTGGACAAGCTGCGCCTTTCGGCCACGAAATCCCTCTTCGAGCGGCGCGACTGCGTGATCGTGGCCAGCGTGAGCTGCATCTACGGCCTGGGATCGCCCGAGGCCTATTACGGCATGCTGCTCATGCTGGAAAAAGGCCAGAAGATCTCACGAAACCAGATCGTCTCCAAGCTGGTGGAGATTCTGTACGAGCGCAACGATGGCGATTTCCGGCGCGGCACGTTCCGCGTGCGCGGCGACGTGATCGAAGTCTACCCCACTTACGACGACAACGCCTACCGCATCGAGCTGTGGGGCGATGAAGTCGAAAGCCTGGCGCAGATCGACCCGCTATTAGGCCAGGTGAAGCAGACCTACGTGCGCCTGCCGATTTATCCCAAGACGCACTACGTGATGTCGGAGGAGACCAAGCTCAGCGCCATGGACAGCATCCGCGTGGAGCTGGAGTCCTGGCACAAGGAGCTCGAGCGGCAGGGCAAGGCGATCGAGGCGCAGCGCCTGTTTCAGCGCACCATGTTCGATCTCGAAATGATCAAGGAGATCGGCTATTGCCACGGCATCGAGAACTATTCGCGCCATTTCTCCGGACGCCTGCCCGGCGAAGCGCCGCCCACGCTGCTCGATTACCTGCCGCACGACTCCGTGCTGTACATCGATGAAAGCCATCAGACGATTCCGCAGCTGCACGGCATGTATCACGGCGACCGCTCGCGCAAGGAGGTGCTGGTGTCGCACGGCTTCCGGCTGCCCAGCGCGCTCGATAACCGTCCGCTCACGTTTGAAGAATTCGAGCACCGCGTCAGCCAGTTGATCTACGTTTCGGCGACACCGGGTCCTTATGAATTGACCAAGTCGGCGGGCGTGGTGGTGGAGCAGATCATCCGGCCGACCGGCCTGCTGGATCCCGGGGTCGAGATCCGCCCGGTGCGCGGACAAGTGGACGATCTGTTGGGGCAGATCCGGCAGCGCGTCGATGCCGGTCAACGCATCCTGGTAACCACGCTGACCAAGCGCATGTCCGAGGACCTGGCCGAGTATTACTCCGAAGTCGGAGTCCGCTGCCGTTATCTGCACTCGGAAGTGAGCACGCTCGACCGCATCAAAATTCTGCGCGATCTGCGCCGCGGCGAATTCGATGTGCTGATCGGAATCAACCTGCTGCGCGAAGGCCTCGATCTGCCTGAGGTCTCGCTGGTGGCGATTCTGGATGCCGATAAAGAAGGCTTCCTGCGATCTTCCGGGGCATTGATTCAGACGATCGGGCGCGCGGCGCGCCACGTGGAAGGACACGCGATCTTGTACGCCGACGTGATGACCGACAGCATGAAGAAAGCCATCGACGAAACCAACCGCCGGCGGCGCATCCAGGAAGAGTACAACGAGCGCAACCAGATCGTGCCGCAATCGATCATCAAGCCCATCGATATGAGCCTGGTGGCAGTAGCCGAGGGCGACTACGTTACCGTTCCGTTGGAAACGGATGAAGAAGTGGAGAGCCTCACTCCGCAACAGCGCGAAACCTTCATGGGCGAACTGGAAGAGAGAATGCGCGAGGCGGCGCGCAAATTCGAATTTGAAAAGGCCGCACAACTGCGTGACCGCTTGAAGGCGTTGAAGGCGGTCGGGGCCGAGCCGTAACCCGAATTAACTCCGAGTCCATAGAGCGGAGTGACTAACTAAGGTAAGCGTCCCACGTAGTTCTGTTTCACACCGTCATGCTACCAACGGCCTATCTGGTTACGGCTGGCCTTAAGCGAGAATAGTAGATATGTATAGAGCGACTCCTTTCTTGCTGGCAGCGCTCATTGTCTTGGAAGGAGCCTGCGGCCGTAACCCCGCCTATTACGTCGATAAAGGCGACAAGCTGTATGCCAAGGGCTCTTACGCCGATGCCGCGCTCAATTATCGCAAGTCGATCCAGAAGGATCCTTCGTATGGCCCGGCTTATTATCAACTGGGGCTGGCGGAGATTCGGCTGAACAAGGCGCCGGATGCATACGCCGCGCTGTCGCGGGCGGCCGATCTGCTGCCCAACCGCGAAGACGTGAAAGTGACGCTGGCTGATCTGGCGCTGGCCTCGTATCTGGCAGACCGCCGCCGGCCGGAGGTGCTGTACAAGAAGGTTGACAAGATCGCCGATCAACTGCTGGCCAAGAATGCCAATTCGTATCCCGGCTTGCGTCTGAAAGCGCACCTGGCGGCGTCCAACCGGAATTTTCCCGACGCCGAAGAGTTGTATCGCCGCGCCAACGATATCAAGCCTATGCAGCCCGATGTGATGATCGCCTGGGTGCAGACCATGTTGCTCGATGGCCACTCGGAGCAGGGAGAACAACTCGCCACGCAATTCCTGGAACAGAATAAGACGTACCTGCCGATGTACGATTTGCTGTACCGGAATTACGTGCAAACCAACCGGCTGGAGGATGCCGAGCGGATCCTGAAAACCAGAGGCGAGAACAATCCGAAAGATCCGGGGTCGCTGTTGGAGTTAGCGGCATTTTACGCCGCCCGGCACCGGGAAGACGAGATGAAGGCCACTCTGCAGCGGTTGCTCGACGATTCCAAGAGCTTCCCGCAGGGCCGCCTGCTGGTGGGCGATCTCTATCTCCGGCTGCAGCGCTGGGACGACGCGCTCGCCGAGTATAACACTGGCGCACAAGCGAACCCGAAAGACAAGGTGATCTACCTCAAGAGAGTGGCCGACGTCTGGCTCTCGCAAGGCAAGGGAGAGCAGGCCGATCAGGTGCTCGATGAGATTCTCGCCGCCAAACCGGACGATGAAGCAGCCAAGGGCGTAAGGGCCTCGTTGCTGCTGTCCAAGCCAAGTCCCGAGAACATTCAGAAAGCCGTGGCCATGTTTCAGGGCCTTGCGGACAAGAATCCCGATAACGCCGTCTGGCAGTTTAACCTGGGACGGGCGCTGGTGGCATCGGGCGATCCCGAGCGGGCGCGGGCGCACCTGCAGGAGGCAATTAAGCTGCGCCGCGACTTCGTGCCTCCGCGCGTGCTCCTGGCGGAAATCAGCGAAGCGAAGCGCGATTACCGGGGCCTGCTCCAATACACGACAGAAGCTGTGGCACTCAACCCCAGGCTGACGCGCATGCGGTTGCTGCACGCCGTGAGCCTATTGAACACGGGCGACCAGGTGCAGGGCCGCTCGGAATTGCGCCAGCTCGAACAGGAGTTCCCGCAAGATCCGGGTATTCAATTGGAACTCGGGGCGGTGGATTTGAACCAAGACCACTTGCCGGAGGCAGAGCAGCGGTTCCGCAAACTGCTGGCGGAAGGCAAAGTCGACTTTCGCGCGACCGTCGGCCTGGTGCGTACCTTGATCGCCGAAAAACACCCGGATACAGCCCTGTCTCTGCTCCAGGAGGAAGTGAGGCAATCGCCCCAATCGGTGCAGTTGCGCGCGCTACTCGCCTCTACGGAGATGCAGGAAGGAAAACGCGATCTGGCGCTGGCTGAGTACCAGCACCTGGCCAGCGACGCTCCCAACTCCCCTCAGGTACAACTGGAGCTGGGTAGAGTTTACCGGGAGCAGGGCGACGTATCCAATGCGATTGTAGCGTTTGAGAAAGCCGGGTCTCTCGCGCCGAACGATCCCACTCCCTTAGCGCTTCTCGGCGAATGTCTGTCGTACACCGGGCAGAAGGCACAGGCCCTGGACATTTATCGCCGCGCGTTGCAAATGAAACCGGACAACGCCGTGTTGATGAATGCCACCGCATACCTGATGGTGGAGACTGGAGGCAGCCTGGACGAAGCGCTCAAGCTGGCCCAGAAAGCGGTGGCTTCCAACGAGCAGCAGCCCAACTTCTCCGATACGCTGGGGTGGATTTACTTCAAGAAGGATCTCAACGACAGCGCGGTACAGGTCTTCCGCACGCTGACCAAGAACAATCCGGAGAATGCCACCTTCCATTACCATTTCGGCATGGCGCTGCTGAAGAAGGGCGATAAGAGGACGGCGGAAGCGGAGTTGAAAACCGCGCTCGCCAAGAAACCTTCGGGGGAAGTTCGCCAGCAAATCGAGACCGCACTGCAGAAGATCGGGTAGGACTCATACGGCCGATGAGGGCGCAGGGCCCTCACCGGTCGAGCGCATTAGAGGTTGCGCGTGAAGTAAACGAACGGATACACATAACCACTGGTCTTGCCCGCCTGCTTCAGATACGAGCCCGGAAACAGGTTGCCTACGCCAACGCCCACAATAGTCTTGGGCGTAATAGTGGCTATCACCATCGCGTCCACGCCTTCGCCCACGTGATTGCTGGTGGCTTTGGCGTCGAAGACCGTCTTGGTGCCGGCCGAATTGTAAAGGCCATCCGCCAAGGTGGCCAGCCAATAGTCGCGGTAGTCCACCTTCACCTTTAGCTTCTTGGTGGGAGTGAAGTCGACACCAGCGCGCCAGTCTTCGATATTGCGCCAGCAGAACAGCCCGGTCAGACTGTTCAGCGGCTGCTGGGAGCCGTACAGGTAGTCGAACATTTGATGATGACCGTCTTTCTGGCCGTCATCGCCCGAAGCCCATGCGAAATCGCTGTTGAAATGCGGCTTCCAGGACACGCGGGAAAGAGTCCACCCGCCGCCGGCAACGTAACCGAGCGATTGGATCACATCATCCGCGTAATCGCCGCCTTCGCGTACGGCTTCGGCGTTGTAGTCGAACCCGCCGGGCACGGTGCCGATTAAGCGGGCACCGCCGTATAGAACGTCCGCGTTACCCAGCTTGCCGTCTTTACCCTTCACATTCAGAGTCGTTTTGGCAAAGAAATACGGCTCGATGCTGGCGTGCGGGATCAATTTGCCGAAAGCCGTGTAGGCCCCGTAGAAACGTTCGCCAGGCCGGTCGCGGTCTTCGCGGTTCGGGTCGATCAGCACTTGCGATCCGCCCACGATGTCCGCCTTGACAAAGCTGGTGTTGACCGATCCACGAAAAATATCAAACGGCTTGGTCACGTTGCTCCAGTCGCCAGAGCTCACCAGGCGGCCGGACCCCAGTGTCATGTCCTGGCGCCCCACTCGTAACTTCGCGCCCGGTCCTTCGATCGCCCCTATTTCCGCATAACCCTGTCGAAAATCGATTGGATCGGCCACCGTCGAAGCGGGATTGGTTTTGTAATTCATGGCGCGTGCGTCTTGCGCTTCGCCATAGAACCGCAGATAGGACGTGGGTTGGAATGCCAGGCCCACACGGGTCCGCGTCAACAGGTAAGAATCGGATGGGGTGGCCGTGAAGTTCGATCCTTCGGGACCCTCCCACCGGGCCCTGACCTGTCCCGTTACTTTCACTGTCCGAGCCAGGAAGTCTTTGAGACCTCCCGAATCTTCTTCTGTAGCTGTAGCCGGAGTTGAGCCGTCCGGTGTGGACCCGGTGCTCTGCGCGCGTCCGGTACCACCAAAGAAATAGACCGCCGCTCCCAAGAGGGTCAAGCGAGTCAGATCCAGTATCCTCATACCGAACGCTTCGGCATGAGTAGAAAAAGCGTGAGCGAGAAGGGCCCAACAACGAACTACCCAGAAATTGTTTTTTCAGCCGATAAGAATTTTGGGAAGTTTCTCAGTTGACCGGCGCGCGGTAGCCGCGCCGCCAGTGAACCAGCAGATGGGCGCCCGAAGGGCTCTGCACTTTCAACTGGAGGCGGTGAAACTTTCCGTCGCCGGCCAGTGTGGAAGGAGAGAAGCCGAGCACGTATTGAGAGCGGAGTTCGAGGCTGATCTGTTCTGCGATCCGCTCCGGATCGCGCGCGTTGCTGATTTGGAAATACTGAC
>DATJAK010000313.1:0-6315 GCA_035516375.1 Bryobacteraceae bacterium
CCGGTTCAAAGTGACGGGCGACCTGACCCTGCGGGGCGTAAAGAAGTCGATCACGCTCGATGTGGAGCACGGCGGGAATGTGAAAGATCCGTGGGGCAACAACCGCGGCGGGTTCAGTTTGAAGACGCAGATCAACCGGAAGGACTTCGGCATCAGTTTCAATCAGACGCTCGAAGGCGGCGGGCCGGCGCTCGGCGATACCATCGACATCTCGATCGACGTCGAAGCTACCAAAGCCAAAGAAGCCGCGGCGTAGAATTGTGGGGCAGACCATCGTTTTTTGTGGTCTGCCACCGTCGGCGGACGACAAAAACCGATCGTCCGCCCCACGGGGGCAAAACATAACCAGGGGGAAGGAATGACGAAACGAACGGTGTACGTAGCGATGATCGCTCTGGTGGGATTGGCTGCCTGGGCCGCGGGGGCGAGCCTCGATCCCAACAATCCCACCGGCAATAACGGCCTGGTGCTGATCGACAAGCTGGGCAACCATGTTCGTTTCGTCGATCCTCACACGTTCCAGGAAATCTCCAACCTGCCGATGGAGACGGCCCCGCATGATCTGGCGTTTTCGCCGGACCACAAAACGGTTTATGTGCCGATTTACGGGGACGGCGTCTATGGGCGCAATCCCCATCCCGGCCACCTGATCGCGGTCATCGATCTGGCATCGCGGCAGCAGACCGGATCGATTGACGTCTCGCCGTATATCGCGCCGCACGGGATCCAGGTGGATGCCGCCGGGACGCTCTATGTCACCTGCGATTTGAGCCGGAAGCTCCTGGTGATCGACCCCAAGAAGCGGAGCATTGTGGCGGCGATCGACACGGAGGGAACCGGCCACTGGGCAGCCGTTCTCCCGGACGGCAGCAAAGCGTACGTCGCCAACAAGAACGACCGGATGTTTGTCACCGTGATCGACCTGAAGAGCCGGAAGATCATCGGCCACGTGCCGGCTCCAAATGGAACCGAAGGAATTGTGGCGTCGCCCGACGGCAAGCGTGTGGCGGTGGCCGATCATGCCGAGCCTGCGCTGATCATGATTGACACCGCTACCGATACCGTGGCGGATCGCATTCCACTCGAAGGCAATTCCCGGGGCGCCTTCAAGCCCCGCTACACGCCGGATGGTTCGAAGCTGGTGGTGTGCAATCTCGGAGAGCGGTCAGTCAACATTCTCAATACCGCGGATTTGCACGGGAAACAAACGGTAGTCAAGGTCGGTAAAGACCCCATGGGCTTCGCCGTATCACCGGACGGAAAAACCTTGCTGGTGGCCAATCACGGCGATGGAACCGTCTCGGTGGTGAATCTGGCGGATGGGCGAGTGGTGACGACGTTCATGGCCGGCACCGGCATCGAGACGCTGGCTTATTACTGATTCCGCAGGAGGGCGCGCATGCGAATGATTTTGGCAGCGATCGTGTTGCTGTCTTTGGTTCTGATGATGAGCGGAGCCGGCGCCGCGCCGGCCGTAACCTACATCGGCCACGACAAGGTGGCGGAAGCTTTGGCCAAAGGCGGCAACCTCGTCAAGGCGCCGGACCTGACCGTGCTCGGTTCCTTCCGCAACGGTCCGGGACAGGTGGAAGTGCACGAGAAGGAGACGGACGTCTTCTACGTTGTGGATGGTTCCGCAACCTTCGTGACCGGCGGAAAGATGGCGGGCGGGAAGACCACGGAGCCCGGCCAGATCCGAGGCACCGACATTCAGGGCGGCCAGACGCATCACTTGACCAAAGGTGATGTGATCGTGATCCCCGCGGGGATTCCACACTGGTTCAAGGAAGTGCCAGCATCGATCAACTATTACGTGGTGAAGGTGCTGAAGTAGGGCTCAATGCCTCATAAGCGGAAGTTCATATAGCGATGATTGGCTCTGCCGGATCCAGGCGCCGCAGGTCATACGGATCGCTGGTCACGATGTGATCTTGCCGCTCCCTGGCGAGGATTACCACCGACGCATCGATAATATCCGAGGTATTGGTGGCGCCGCACAACTCTCCGCAGGCACGGGCAAGTTGCTCGTCAAGAGGAATGATCTCAACTTCTTCGCTCCGCAAGAATCGCCGTAATGTAACCTGAACACGACCATCGCGCCAGGCCTGCCCCAGCACGCCCGAAGGCACTCGAAAGGCAAAGCCTTGCGCGAACGCCCGATGAAGCAGGGCAATCATGCGCTTGTTGCCGCGATCCAGGGCGATGAGCGCGCCGCTATCCAGCGTTATTCCTGCCGTTGCTTTGCGAGTGCGCGTTTTGCCCATTTGACATCCTCCATCCCCGGCTCGCCATATTGTTCGATCAAATCGCGAAGTAGTGCTTGGAGGGACTCACGCTTTTCATGTTCCACCAGGACTCGGGCAATGTAACCCGAGACTGAATCCGCGCGTCCAGCTCGCACTTCCCGGTGGACTCTCGAGAGTTGGTCCTTGGGCAAGCTGATAGCGATTTTCGGCCGGGTCATACCATGATCATACCGTTCGTGAGCAGGCGTCACAGTCTCGTGCCGCCACAGCCGCGGGCCGCCGTTTCGGCCACGGCAACGTGTAGCGCCCGTCGCTCGAGGCGGTGGCCGTCGGGGTCAATCCGCGGAACGGCGACGAGACGTCAACATGGGCTTGTAAACGGTCGGATGTCGCCCGATCCGTATCCAGTTGTGCGGTATAGTAGTGAATGTCACTACATTATGGAGCCTACCATGAACAAAGCAGTCTCGGCCGCTGACGCCAATCGCCGGTTTTCGGAAATCCTGCGAACGGTGAAAACAGGGCGTAGCGTCGTGGTGACGAGTCACGGCAAGCCCGTGGCAAGAATCTCGCCCGCTAGCGGAGACGATCGGGTGGCAGAAGGCGCACGCACTGCTCTTTTCGCTCGGCTCCGTAGAGAGCGGGCTGTGAACGCCGGCCGCTGGACGCGTGACGAACTGTACGACGACGCCCGATGAGAACTGCGCTGGACACTAACGTCTTGGTCTACGCCGAAGGCGCCAACGGAGCGATCATGCGAGACAAAGCGTTGAAACTGATCCAAGGATTGCCTCCGGGAGATGTCGTACTACCGGCTCAGACGTTGGGTGAACTGTTCAATGTTCTTGTCCGAAAAGCCAGGCGGCGCCCAGCCCGTGCGCGAGAAGCGGTGCTGAGTTGGCGCGACGCGTATGCGGTGGTCGAAACGTCAGCAGGCGTAATTGTCAACGCGACGGATCTGGCGTCCGATCATGGCCTCACGGGCGCGTACTGAAGGATTTTCTGGAAGGAAGCTTCAGCCTCCACGAAGTCTTGCTGAGCGAGATGGCAATTGCCGATATCGCGGTTGGCCAAGAAAAGGAACTTGTTTTTGGGGACGTTGAGGGGAGATTTCTCAGCAACCGGTATTACTTCGGACTTGTACCGTTCGATGATTTCCGCGCTGCAAGTTCAAGTGGCCAGATAGGCCGTCCTGCTGCCGCTCGGAAGTCAGGGTGCCGTGGGATCACCTTGACCAGAAACGGCCGACGCGAAGAAGTGGGCAGCCAAACTCCCGCGCAGTTCGGTTCGGAGTAGTTCGTAGGATCAGAACCGATAAAAACCGTAGGGGCTGCGAGATACCTTGACGGTCGGTCGCCGTTCCGTGAATCGGCGGGCCGCAACACCCTGGCTGTAAACTCGACGTTTCTTGCTACGCCGCTCCTGTTCTGGAGATTCTGTCTTGCGGGGATGAAGCTTAAGTCAACGCCTAGGCTCAATGCCCCGGCGGCGGAGGCGGCGGGGGTGGTGGGGCCGGAGGTGGTGGCGGGGGCGCATTGCCTTTTGTTCCGCCTTTATCGCCTTCGACTCCGCCACCGGTGGAACCGCCGGTGGGCACTCCGGCGCCAGTTCCGACGGGCCGATGGTACAGAGCTTCATAAGCGGCTTGGGCCGCGGCGCGCAATGCCATGCGAGCGGCATTGCCCTTATCCATTCGCCGGGCTAGCGGTTGATTGCGGTAAACCTGAATGGCTTCTCCCGCGTGCACTTCGGTTTCGGTGCCGGGGAAAAGCTTGTGCCGAACCACGACGATGCCGTCGTCCACGCTGACGAACGTGGTATCCTCATCATCCACCACGACATCGAAGATGGTGCCGCGCACCGAAATGACGGCCGTCTGCGTGGTCACCTGCTGGTGGTTGGGTCCATGGTTGTGCTGAATATAAACCTTCACACGGCCGAGGAACACATCCAGCAGCTGCGACCAACCTTGCGCCGGCCGGAACACCGTGCGCGAGTTCTGGAAGACTTCGAACGTGCTGCCATCCTGCAACTCGAACTTGGCATAGCCGTCCGGTCCTGTGACGACCACCTGCTGAGGCTGGACAAACTTCCCAGGACTCAGAGCCCACTCAACACTATCCTGTAGAACTGAGACGCGGCCACTCATCACCTGCACCTTAGCGGCGCCGGTGAAATCCTGAGCTGCCAGCGAGAAGGCACAGCACATTGCGACGGTAGCTGTTATCAACAACTTCCGCGCCGTCCGCCCGAAACTATAGCGTCCCAATGAGCTCTTCATTCCAGACCTAGGTGTCTGAAACCCAGGTTACAGTACTAACTTTTACAAGTCTAGCACCAAAGATGCTTTGCAAATGCCGGGCCGACCTTAACTTTTGCTAACAAACTGAGCCTTATCAGTACTTTAATGGGACGCTACCGGCATGAAATGGGTTAGAATGAGACTCGGACGTGTGTCATAAGGGAACAATTGGCGGCGCCCGCCTGATTCTGGCGCTCGCGACACTGGGAGCCGCGTTGTCCCAGGCGCAGGTACGGCCCGAATGGCGGAGGGTCGGAAGCTCCGCCGTCGAGTTGGACCTGGCTTCGCCGGCCACGGGTCCGGTCGAACAAGTCTGGTACTCGGCGGACGGTTCCCAACTTTTCGCGCGCACCCTCAACGGTCGAATTTTCGCCACTTCGGACTATGAGAACTGGGACGCGGTGGCACTAGCCCCGCAACCGCCGGCGAATTCCCTGGCCAGCGTCTCCCGCTTGCCCGACATGAATGCGCGGGTGGTGATGAACGCGTCGAGTCCGGGGAAGGTGTACGCGCTGGGAGCGAATCTGTTCGCATCGGAAGATGGCGGCGCCTCCTGGACCAACCTGACTCAGTTCAAGGCATCCCCGGTAGTCGGCGGCGGACAACACAGCCTGGCGGTTTCCCCGGCGGATCGCGATCAATTGGTGCTGGCCAATGATTTCGGTGTATGGCGGTCGGTGGATGGTGGGCTTTCCTGGTCGGGGCTGAATCGCTTCCTGCCCAACCTGGCGGTGCGCCGCATTGTAGCCACGCCCAGCGGAACGTCGGGCGCGCGCGTGCAAACGCAGGGCATGGGTTCGATCGAGCTGCCGCCGGGCGGCGCGATCTGGTTCCCGGATGCGACGAGCGCCACGCCCAATGACGAAGCGCGGCTCGAGCGCCAATACTCGGCAGCGACGGGAGCGCAGATCACCGCGATAGGAAGTGGCAGCACCACAGTATACGCCGGGTCGAACGATGGGCGCATCTGGGTGTCGCTCGACAGCGGAGCGACATTCCGGCTTTCGCGCTTGGAGATTGGCGGGCCCGTGGAACGTATCTTCGTGGATGCCGCCGAACCGCGCGTGGCGCTGGCCGCGCTCGGGGGCAACGGCGCGCGTGTGCTGCGCACGACGAGCAGCGGCAGCATTTGGGACGACCTCACCAGCAATCTGCCGGCGGGCGCCGCACATGGCATCACGGCAGACCGGGCCTCGGGCGCCGTGTACCTGGCCACCGAACAGGGCGTCTTCTACGGGCTCACCGATCTGGAAAATGCTTCCCTACCGGACGTCAATTGGACCAATCTGACCGCGGCGCTTCCGGCGGCTCCCGCGATGGATGTCCGGCTCGATCCGGCCGCGGTGCAATTGTATGTGGCGCTAGATGGCTACGGAATTTATGCCACGGCCGCGCCGCACCGTTCGCGCAGTCTGCGCGTCGTGAGCGCTGCCGATTTCAGCGCGCGCGCGGCCGCACCCGGATCGCTGCTGAGCGTGATGGGCGGACGGGTGAGCGCGGCGCGCGGAGGCGATCTCAACTATCCGGTGCTATCGGCTGCGGATGGCCAATCGCAGATCCAGGTGCCGTTCGAGGCGGTGGGGCCGAACGTCTCTTTGTCGCTCGAGACCACCAACGGCCGGGTCACCCTGGGATTGCCGGTCAAGCCGGTATCGCCAGCGATTTTCGTGGGCAGTGACGGCGCCGCTATGATCTACGATGCCGACAGCGGCTTGCTGCTCGATGCGCGCAACACGGCGCACTCCAATGGACGCATTCAGATCCTGG
>DATJAK010000314.1:0-4905 GCA_035516375.1 Bryobacteraceae bacterium
GTGGAGGTGCAGACCGAGAAAGTCTGGGCGTTTGCGGATGAGTACAAGCTGCCGCGCGCTCTGGTGGTCAACAAACTGGACCGCGAGCGCGCCAGCTTCGACCGGGCTCTCGAGAGCATCCACTCCTTCTTTGGCCGTACCGCCATTCCCATCCAGCTCCCATGGGGCGCGGAGCGCGATTTCAAGGGCGTGATTGACCTCGTCCGGATGAAGGCGTACAGTTACACCTCCGATGGCGACGGCAAGGGAAAGGAATCGGAAATCCCCGCCGATATGGCGGATGCCGCTCGGAAGGCGCATGAAGCCCTGGTCGAGATGGTGGCCGAAGGCAACGACGCGCTGATGGAAGAGTTCTTCGATAAGGGGACGCTGCCTGCGGAACACATCACCGAAGGCTTAAATTCGGCCATCCGCGAGATGCGCCTGTTTCCGGTGCTCTGCGCTTCGGCGTTGCATAACATCGGTTCGGACCTGCTGCTGAATCTTGTCGTCGACAACCTGCCGGCGCCGGCCGATCGCGGCGCCGTCGCAGCCACACAAAACAGCAATGCCGTCAGCCGCAAGATCTCAGACTCGGAGCCCGTTTCCGCCTTCGTCTTCAAGACCACCGCGGACCCCTTCGCCGGCCGTATCACCTTCTTCAAGGTCTATTCAGGCATTCTCAAGAATGATGCCAATCTGCCAAACGTGCAGCGCGGCACGGTGGAGCGGCTCGCTCACATTTCGTGCCCCTTAGGCAAGGCCCTGACGCCGGTGACCGAACTGCACTCGGGCGACATCGGCGCGGTTGCCAAGCTCAGAGACACGCTCACCGGCGACACCCTGGCGGACAAAGGTGCGCCCGTGGAGTATCCGGCGGTGAAGTTGCCCGAGCCCTCCATCGCGTTCGCCATCGAAGCCAAGTCCCGGCAGGATGAGGATCGCATGGGCAACGCCATCCACCGCATTCTGGAGGAAGACCAATCGTTGCGCTTCTTTCGCGACCCGCAGACCAAGGAATTTCTGCTCGGCGGCAGCGGCCAGCAGCATGTCGAGGTCGTGGTCAGCCGGCTGAAGAAGCGATATGGCGTGGATGTGGCCCTGAAGGCTCCCAAGATCCCGTACCGCGAGACCATTCGCGGCAAGGCCGATGTGCAGGGCAGGCATAAAAAGCAGACCGGCGGCCACGGGCAATTCGGCGACTGCTGGATTCGCATGGAGCCGCTGCCGCGCGGGGCCAAGTTCGAGTTCGTGAACGAGATTTTCGGCGGCTCCATCCCTAAAAACTATATTCCGGCGGTGGAAAAGGGAATACTCGAAGCGGCTCAGAATGGTTTTTTGGCCGGATATCCCATGGTCGATTTTCGGGTGGTACTGTACGACGGGTCGTACCACGACGTCGATTCCTCGGAGCTTTCGTTCAAGCTGGCAGCGCGTAAAGCCTTCAAAAATGCCATGCAGGAGGCCAAACCTGCGCTGCTGGAGCCGATTATGAATGTCGAAATTCAAGCGCCGGTCGAGTACGCGGGCGATCTGATGGGCGACTTGAACGGGCGGCGGGGCCGGATTGGCGGCATGGACACCAAAGGGGGCACCCAGATCATCCGGGCCCAGGCCCCTATGGCGGAAATGCTCAATTATCAGAACGACTTAACTTCCATGACACAGGGCCGGGCCTCATTCACGATAGAGTTTGATCATTACGACTTTGTGCCCAGCCAGCAGGCCGAGAAAATCATCGCTGCCGCGAAAGCCGCCAAGACCGGCGAGGAAGAGGAAGAGGAATAAAGACACAGAGTTGCGGCACTTTGGCACGGTTCAGGTATTTGCCTGGGGTGTTCAAAAGTTAGGTTCTAAGGTATAATCTGTTACATTATGGTGACTCGACCGGAGGAACCCGGTTGACACCCTAGGCCGATCGTTATAGAGTCCGAAGTTTGCAAGCGCCCGCCCCGGCAGAAGTTGCTGTAGAAGGTTGCAGTTAAATTCTTAGCTCGAGGTTGATTTTGGCCGACGGCATTAATTCTTCTCGATACGCAGTTTTGGTCCTCCCAGCAGTCTTCTGTGCCTGCGGGATAACACCGCAGCAACAGAAGTTCCAAAACGCGTTCCTGCCCCCGGCGCCGCATCCGTCTCCGCTGAATGCGGCCATGGCCGAGCCCCCGGTGGTCCAGCCGAACCTCTACCTCAGCGAGGTTCCCAGCCTGACTTCGACGGTGCCGCAACTGCCGAAGGCGTCGTCGCGTTCCGACGCGCTGATGGAAAAATCGCAACAGCACTTCCAACAGGGCAAGAAATACTATCAGGCGAAAGATGTAGAGCAGGCCCGGCGTGAGTTCGATACGGCCGTGGATTTGATGTTGGAGGCTTCTGACAGCGCGTCAGACCGGAAGATTTACGAAGCGAAGCTGGACGAAATGGTGGACGCCGTCCACCGTTACGACCTCTCGGGTTTGGGGAGCGGCGCCGCTCTCGAAGAGCCTCAGTACGAGAAGGCGCCCCTGGAAGATATCCTGCCGATGACCTTTCCGGTGGATCCAAAGCTCAAGACCAAGGTGCGCGAGCAGGTGCAAGCAACGGTTTCCCAGCTTCCGCTGACGGTCAATGACGCCGTTTTGGGCTATATCCACTATTTCTCCGCGCGGGGCCGAAACACCTTGATCGCCGGGCTACATCGTGCCGGGCGCTACCGCCCGCTGGTTCAGCGAATCCTGGATGAAGAGGGACTTCCACCGGAATTGATCCACCTGGCGCAGGCGGAATCCGGCTTCCTGCCGCGCGCGGTTTCACGAAAAGCCGCCGTGGGAATGTGGCAATTCGTGGCGTGGCGAGGCCGCGAGTACGGACTGAATCAGACGCGGTACAACGATGACCGCCTCGATCCGGAAAAGGCGACGCGAGCGGCGGCACGTCATCTGCGCGATCTTTACCAGAAATTCGGCGACTGGTACCTGGCCATCGCAGCCTACGACTGCGGTCCAGGCACCATCGAGCGCGCCGTGGAGCGGACGGGCTATGCGGACTTCTTCGAGATGCGAAACCGCCACGTTCTTCCCCTCGAAACCACGAACTACGTTCCGATCATTCTGGCCATGACCATCATGAGCAAGAATGCCGGTGAGTACGGCCTGGAGGGCGTTATGCCCGATCCACCGCTCGATTACGACACGGTGGAGGTGACCTCTCCCACCCACCTGGCCCTCATTTCGGATCTCACGAACACCCCCGTAACGGATCTTCAGACGCTGAACCCTGCACTGCTAAAAGGTTTGGCGCCAATAGGTTACTCGCTGCACGTGCCCAAAGGGTCGGGCAGCTATCTGATGGCCGCGCTGCAAATGGTTCCGTCGGAGCGGCGCGCGTCCTGGCGCATGCACACGGTGGAAAGCGGCGAGACGCTGGCCACCATCAGCAAGCGGTACCGCACCGCCGCCAGCACAATTGCCGCGATCAACAAGATGCAATCGTTGTCTCCCACCGTGGGCGACCGGCTTCTGATTCCCGCCGCTTACCACGAAACGACACCTGTCCGGACCGCCGCACGGAAGCAGCCGGGTGGAAAGCGCGCTTCCGCGAAGGCCCGGAAATCAGCCGCGCACCATCCGCAGGCCAGATCGCAAACCCAAGTCCGGCGCGCAGCCGGATTCACCTCAACCGGCAAGGTCGCGCGCGTCCGCGCAGCCAACAGTCAGGCCGCATCCGCAAAGTAGTCACCCGCACGCGACAGCCGCAAAATCGCGCAATTTTCTTGCTTTTGGCTGTTGCCTCCGAACGAAAACGAGGTATGCTATGTCTGTGATTGTGACCGAAACAGGAGGCGTTCGGGATGCTTGATCGTTATCAGCTCACTCCGAAAGATGAAGACGAGATGGAAGACTTCCGAGACTACGACGACGAGAACTCAGAAGAAGGTTCCAAGCTGGACGACTACAACGAAATGGATGAGGAAGAAGAAGAGGAAGAGCACGAAGAGCCTGCGCCTTCCCTAGGCGGAGCCACGGCGCCGGAACCGCCGGTTCCAGCCGCTGCTCCTGCTGCGCCGGAAGCCGCGCCCAAGAAGGCTGCGCGGAAGCCCGCGGCCAAGGCAGCTCCCAAAAAAGCCGCCGCCAAAGCGCCCGTCAAGAAAGCGGCTAAAAAAGCCCCGCCTAAGAAAGCCCCGGCTAAGAAAGCTGCGGCGAAAAAGACGGCAGCCAAGAAAACTGTGGCAAAGAAAGGCGCAGCCAAAAAGAGTTCAGCGAAGAAGCCAGCCGCCAAGAAGGGCGGAGCCAAGAAAAAAGCGGGCCGCAAGCGATAACCGAAGCTTCGCCGGCGAGCAGATTCGCGCCGGATCTGTCTGCCGCGGGCAGGCAGGCCGGCGCGTTTTCGTTTCTACGGCTCTGATGAATTCCCGCGGCCGCCAACCGGTTCTACTTCCCGGGGTCCTTGCCCAGGGTGGCGCGGCATCGTTCGAATAAGTGAAACAGAGCGTCGGCGTATTCCTCGGCGGACTTGGAGGGTTTGCCGGAAAAACCGGCCGCGCTGGTAGCGCCCTTGCCGTAGCCGGTGGTCACCGCGATAAATTTCATCAGATCGAGCGCGATTTCGTCCTTGCTGCGGCCTGGGCCGCGGTTGTTCCCGCCGGCCTCCGCATCTTTTCCATCCACGACGGGAACGGCTGGTTCCTCGGCCATAATCGAATGTTCTCCTCTGCGGTGTGATAAAACTCTAGGTTACTATTTCCAATGCCGCTCATGGCGCGGCGCCACATCCGCAAGATGCGCGGAGGCGCTCAATCGCACCTGGTGGAAGCCGACGACGGCCAGTTCTACATCGTAAAGTTCCAAAATAATCCGCAGCATCGCCGCATTCTGGTCAACGAATTCGTGGCCTCGATTTTCCTCAAGTATCTACAGATTTCCTGCCCCGATGTCGCGTTGATTCAGGTCA
>DATJAK010000315.1:0-27183 GCA_035516375.1 Bryobacteraceae bacterium
CCGCGAATATGGATGGATCGCCCACGGGCCTCGCGTAGAACAGCACGTCGTCGGCCCATAAATGTTTGACTGGCTCCGATACTCTCCAGCTTGGAATCCCCGGTAGGGCACTCAAAGCCGCGCGCAGCAGCAACCAGCGCCCGAGCGTCTGCGCCTCTACGGCAGTCGCGGTTGCCAGTGCTGCCAGGTGTCTGGAGCTATCGCGTTTGGCCGTGACCTTCGTCAACTCCTCGGCCGCATCGATCGCCTGTCCGGCAAGCCGATCTGTGAGCAGGCGCAGATCCGGCGCTTCCAGCGCTTCCAGGCACGCCTGCTGGAGCGCGACAAGATCAGTCATGGGCTTGGAATCGCCAAAACGTTTCCGGGTGCTACGTGAAGAACACCCATTGTAGCGAACGCCGCAGGGCGCATCTTGCCGTACGTCCACCGTGCGGGGTAGTACCAGCCGGGTGCTTCCAACGTATAAACTCCAACCGAACTCGCGCCGGCCCGCCAAACGGTGGGCCCGATTCGCCGATATGATCGGTAATCGATGGGCTTCGATTCCGGTTCCTCTTACAATGTCGCGCTCCCGGCAGACCGTTCCCAGAACCCTGGACTTGACCAGGATCGTGTCCATCGGCAAATCCGGTTTGGGCGCTTACTGAAAGCGTTTGTGCAGGCGGCTTTTCTGGTTGCGGCATTCCCCGCCGCCGCATTGGCCGGCTTCGGCCGATGGGAGAAACCCTATGGCGTCTTCGCCAATGCATCCGCGCTGGTTCCGGGTATCCTGGGAGACTATTTCCGCATTTCCTTTTATAAGTGGACGCTCGCCGAATGTTCGCTTTCCAGCCGGATCCAATTCGGCTCGTTTTTTGCCCACCCTGCGGCCCGGCTCGGCCCCCATGTGTATATCGGTGCGTATTGCATATTGGGGAATGTCATCATCGGCGAGGGTAGCCAGGTTGCTTCCGGCGTACAAGTGGTCAGCGGCCGTCATCAACATCTCCGCGACCATCTCGGCCGGATCTCCGGTTCCGAGGACGGCATCTTCGCCCCCGTCGTCATTGGCGCGCATTGCTGGATTGGAGCCGGCGCGATTGTCATGGAGGATGTGGGAGCCAGGTCTACCATCGGAGCTGGGTCGGTGGTCTGCCGCCCGATTCCACCGGCATCCGTGGCCGTCGGCAGTCCGGCCAAGGTGATCGGCAGTTCCGCCGCTGTCTAGCGGAACCCCCGCCGCCTCATCCTGCCGGTTGAGGCATCTCTACGGAACCGCTGGCTCTGTGGCGCGCGGAGGCGTCTTTCTCCAACCAATGTTCCAGCACCAGCAGGTGCCACAATTGAACCGGTACCCAACAGCGCTGAAGAGCCTCGCGTAACGGCTCGTCGAGCGCGCCCGGAGCTATCCAGCCTTGCCTTTCCAGCAATGTTTCGCCCCGCAAGCGGTCCAACATGCCGCTCCACCGCTCGGCCAGCCAGCGCTCATTGGGCACGGTAAACCCTTGTTTTTCACGGCGTGCAATCTCGGGTCCGATTCGCTTCCGCGCAATTTCCCGCAGCACTGCCTTTAGAGCACCGCCATGGAACCGCACTTCCACCGGTAACGCCGCCGCAAATTCCCAGATTTGCTGATCGAGCAGCGGCGCACGCGCTTCCATGCCGTAATACATGGTTGAGCCATCTACTTTAGGCATGAACTCGCTGGTGAAATGAATCGAGCGATGATACTGGAATACGTCGGACAGCAGCCGGCGCCCGGCTTCCGGCGATGCGGCAATCTGCCGTAAGGGCAACTGCCGCCCGTCCAGCCGGTTCCCCAGCATCGCGCGCTGCTCGAAGTAAGGTAATCCATTGTGGGCGCGAATGTACGCGCCCAGGCCGCCGGTGGCGTAATCCAGAAAATTTCGCGCGCGCGCCGCCGGGCCCCGGCGCGGAATCAGGCCGCGGGTCAACTGCCAGGCCGCCGCGGCCGCCTTCGGTAGGCTGCGGGCCGCCCTTTGCGCGTTCCAGGCATTCATAAAGAATGGATACCCCAGAAATACGTCGTCTCCGCCATCTCCGGTCAGCAGAACGGTAGCCTCCTGCTTCACCGGCCGCGCTACCCATAACATTGCCTGCGCCGAAGAACAGCTCAGGGGCTCACCGAACGCCTCCGTCATCTCGTCCAGCGAAAAGCCGGTATCCGGCATTCGCACAATCTCGTGTTCGATGCCCAGCCGCCCGGCTGTTTGCGCTGCCGCCGCGCTCTCATCGGAAACGTCGCCGCCGGCGCTGATGGTGAACGCTTTGATGTTCGAGTTCAGTTTCCGTAGCGCCCAGCAGACCAGCGCCGAGTCGATGCCGCCGCTCAACAATACTCCGATGGGAACGTCCGCGATCAGGCGCAGCCGGACAGCCTCCACTAAAAGGCGTTCGGTTTCCTCTACCGCTTCTTCAAAAGTGATCGGCGACGATTCATCGATTGACGGCAGGGTCCAGTACTGCCTCTGCCGCGCGTGGCCGTCTTTCCATTCCAGAATTGTCGCCGGGGGAAGTTTCGCAATGCCTTCATAGATCGCACGCGGATCGATCACGTATCCGAATTCCAGGAACTCGAGCACCGCCTGCGGGTCGATGTCGCCTCCGAAGCTCGCCGCTCGCAGCGCCGACACTGTCGAGGCAAACGCAATTTCGCCATTGTGAGCCCAGTACGCCAGGGGTTTAACGCCGAGCCGGTCGCGCACCAGCGTAAGCGTTCGTTTGCGGTTGTCCCATACGGCAAACGCGAACATTCCGCGCAACCGCCGTACCAGGTCGTCGATTCCCCACGCTTCGTAACCCTGAAGCAGCACTTCCGTGTCGCAACGGGAGCGGAATCGCCGGCCCTGCTTCTCCAACTCTTTCCGGATTTCCAAAAAATTGTAGATGCACCCGTTAAAAACGATTCCGGTTTGGCCGTCGTCCGCTACCATCGGCTGGCGTCCCGCATCGCTTAGATCCAGAATCGCCAGCCGGCGGTGTCCGAAAGCGGTCCCCGCCCATGTATGTAAACCCGCCGCGTCCGGGCCCCGCCGTGCGAGGGCCGCAGTCATCACCCGTGTCAGTTCTCTGGCTGTTTCCGGATGACCCTGGGTGACATAGCCGGCAATTCCGCACATCTTGCCAATTATTTCAGGAAACAGCACGGCTTACGGATCGCGGCTCCGGTTGATCGGATGTTAGCAGGCTGAAATAGGCTGGTTCCCGTGAATTAATTTACAGTCACTGTAAAGGGTTGCCCGGTCGCCAAAATCTCGCCATGAGCGCTCAAGTAGCTCAACTGTATAACGGGATTCCCTGCCACCTGATTCACGGTGATAGCGCACGGCGAGGAAGAACACACCACCGGTGGATCCACGATGCCCGTCGATTCGGTGACCGTCACCTGCATCGCGACGCTGCCGGGCACGTCCTCAATCCTCCCGCTGACGTAAACGGACATCAGGCGGGGTGATTGCACTCCTCCGATCCGCAACGCCGGCCAGCCCGCCTGGTCCGATATCCCAAAGTGCTGTCCGAACTCCTTCATGGACAGTGCCGGCCCCGTCAGGTACCCCCCGCACCCGGAACATCCCGAGCCATCGAAATTAAAATCGTACTGCCCATCCGGCGATTGGATTAACGGATTCGTCCCTGGTTTAGCCCACATCCCGGAGTACCAGTTATCCAGCAGGTTCCCGAGCGTGGAAGTAGGGGAGGCTGTATAGGCAGCCGCCAGACCACGGTATGTATCTCCGCCCATTTCGCGCGATTGCAGGTTTGTATAACCCTGGTTGCACCAGACATTGCTTGGATTCACATTGGACCCGCATACCGGAAATCCACCCAGGTAGGCGACTCCGAAATACGTAGGCAGATAGCCATTGGTGGTGATCCAGTTTGCTTGCATCTGCACGTACGAATTGGCCAATGCCGAAGTTGCGTTGTCGCAGTTTGCCGGAACACCTGAGGCGATGCACGCCATGGCCTTCCCGGCAAGGCTGAAGGCCCATGCCAAAATGCCTTCCATATACGGAACATTTCCCCAACCGGCCACCAAAGCGTTGCCAATGCCGCCATTGACGCCAAAAGCCCATCCGTGTATCCCGGTGGTTCCCTGGTACGGCCGGTCCAGCGTGAAATGGTTGGAGTCGATGAACGTGCACGGATTCGGATAGCAATAAGCAACCGAGTCGGTATGGGAGCTATCGTACGGAAAAGTCGCCGAATCGGTGAAAATCACCGGTGCGGTGGCACACGCGTTGCCGCTGCTGCAAGTAGTGCTGGTGCCCCAAAGATACTTCACGAAATCCGCCGCCGTCCATCCACAATTCGTTGCCGTGCAGGAAACCACAGTCGAGCCGCTAGTCAACGTGGCGGTCGAATTACTCCACGCCGGAGGACTGGGCTGCGTGTAGTCGAATGTCGATTTGCCGCTGTACCATTGCAGCCAGGTGTTCTGCACGGGGTCTATCGCTCGGGGCCACAAGCCGGTGGACGCATTGAAACTGGCCTCGATTTCCGCTCGGCAGTACGCCTGCCATGTGGGATCCGGATCGAACATCGCTCCGTAGGCAAGCTGCGCCAGCGTGTAGCCGTACTCGCGGGGGTCTGTGCCCGTGCCGTTACCGCCGAGCGTTTGGGGCAAATGCACCCAAGCAATATAAAGGTCCATGATGTGCTTACTAAACATCCAGTAATTGCGCAATCCGGCCCACATATCCGGGTGTCCGTCACCGGTATCCATCGCCCGCAGCACCAGTCCAGAAACGGAATTTGGCCTTCCCGGTCCCGCCCAGGTAAAACTGGTGCCGCTGCTATAGGACATACCGCGGTCCACTTGCGGACTCGTCCAGAACCGATCCGCCCATTTCCGGGCGGCGATCAGGTAGGTATCGATACCGCTACGGTAATAAAGCTCGTAGTATGCCTGTACACCGTCGTAGAAATTGCCGGGATATATGTTGCTGTCCCAGGAGGTGTGGCCGAAGAGACTGTATTGCAGGTCGCTTCCCGCCGGATAAGTAGTAGAACCAATCAAAGTTCCGCCGTTATAGGCGTACTGCGTCGTCAACTGAGTGTCGCTCTGACATGAGGTTACAAACAGAACCCTCCGTCCCGTCTCGGGGATACCATTGAAGACACGGCCCGTGAGGTACCAGATGTCGATCCCAACGCCGTTACCCCCAATAACCTGTGGGACGGTAGGATTACTGGGCCCTTGGCAGAATGTGGTTGTGAAGGTTGTGCCGGATCCGGTCACGATGTTGCTGCCACTGGAGACGGTAACCGTCCCTTGCCCGGCGATGTCCCAGACATCCGGGTAGTCTACGTCCATGTCGGCGATTTCCGCGGCCGCATCCCAGGCGGCGGCCTGGTCATAATAGATCCACGGGTTCTTATTGAATTGCACCTGCGGGCCAATTAAAGTCGCAATGCCACCGTCCAAAGCGGAGTTTCCTGTTGCCGTGATGACGGTGCCGTTGCCGTCGGTGGCCACCGCGCCGTCATGCACCATGCAAGTGCTGGACTGGCCGTCGCTTTGCGCCACCGTGAGGTGAAAGTTTAGCGGTCCGAACACTGTGCCCGTTACAGTGGGGTTAGCGACGGCATGGGAGGACCATCGGAGTCGCTGCAAGCGGATGTCTGACAGGGTAGAAGGGATAGCTTGCCACAAATACGACAGGAATGTGCCGCCATCCAGAGGGAACGACCCACTGCCATTCAGCGTGGCTGGGAAACCCGCCCGAAACACCTGCTGGGCTCCGGTGTTGCAAGCAGGCGGATAGCTCGGATCAGTCACATAAGCCGCGGAGCCGGCCCAGGAGATATTCAACCCGTGGCTGGAGCTGTCATTACCGTTTCCCTCGAACTCCCAGTCCAACAGATCGGCGGTCGCGGCGCTTGGATGAGGAGAAGCACTACCGATCGGGACCAGGCTTGAATACCAACGGAAAAAGCCAATGTTAGCCGGAAGCACCTGGTTCCCATTTCCTACTGCCAGGGTTTGGGGCAGCGTGAAATTGTATTGGGCAGTCAAGCCGACAACTCCAGCCTGGTAGCCCTCTCCTCCGATGTCCCACACCTCCACGCTCGATTGCATGGCCGAGAGATCACGCCTGAACCTCGCCACGATGTCCGTGGAGTATGCCTTGCCGGAGGACGCCGTGTAGGAGCACGCCGTAGCATCCGCGCTGATCGTCACCGCATTCCCAGACACGGCAGTGATAGTCTGATTTGCATTTAGACTCGCGCATCCCGTTCCGGCAACACCTTGCAGTGCGATCACGCTACCGGCTCGCATGCTAAGCCGAAACGGCGTGGCGGCCAATGTGAGGACGGCCGGGTTGGTGGACGAAATGGAGGTGACGGCAATATTCGGCGCATTCACCACGACAGAGTAATTGCCAACGGTAGGGTCAGGCCCACTGAAAATGAACAGGGCGCCATTACAGAGTCTTATGCTCGGGTAGAGCGTTGAGTGAATGGTGGAAACCACGCTCGCACAAGCTGTCGGATAGTTCCACCCCCATAACCGGATGTCCATGTAATAGGAACCAATCTGGTTGTACGGCGCGGAATTCGGGATGGTGTACGTCCCCGTAAAGGAAGCGCTGTTAAGTGCCAGCGACTGCGTACTGCCAAAGGCCAGTGGGCCTATAAAAAGGATGGACAGTAAAAGTCTCTTCATCTACTCACCTGGTTAGTGCGTGTAATAAACGTTGACTTGCCCACGAGCGCCGGCGCAGCCCGCATGGTTATCCCCGGCATTAGTTGAGGCTCCCGCACTACCGCCGCCACCGCCAGGAATCGTCCCGGCAGTACACGCTACATAACCACCGCCGCTCGTCCAGCCTCCGCCGTTACCTCCCGCACCACCTAAGCTCGACATTCCTCCCGTACCACCGGTCGCGTTATTGTACCCGCCAACCGCGCCACCCCCACCACCGCCGATGGCATTGCCGCCGTTAACTCCTGGATTGCCTGAAGTGGTGACGCTTCCTGCGCCGCAACCGCCCTGATCGATTCGCACGGCGGAAGGCCCGGCCGTGCCCGCCGCCGCGGCGGCAGCGCAAGGAGATGAGGTAGTATTCACCGTGGTCAGCCCGGTTCCGGCGCCATTTATCCAAACGGCCGGTGCTCCAGTGATCATTCCGGACAAACCGGAATTTCCAGTGGAACCCGTATATTGCTTCGCGCCCTTTAGAGTGAAACAGGTTCCAAAGCTGGAGTCGCCAGCATCGAGAGCCGAAGAGCTTCCGATCCCCGGGGACGTACCCGCAGGTCCCCCTATCCCGACCGCAACGGAGTAGGAATTTCCAGGAGTAACCGCGCACACAGTTTCAACATATCCACCCCCTCCGCCTCCAACTTGGGATCGCACGTTGCCCTGCGAGGCTTGTCCACCCTGGCCGCCACTCCACGCCTGCACGCGAACCCAGTACACGTTAGATGGCACAGTCCAGCTGGCGCTGCACTGAGCGCCTGCTCCTGAGGTGCATGACCACGTGAGCGTCGAGCCATCTCCGGGGTTGGTAACACAGGAAGCCTGCCCGCTCTCGCAACCAGTACCAAAGACCAACGTGCGGTCCACAGCATTACTGCTGCTGCTTGTGCAATTCTGCGCGTTCCCTTTGGCATCTACCCCCAATGGATAGTTGCCGGCGGCGCATTGCGACGGCTCGGCTGCGAGTTGCGTTGCCGTTGCGGCGTTGCCGGTCGTGCCGTTCGCAATCGTTCCGGTTTGCGCAATCAGTTGGCCGGATGAATTGCTGCCCAGCAAAGTAGCGCCCGTGGGGATGGACGCCCCGTTTACTCCGCTGACCGTTACGGCTGCCGTGCCGCCGACCGTAGACACATCTCCCGTCAGAGCCGGTAACCTTCCGGCCGCAAGCGTTCCGCTTGTGATATTGCTTGCGATGGTTGTATCCACGGTAGCCGAGGTGGCAAGACCGCTGATATCCGCGGCCGCCGGTTGCGTCCATACGGGGGCGGCGGATACGGTGCCCGTCCCCGTCTCCGTTAAAAACTTTCTCACGGTGCTGTTGTTGCCTGGCAGTTGCGCCCATTGCGGAGCGGAATTGGCGTACAGCAACCCGCCCAGAACCGGATTCGTAGCGGCCGTGTCGCTGTGGGTTGCGCTCAGAAGGGCGTGTGTGGCGGGTGCAAAGTCGGTACCGGAAACGGCGGCCGTAAACCCGCCGGTTCCATTGCCCTTGAGAAGCGCGCTGCCGGAAGTGACGGGTGCATAATCCGTACCTGAAACCGCGCTGCTAAATCCCCCAGATCCATTTCCTTTGAGAATTGCTGTACCAGAAGTCGCGGGGGCATAGTCCGTGCCCGCTATTGCCGCCACGGCATTACCGCCACTTCCCTTGAGCACGGTTGATCCGGTGATCGTCGGGATGGTCGGGATGCTGGCAATCTGGCTGTATTGCACCTGGGCACATGGCTGCGTTGTACCAGTTGCCGTGCCGGTGGCATACTGGCCGGTCGAACAGTTACCGACTCCGGCGTAGGTTCCGGCGGCTTGATAGTCGGTGCCGGAAACGGCGGCCACAAATCCACCGGCTCCATTGCCCTTGAGAAGGGTGCTGCCGGAAGTGGCGGGCGCAAAATCGGTGCCCGGCGTCGCAGCCACCGCATTACCGGTTCCCGACCCCTTAAGCAAAGATATTACGGACGGAATACTCGGAATCACTGGCTTATTGACCAAATCATTATAGCTCCCGGATGTTGCTACGGTTGCCAGCCCACCGTTGCCGGTTGATCCGCTGCTGCTTCCTGTCATTAGCCGGAATGAAACTCCGTCATACCATACGTTGTACAACTGCCCTGCCACAATATCTGCCGAGCCGGGATTGGTCGCTCCGTCCGCCAGTTTCAGCGGCGTGGCTCCTAACTGGTCGATATTGAGTGTCGTAGCCCCTCCCGTACCGTTAACATCAGGCTTCCAGTGCAGCACCATCCCTGCGGTGTAGGCCGAAGCCGTCGGGCTCAGCGAGCACTGATATTGACTGCTCGACACACTCGCCGAAGCGCACAGCACCGCCGTTCCGGCTTGCTCCCCCGATTGCGTCTGAACCGTCGCCGTGTCCAGGCCGATTTGTACATTGATCTCCGATCCGGTATTGGTAATCGTGTTCGTCAAGCCGGTGCCCGTCACGAAATTAGCCGCCCCGCTGCTTCCGACCAATACTCCGTCACTGTAAATCGAGAAAGCGCCGTCGAACAGCAGCGTCTTTGGTTCCCATTGTAGGAGGGAGCTGTTCCATCCCAGGTATTGTAAATTGCTGGGAATGGTGCTGGCTACGGTTCGCCCTTCGAGTTGCCCCGCATTGAACGTCGATGGCACGCCGGTCAGCTTGCTCCACGACAGCGCCGTAATCCAAACCGGGTTGGAGTAGCTGGCTGTCTGGTCCACCGCATTGCTCACCTGCGCCGCCGAGTAATCGCCGATTTGTGCCGTCACCCCTCCGGATCGGCCAAACACCGTCGATACCTGGCCGATCGGTAAGGTTTTAGGTTCCCATTGCCCGGCTGAACTGTTCCATCCAAGGTACTGCAAATCGGTCGGGCTTGTGCCTGCTAAGGCTCGTCCCTGTAGTTGCCCGGCATTGAAACTCGGCGGCATTCCGCTCAATTTGCTCCATGCCAGCGAACTGATCCACGCAGGGTTGGTGTAACTGGCTGTCTGGTCTACCGCATTCTGCACTTGCGCGGCTGATGGCTGTGAAGTGTGGGCCACGCCCGCGGGCGTGATGTAATCCACCCACTGCTTCGCCGTGGCTACGGTACTGGTCATTACGGGCGAGTAGATGTTCCCGCCACCATCCTTGCATTCCAACACTTGCGAAGTCGAATTGAACCAGCAGTTCTGGCCCGTCAAACCAGACTGCAGTGACCAGGTATTGGCCGGAGCGCATCCGTAAAGGTTCGATCCTGATGGGGCGTTTGTTATAAAAAACAGATCCCCGGCGACGCACGTACCTGGCAGAGTAGTCCCCATTTTGATGGGCCGCTTCAACTGAGTGGGGTCAACTTGAGTCGTTTGTGCCATGGCTGCCAGTCCGGCAGTTATGAAAAGCAGTGTCTTGCGCATATCCCTCTTCCGACCACTACTCTTACCTCTTGGAGAATCGGAAAAAAACGGACCTCCCTGGGCAAGAAGGCTATGAGCTTTCATTTAGATCGACTTACCGACAGTGCCAAACTTCCGTGCGAATGAACACTAGTTTCGCAATAGATCGAATTTTCCGTCTGCTGCCAGAAGATATCAGGTAAACTACCGACGCAATCGTTCGGGCAATGGTGGCCCTGTTTCAATAGATAATGCATGCGGCGTTAGATTGTTCGAATCAATCCGTTCTCAACTATGTGTTTGCAAGTAATCCTACTCGCAGCCTTGCGCCCGGCGTTGTTTGCCGTCGTATATTTCGAGAGCATACTAAAATGGAGTTCGAACGCTGTTTGAACTCTGCTGCGGCGACTACGGGGTTAGCCCAGTCTGGATTCGTTCCTAGGAAGTCATATTGTCCACGGCGCCTGCTTCTTCCCCTCGATCCCTCTTTGTCGATGCGTTCCGCGGCACGCTGGTATACTCCATCCCGTATGTCGGCCAACGGGCAGTGGGCATTCTGGTACTGGCGGTCGTCACCCGCGTCCTTACGCGCGACGACTTCGGGATGCTCTCGCTACTGGAGCAGGTCGGCTCCGTGCTGTCCATTCTGCTGTGCGGAAGCTTTTCGGCATCGCTCGGCTATTTCTATTTCCGAAAAGACCTGCTGACCCAGCGCGCCCGCGTGGTGGGAACGGTCATCCTTGGATCCGTTCTCCTCGGCGTCGGAGCCGCGTCGATCTCCTGGCCGGCCTCCGGATTCCTGGCTGAGAAGGTCTTCCGCAGCCGCGATGCCCTCCGCTATCTGCCGCTTGTCTTTTTGTCCATGCCCTTCGATTTCGGATTGGAAGCGTTTTACGGTTGGCTTCGCGTAGAGAATCTGCAAACGGCCTTCGCCAGGATCAGTCTGCTGAAAATCGCTCTCGCTGCAAGCGGGATCGTTGTGCTGGTGGGCGTCTTCAAGATGCAGGTCATGGCTTACCTGGGCACTAACTTATGCGTCAACGCGATCGTTACGGCCATCCTCGTGGCGTATCTCTTTCGTAGAGCGCGCCCATCCGCCTCATTCAGCCTCTTCGTCGAGATGTTTCGCTTTTCCGTGCCCCTTGGTTTAAGCCTGATTGCCATGTTCGTGGTCAACTTTGGTGACCAGTTCGTATTGCGTCAATACCGCTCGTTGGCCGAGGTCGGTGTCTATGCGCTCGCCTACCGCCTGGGTATGGTCGTCGCTCTGGCGTATCAATCATTTCACACCTACTGGGCCGCCCAGGTTTATGGCATCTTACAGAGGGAGGATGCGGACCCGGTCTTCGCGCGGCTGTTCACTTATGCCAGCCTCCTGCTGTGCCTTTGCGTTTTGATCCTGACCCTCGGTGCCAAACCCGGACTGCGGTTGCTGGTGGCTCCGGATTTTCGCGCGGCTGCGCCTTTAATTCCGGTTCTCGCCGGCGCCAACGCCATTCGGTCCGTCAGTGAGTTTTTACGCTGCCGGTTCCTGGCTGCCGGACGTCCGGCGTACAAGACCTACATCGATTGGGCCGGCCTGGCCGTTTCGCTCACCTTGTACTTCCTCTTGATTCCCCGCCTTGGCATGTGGGGCGGGGCGATCGCTACCTTGGGGACTTTTGTAGTGATGGCATTGCTGTCGATCGTCGGGACTTACTGGATGGACCCCTACAAGGTGGAATCCGCCCGCTTACTTAAAATGGGGACCGTTTTCGCCGTAATCCTGATTCTCTACTACCTGGTTCCGGTCTCGTCCTTTGTTGCGCAAGCTGCTTGGTCCTCACTATTGTTGGCCCTGTTCCCTGTCGGATTGTGGGGCCTTCGATTCCCCACTGAAGGCGAGCGGCAAACCCTGCGGTCCGCCCTATACGCCGTAGTGAGCCGGCATCGCCGTTCCGCGGATGCATAGGAATCGCTCCGCAACCGGCTACGGACGTACTGTGGCCATAACCGCTAACCGCTCTTGGTTGTTTTGAGACCGCGAAATCCGCAGGAATCCCTCTGCTCCTCCAATGTCCCGATCGAATTCAAGACTTCTGAAAAAAATGGGAACATCCCGCCAGTGGAGATCCGGATTATCTCCCTCCACCCACAAGAGGCTGTCTGCCGGCTGAGCACCCAACGCCGTCTTCTCCACCCATAGGTTCCGCCCATCGGCCCAGTTCTCCTCGACCGACCGCGCCAGCCTGACCGGCCATCGCGCCGCCTCTGCGCTCATTGGATTCACGGCCCAGACGAGACGCGTGCCTTTGGGCCGGTTCAATGGATCGAAGACTAGGAGGTCCACATCTTCCAACGGTTCTGTGGGCATGACCGTGATGATGGCGTCGTCGGGGCCGGCATTGGCGCGAAATCCTTTAAGCCTTTCGGATACTCGCCGGTGCAGCGCGGAAGATCTCTCTGCAAAGGCGGGCCAATTCAAAACCGGCAGCAGCGCAGCGAACAAACAAACCCCGGTTAAAGCTACCGCCGTTATCCCATGCCGCGATCGTTTGTCGGGCCAACTCGCAACCACGGCCAACAGCAGGAAAGGAAGCACCGGCAGGAACCGTTCCGGTGAGCTGGGCTCGAAAACCGCGATTGCCGCCGGGAGCGCCAGGCCCCCGGCCAATAGGAGCGGCGCCAGCGCACGCCGTCCGGTTTTGGAAAGCCATGCGAGCGCCAGGGCACAGACCAGGAAGGCGTAGAACAACGCGACCTTCCACAGACTATACCGGATCAAACTCGACGCGTTCACCGGATGATAGGGATCGTGAAACAGAAACCGCTTCAAATATACGCCGTCCCGGCCCAGCTCGATGAATAATCGAGAGCTGCCGGTGATGGCGCGAACGGCTTGCCGGTTCTGATGTAAGCCGTGCTGCGCTGCTGTCAGCCAGGCCAGCCCATCGGGAACGGAACGAACTCCCGCCAAAATAGCTGTCAACCCCATTCCCACCGCCATTACCGCTCCTGCCACCGTCGCCGAAAGCAGTACCCGGTTCCACGGCATTCTCTGCGCGCCCGCTCCGGGAACCTGCACAAACCGTCGCGCGCAGCAGGCCGCCGGAATGGCGATGGCATAAGGCAACCAAAATAGTGCGGCTATCCCGAACAGCGCTGCTGGCCCGGCAACCGCCAGCCACCCTTCACTGCGGGCCGTAAGTTGCCACCATACTCCCAAAATGAGAATCGACAACCCGGTTACGTATGGCATCCCACTCTGCGAATACGCCAGCACGGCGTCTCCCCAGACGAACAGGATGGTTGCTATCAAAGCGGCCGCATTTCCCGCCAGTCGGCGGCTCAGGTCGAAGATTAATAGAGCGGCCATCGCGCCGCACGCCAGGTTCACCAGCATCAGGCCATAGCAGATCTTGAGAATCGGCGTCCACGCCACACGGTCCGGAATCAGCTTAAGAAATCCGGGTGCGCCGATATACCCCAAGGGCCGCCACAGAGGATGCCCCGATTCCCACAGCTTCGCTACGGGTTCCTGGTGATTCTTGATGGCGGCAATCTCTGTGGCGTAGTCCCGGCTGTCGCCCATGAATGGCGGTTCTGTAACAGCCGCGGAGATTGCGAAAATTAGTACAGGTACCAGCAGCCAAACCCGCCGCTTGGATTTGCTCGAAATTCCGCCGGTGCTTGGTTGCTTTAGTGTCCCCGCGCTCGAACTCACCCCCGCATTGTAAGCAGAGCAAAATCCCGGGAGATGGATGCCTGCTTCCTGAGCGTGACTTTGCGAATGCTGGGCGTATTCCCGTGCGAGAATTGGTACTAAGAAATCGTACTATTCGTGTAATCGTAATAAATCATGCCAAGTCTATGTTAAACTAAGCACATGTCTGTAGCTTACAGGCAGATTTCTTTGTGTGCCGCGTTTCGCGCTGGGCGTTGAGGGACTGTAATGCTGGCCTGGATACTGCTTGCGGCGGGAAGCGCTATCGTTTTTTATATCCTCATCGCGTATCCCGCGCTTCTGGCTTTTTCCTGCCGTCGCGAAGCTCCGCCGGTGCGCAAAGACCCGGCATTCCGTCCCAAAGTCTCTGTCCTCCTGGCGGTTCATAACGGCCGACCCTTCATTCGCAAAAAACTGGAGTGTCTCCTCGCGTTGAACTATCCCCGCGAGTTGCTGGATATCCTGGTGGTTTCGGATGGATCCAGCGATGCCACCGAGCCCATTGTGGAAGCTTTTGCGCAGCGAGGCGTTCGCCTTTTACGTGTTCCGCGCGGCGGCAAGGCGGCCGCCCTGAACGCAGGTCTAAAGCACGTCTCCGGTGAGATTCTGTTTTTCACCGATGTCCGCCAGGATCTTCCCGCGGACTCCCTGGTTGAGCTGGTAGCCAACTTTGCCGACCCCTCCGTTGGTGCTGTCACCGGCGAGCCCCGCTTCCTCAATCCCGACCGCGCCGGCGAGCAGGCCGACATGGAACTCTACTGGCGCTATGAATTATGGGTGCGGCGCCGGCATTCGCGCATCGCGTCGGCTTGCAATACGACCGGTTGGATTTACGCGCTCCGCCGCAGCCTGGCTACGCCCATTCCGGTCGATACCCTCACCGACGATGGCGTCATTCCCCTGAAAACCATCTGTCGCGGCTATCGAGTTGTGGTCGAACCCAAAGCGCTGGCCTTCGATTCCCCCCGGATCAAGGGCGGCGAGTTCCGGCGCAAGCTGCGAACCCTCGGCGGCTTGTGGCAGGTGCATGTGCGCATGCCCGAGCTCTTTACCAGCACGAACGCGATGCGATTCCATTTCCTTTCGCATAAATCCGCGCGCCTGCTGCTTCCCTGGGCCATCCTGATGACCTGGCTGCCGGCGTTCCTCCTGCCGGCTTCGCCGTTCCAGCGGTCCCTGGCGTTCGATCCTTTGTTTTTGCTCGCGCTGGCCGCCCTCGACCCCTTGGTGCCCAAGGGTGTTTTCTTTAAACGGATTTCTTCTCCGGTGCGGAGTTTCCTGATCATGAACCTCGCGGCCCTGCTGGCTCCCGTGGTGTTCATTGTCCCGGCCGGAATCCTGTGGCGTCCCACCGTGGTCGCCGATGCGCCTGCGCTTTCCGGCGCGGTTAAGAACGAAGCTGGTGTTTTGAAGATGCAGCCCTGAGGCGGATTGGGTAAATGTCTTTCGTGCTTTTTCTGATTTCGATCGCCGTTCTCGACCAGCTTCTGCTGCGCAAGAACCCTACCCCCAAACAAGCGCCGAAGTCTGAAATCCCCCCGCCCAAGTCGAAGGCAGCCGGCTCCGGCAGCGTCTGATCCGCCTCCCCGTCCGGCGCCGCCGCTTCGGCGCCTTACTGTATTCTTTGTGAACCGCCACCTACGGACGCCGCCATCGCCGCTCTTTCTCCCGCTTGCGTCTGGTTTTCCGGTTGCGCCCCTCGCCCATGGCTCTCCAGCATGCTTCCCAGGCTATACAGGTTCGCCGCCTCTGGTTCCCCCCGCGTGCTCCCTTCCTGTCTGGTGCGGCCCGCATCCGCGCCCCGGTCTCCTTCGGGCCGCTGCAGAATATACTCCACCAGCCCGATGGAAGCCAAAACTATCAAGGTCACTAACGTAGACGCCGTCCCTCCGTAACCATATCGGCGGAATCCCCTGAATCCTGAGCGTGTGAGTCTTAGCTTGCTCACATGCCCGGGCCATCCGGTGCAACCGCTCCGCTCAGTATGCACCCCTCAGGCGCCTCATGTATGTGATGTTCCCTCCCAAGGACCCTCGACCGCGTGCGCTACCAGCCTTTACCGGCACCCGGAAGTTCAAAACAACAGGAACTTTAGAGTATGATACGTACATGCCGGAAGGCATACGTGTCAGGGTGCGCCGCTTGCCCGGTGGGGACTTTCGCGACGCGCTACAGATCTCCTCGAACGGCCGCTTCTTGGAATTGAGTTTATGGGGGGAAGAAGTGCCATTGGGCTCTCTGCTGGAAATCGAGCAGGGCTCATCGCTTTATTGGGGGGAGCTGCAACAATTGGGCGGATCGACGGCGCTTGTCTGCGTCGAACATTCGTTGGACAGATCCCGGTTACAACCCATCGGGGAAATTTGGGGTGAATAGAGTTTTGGGAGCGGGCGGGCGGGCGTTTTCCGCCTCGCGGGCGGTGTTGAGTGTGAGCCTATGAGCGAACTCCTGTGGATGGCCGGCAAAGCTTTCGTCATCGCTCTGATCCTCACTCCCATCATTCGTGATATATCGCGTTCCTTCAACTATGTAGACCGGCCCGGCCACCGTAAAGTCCATGCTTATCCCATGCCGCGCGTGGGCGGCATCGCCATCGCGATCGCCTATGGCGCGTCCCTGATCCTGTTCCCGGGTTCCGGCAGCGCCCTCAGGGACAACTCCCTTCATGCCGTCTGGAAACTCATCCCCGGTGCCGCCCTGGTCTTCTTGATCGGCCTGATCGATGACTTCTTCTCGCTCCGTCCGCTGGTCAAAGTCTTCGGCCTCATCGCCGCCGCATCGGTGGTCTTCTTCAGCGGTATCAGCCTCGGCGGTATTGCCGGACATGAGATGGCGGTTTGGCTCGACTACCCGCTTACCGTCTTCTGGCTGCTGCTCACCAGCAATGCCCTCAACCTCGTCGATGGTTTGGATGGCTTATGCGCCGGTATGGGCTTCCTGGCTACCCTGGCACTGTTTACCGCGGCCCTCATCCATGGCAATCATCCGCTTGCTTTTGTCACCTTCCCCCTGGCCGGCGCCCTCCTCGGTTTCCTCTGCTACAACGTCGCTCCTGCCACCGTCTTCCTGGGCGATTCCGGCGCCCTGCTGATCGGCTTTCTGCTCGGCTGTTACGGTATGCTCTGGACGCAACGAGCTTCCACTCTGCTCAGCATGCTCGTGCCCTTGCTGGCCCTCTCCATCCCGCTGCTGGATGTTTCCCTCTCCGTGCTGCGGCGTTTCCTGCGTAATCAGCCGATCTTTCTGGCCGACCGCGGCCATATCCATCACCGCCTCCTCGACCGCGGCCTCTCTCCCCGCCAGGCAGTCTGGGTCCTTTACCTGTTCGCCGCCCTGGCTGCCTCCTTCGCCTTGCTGGCCAGTTCCTTCGGCGGCCATTATCAGGGCCTGGTTATTTTGGCTTTTTGCGTGGCCGCTGCCATTGGGATTCGCCAGTTGCGCTACCCCGAATTCGACATCGCTGGCCGCCTCCTCTTTCGCGGAGAGCTCCAGCGCGCCATGAACGTGAAATTGAAAATCGAATCCGTGGCTGCCGCCCTGGAAAGCTCCGCTACCGCCGATGACTGGTGGAAAACCCTGGTGCAGTCGCTTGCGCCACTCGGATTGAGTGTCATCCGCTGGACTTCGCCCGCCGGCGTCCGCGAACAACTCCAACCGGCGCCCCCGGTCGCGTGGTCGTTTCGCGTTCCGCTTACCGGTTCCGATTGGGTTGAGTTCGAAGGCGTCTCTCCGGCCGTCGGGGTGCCCTCCGGAGCAGCCTTCGATCTCATCGGCTTCGCGGAGGTCCTTGGACGCACCTACCCACTGAACCGGCCCGTCGCCCATCCAGCTGCTGCCGGAACCATAGCGGCTGTTCTGCCATGACCGCCAGGCAGGAAATCATCGGGGCCCGCCGCCAGGGTGTTCGCTTTTGGCTGGCCGGATTCGATTTGCTGGCTTGTCTGGTGGGTTTCTCCGTTGCGGTCTGGTTGTATGCGGCGCTGGCTGCGGGCGGCGGCTTCGCGCTGAATTGGCCCGCCGAAGCTACTCGCCAAACGCTGGTTTCCGCTTTCACCGCCTGGGTGGCCATCGCCTTCACCTGGAACCCCTGGAGCGACGGCGTTCGCCTTTGGATTGACCGCCTGTTTTCCGCCATCGGTTTTAACCTGATGGTGCAGTATGGCCTGGATTACCTCTTTCACATTTCTCCCACCCCCTGGTCCGTCGCGGTTGTTGGCAGCATTCTGGCCATTGCTTTGATCGGCGCATTTCCCCGGCGCCTTGATCCCGCCTTCCCCGACCCCGCCGGAGGAACTCTGCTTCTCGGCTACGACTCCATGGCCGAAGCCGTTCTCCCCGCGCTCGGCCAGTCGGTTATCGGCGCCCTCGGCGAAGTGCCGCCACCGTCTTTTCCCTATCTGGGCGGCCTGAACCGGTTTGAAGAGGTGCTCGCTTCCCGGAAGCCGGGCCGTATCGTCGTCAACGATCCCTCGTGGCCTTCCCTGATTTCTCCCCGCCGCCTGCTCGCTTTACGCTATGCCGGAGTAGCCATCCAGGGCACTCCCTTGTTGTTCGAAAATCTTTTAAAGCGCGTCTGCTGGGAGCGCCTTGACCCCGTAGATTTACTGCTGTCTCCACGGCTGAACGTCAACCGTCCGGCGATTGCTCTCCAAGCCATCTATACCAACGTGATTGGCCTGGCCTTGCTGGTGCTTTTGGTTCCCTTGCTCATCCCCGTCGCCGTCCTGACCGCCATCGCCACCGCCGCTTCCCCCCTGGAGAGCGTCGAATGCCTCGGTTTTCAGCGCATTCCCTTCCAGCTCCTCCGTTTTCGCACACGCCGCTCCGACGGAACTCCCGTCTGGGTCGGTAAGCTCTTGCGCAATCTGCACCTGATCAACCTTCCACAGTTGATCAACGTAGTTCGCGGGGAAATGGCTCTGTTCGGTCCCCCTTCCGTACGCAAGGAGTTTGCCGGACCGCTTGCTGAATTGATTCCCGCATACGCGCACCGCTTCAGCGTCAAGCCGGGGGTCGTCGGTTGGTCGCAAGCCAATCTGTCCACCGTGCTACCCGTTCCCGATGAATGCCTGCGGCTCGAATACGATCTCTACTACATCACCGAGGAGAGCCCGTCCCTCGATCTGGACATTCTCTTTCGGACCCTTTTCCGCATCCCCTTTCGCCCGCAATGAATCCTGCTGTCATCTCGGTAACGCCGGCGATCTTGTCGCCGGCGTGTGCTGTCTTTGCGGTCACCACCCTGTTAGTCGCCTACATCCTCATCGGTTACCCGCTGCTCCTCGCCATTTCCTCCGCTCGCCCAGCGCCTCCCATCCGCAAAGATCCCGCTTTCCGCCCCACGGTTTCAATTCTCCTGGCCGTTCATAACGGGGAAGCATTCATTGCCAAAAAGCTGGACTGCCTGCTCGGGCTTCATTACCCCACCGCGCGGCTCCAGATTCTGGTGGTCTCCGATGGTTCCACCGATCACACCGACCGCATCGTCGAATCATATGCCGCTCGTGGTGTCCGCCTGCTCCGCCTTCCCCGCAGTGGCAAAGCTACCGCCCTAAATGCCGCCTTGCCCTACGCCACCGGCGATATCCTTTTCTTCACGGATGTCCGACAGGCCATCGATCCCGATGCTCTGTCTCATCTGGCCGCCAACTTCGCCGACCCTACCGTCGGCGCCGCCACCGGTGAGTTGCGCATCCTCGATCCCGGCCGCCATGGCGAACAGGCTGATATGGAGCTCTATTGGCGCTACGAGCTATGGGCGCGCCGTCACCACTCCCGCATCGATTCTATTTTCAGCGTTACCGGATGCATCTACGCTTTGCGGCGCAGCCTGGCCGAGCCACTGCCGCCCGGCACTCTTACCGATGACGCCGTCTTTTCCCTACGGGCATTTTTTCGCGGCTATCGCGTCGTCTTCGATCCGGAAGCCTTGGCCTACGATTACCCTACCGCCGAAGGAGCCGAGTTCCGCCGCAAGCTGCGCACCCTGGCCGGCCTCTGGCAATTGCACGTCCGCCTCCCCGCGCTATTCACCCGCGCCAATCGCATGCGCTTCCATTTCCTCTCCTATAAATTCGCCCGCCTGCTCCTTCCCTGGGCCGTGCTGCTGGTTTGGATTTCTACGTTTGCTCTCCCTGCGGGCGCCTTTCGCGATGCTCTGATCGTTGACGAGTTGATGTTCATCGCCGTCGCGATGCTTGACTTCGTTGTCCCCAAAGGCTGGCCGCTGAAGCGCATCTCGTCGCCGGCCAAAAGCTTCCTCGCCATGAATGCCGCCGCCGCGTTGGCGCCAATTGTATTCTTCGTTCCCGTGGAAAGCCTTTGGAAGAAACCCACCCAGGTGGCCGCCCCGCCCGCTCCGCGGCCCAGGGTCGTCCGCCGGGAACCGTAATTCGAGTTCCGATCGCTCCCCGGTAATTCGCGCCGCGCGCACCGCGGTAACCTGATGTTTCATGCAGCGCTGTGTTCTCACCCTTTTCTTACTCTCCCTGGCAGTTGTCTGGGCCCTTGTCTGGCCCCTGCGGGCTGTGCGCGCCGATAACCTGATTGCCGACCCGTCATTCGAGCTCACCAAGCCGCGCGACCAGTTCGGACGCGTCTTCGCCAGGTGGGAGGGCTGGAAGTATGAAGGCGATTGCTCGTTCGAGGTGGGCGAGGTGGCGCGCACCGGCAAAACCTCCGCCTTGCTGTTCTGCTCCACCGCCGGCAGAATCCGCCTCTTCCAAAACCAGGAGTTGGAGCCCGGCCGCTACCGCATCACCGCCTACCTTCGCGGTTTGGATATCGGCATCGGTACCTGGAATCTGGACACGGAATTCGTGTTCGCCGACAAGCACATCCCCCTGAAGAAAGCCGGCGCATTCGGCTGGACCCGCCTCACCTATGTCGCCGATCTTCCCCAGCGCATGAAAACCGGCCCGGCTTTCGGCCTGTTTGCGCCGGGCTATTTCTGGATCGACGACGTCACCATGGAGCAGGTGGGGAATGACGTCAAGCTTACTGAGAAGCCGCAACTCGATCCTGAAGAAGCTCCCATTGCTCCTCCGGGTCCGCTGGGGTCTGGCGCGGTGCGTTGCAGCCGTTGCCTCTACCGCAACATGCCGGCATGGAAGAAATGCTATGCCTGCGGCGCGGCCTTGGGGGAGAACACGGAAACACCCGCGGTGCCCGATCTCAAGCAGATTGCTTCCTTCGACCGCGAGAATCCGTTCGAGGGCGGCGTGGTGGTCGCTGCGCATGCTACCGACGGCGCCAAAGCGCTGCGCATCGACAAGAATTACGCCATAATGCGCGCCCAGCAGAACTGGACGGGCTATGACTATCTCAAGGCGGACGCTTACGTGGAAGGGTCGCAAGCTCGTTCGCTGACGGTGGAAATCCAGGACACCGGCACCACCGGCTACTGGACGCGCGTTAACTACACTACGGTGGCGCCTCCAGGCGCGAGTACCCTGGTCCTGCCCTTGAGCCACTTGTATGTCGGCGAGAAATCGCGGCCTGGACGCCACCTCAATCTGAGCGGAATCACGCGCCTGGCTTTTGTAGTGGGCAGCGCCGGCCCGCTGTTCCTCGATCATATTCGCTTGGAACGGGATCGCGCGGCTCATATCCAGGCATTCGAGGGACTGTTCGCCTTCGATTTCGGCATCGGCACGAGCCCCGTAATGGATGGCTTTATCCCCGTCACGCCGGCTACCTTGTACTCGCCCGGTCGCGGCTTCGGTTTGAAGAATGCCAAGGTCTGGCGGGCCTTCGACGCTCTACAGCCCGACCCGCTCTATCAGGATTTCATTTGCATCGAGTCCGGTGGCCTGGCCGTGGATGTCCCCAACGGCAAATATCGCGTGATGGTCAATATGGACAGCCCTTCCGGTTTTTGGGGCGAATACCAGGTTTACCGCGACCGCGCCATTCTCGCCCAGGGCAAAACCGTTGTTTCCGAACACATGGATTTTCCCGCCTTTCAAAAGAAATACTTTCGCTTCTGGGACACGGAAGACTGGCCCTCGGACAATACCTTTGACAAGTACCAGCGCGCTTATTTTTCCGAAAAGATTTTCGACGTGGACGTGAAAAACGGTCAGCTCTTTCTCGAATTCCAAGGGGCTGATTGGGCGTGCAGTGTTTCCGCGGTGGTGATCTTCCCGGTCGCCAAGGCCGCCGAAGGGGAGCGTTTCCTCAAGTATGTGAATGAAAGACGGCGCTTTTACTTCGATAACGCGTTTAAACGCGTGCTGCATACTCCCGCGGGCGACCCCCTTCAGCCCGCCGCCGAAAACGCCGCCCGCGGCTATCTCGCCTTCCACCGCGATTTCATGCAGGATGTCTACTACAACGACACTCCTTACCGCGGTGAAGAGGTTCATGCCCTGGAAGCCGATGGATTCGCCGGCCAGATGGTGCCGGTCACGGTTTCGTTTCTTCCTCTCAAAGACCTGGGCAAGGGAACTTTGGCCGTGAGCGCCCTCACCGGGCCGCAAGGCTCCATCCCGGCTGGCGCCATCGATCTCGGCTACGTATCCTATCGGCTTACGCGCGTGACCTCGGATGGCGCCGTCTACACCATCGCTCCACGGTGGATCTTTCCCAACAACAGCGTGGCGCTGCCCAAAGGCGTGGCCCGCCGCTTCTGGCTGACGGTGAGCGTGCCGCCGGGGGCTGCCGCCGGCGTTTACACGGGCCGCATCGACTTCACGCCGCAGCACGGCCCGCCCATGAGCCTGCCCTTGCAATTTACCGTGCACAAAGGCACGCTGGACGCGGCCGACATCCCCATTGGACCGTGGGGGGGCCGAATCGGCACACCCTGGTTCGCCGATGACCCGCGCACCACCGCTTTCGGCGCCGAGATGACGGAAAAGAGTCTCCTTGCTCTACGCGCGCACGGATTCACCATGTTCAGCGGAGTTCCGTATGTGGTCTACAAGGGATTCAGCGCCGGCAAACCGGTGCTCGGCTTCGGCTCTGCCGACCGCCAGATGGACGATGCCCGCAAGTACGGATTCCGTGCGGTCGATTCCTATGGCGCTGGCGTGATCGGGATCAATGCCTACCAGCGCGACCTCGACAAAATGAAGCAGGCCGGCTTTTCCGACTACAGCGCATTTATCAGAGCCATCTACTCGGCCATTGACGATCATGCGCGGCAAAAAGAATGGCTGCCCGTGTATTGGAACATAGGCGACGAACCGATAGGCGATAGGCTTGTGGCTTCCACCGAAAACGCGCAAGCATACCGGGCGGCGTTTCCCCAGGGTCCTCCGTTTTTCACTGCCGCCACGAGTCTGGAAAAATCCGCGGCCGATCCGCATTTCGAATTGACCAAAGCTCTTCACCTGGCCACTCTCAACCTTCACAACGAGGCGAGTGTGCGCGCGCTGGCGGCGGCGGGTGGCGCCTGGGCCTATTACAACAACGGCAGCCGTTGGACCTACGGCATCTATTTGTACAAGGCGGTCAAAGAGTTCGGAGCCCGTTTCCGCCTTACCTGGCACTGGAATATCGTTGCCGGCGACCCCTATTACGCACTCGATTGCCGCGAAGACGACTATGCCTGGGCAAACACCAACGCCGCGGGTCAACTGGTTCCGTCAGTGGAATTCCTGCGCATCGCCGCCGGCCTCGACGATTACCGCTACCTGCTCACGCTCGCCCGTCTGGTCAAGGCAAAACCCGCAGTGCCCGCTGCCCGGCAGGCGGAAGCGTTCATCCGTGACCGCATGGCCGCGTTCCACCTGGGCCAACTGGACCACGACCAACTCTTCGGCGCGGATGACTGGCCGGCCTATCGCCGCCAATTGACCGAAGCCATCGAACGCCTGCAATAAGACAAGGGGAACCCGCGGGGGCTGTCTACCACACTCGCAGCGGAACGTCGCCGGGCGTGAACCCGAGCCCGATGCGCACGTCGTAAACGGGCCGGTTGTAGTTTGAAAAATCGGGGCTGGTGTACTTCATGTAACGGACACCCGCCAGCGCATGCACTGCCCTGGTGATCTGTCGCGAGGCTGTGAATCCCCCCATGGCTGTGTTGTATCGGCCCACCAGGTTTCCCAGGGACTGCATCGCCATATAGCCGCCGCTTGCCCCAAAACTCCATCGCCGCAACCCCGTGAAATTGTACCCGGCTAAGACGGAAGTCTGGCTTGAGGTCAGAAATAGGCCGTTGCCGGGTATTACAGAACGCTCCCCCGATACGTAGGCCACTCCTTTGGGGAAGGTGCGGGAAAGCCGGACTTGCACATTGGGAATATAGGTCACGCTATAAGTCACCGCCGGTACGGCGCTAACTCCCAGCAATGCCTGAACCGGGAGTGCCAGCGGTACCAGTTGTTCGAACCGGCTTTCCACCCGTGCAAAACCTCCATACCCGCTGAATTCCCAATTCTTGCTGAGCGCCGTGGAATAGGTGAGCACTGCCGAGTGCATATCCGTTCCACCCAGAATGCCGATAAAGTCGAAATGCGTAAACGTGTACATGGCCCCGACCGTCGTGCGGCGCGTCCAGCGGTACTGCAAATCGCCATGGGCCGCCGCGCCCGTCATCCCATATAGGGCGGACGAGCGCCGCCGCACCACGTATCCATCGCCCCCGAAGTCGAAAGAGAGCCGCGCGGTCCTCTGATAAGTCAGATTGGCCTCTGTGGTCAGATAAATTGTTTCATTGTCGTAAAAATCAGCGGTCGGGATCATGGCCGAATTTGGATCGTACCCGATCGTTTGCGGAAGCCCAAGCAAGCCGGCGCCCCATGACAATATGCCCGCTGTTTCCCGAAGGTCAATCGCCACGTGGCGCGTAAACTGGTGAGCCACGTCCAGCATCAGCGACTGTTCGGTGCCGTCGTAAAACGTCGCTTGCGTGTAGTGCCGCACCGAACCGCGGTAATCCAGCCCGATTCTCGTATGCTTCCAACTATGGGTACCGCTGATTCCTCCCGTGAATTCAATTCCGTAAGCCGCAGTGTTCGCTAGATCGCCTTGGGCATTTACCACCGCCACTCCGCTCAATCCGGTGTCGTAGACCCCCATCAGCTCCAGGTACGGGCGAAAGCTGAGTTGCGGTTCCGTTAGGCCGGCTGGTGATTCCCCGCGCGAAAGAATGGCCGGACCGGCATACTGGCCGAATGCCGGCGCCACCAGTGCGATCAACGTAAGCCCTTTTGCCAGTCTCAAATCTACGCTTCCTCCGTGCGGGCGCGCGCCGCCTCTGCGAGGTCGGCCAACTTCAAAGTCTGACGCGTGTTTCCGATGCCTGTCAAGCTAACATCAGTGACATCCACCACCTAGCGATGGTCAACTCTCCCGCGGAGCCCGCCTGCTACCATCGATCCTGTGCGGTTAGTCCCTTTTCTGTTCCTGCTATTTGCCGGCGTCCTGGCGGCGGCCGGCCAAACCCCCTCGGGCGCCAATATCCTGTTGGTCGTGAACCGCACCGACCCGGTATCCCGCCAGGTGGCGGACTATTACCGCCCCCGCCGCGCCATTCCCCTGTCCAATGTCTGTTATCTCGATACCCCTTCCGACGAAACCATCTACTGGCCGGTCTATATCGATCGCATCGAAACCCCCGTCGCCCAGTGCCTGAAGAAGGCCGGCCTGGTCGACAAGGTCCTCTATATCGTGACCACCATGGGCGTGCCCCTGCGCATTGATGGCAAAGGGGGTTCGCTGGGGGTATCCGAGCATTCTTCGGTCGATTCCGACCTGGCTTTGCTCTACGCCAAGCTGAAGGGCGCGCGGTTTCCCCGCGCCGGCACCGTCCCCAATCCCTACTTCGCCAAGCGCGATGTGCCTTTCCGCCACCCTCTCATCCCCATTTATCTGGTAACCCGGCTCGCGGCCTACGACCTCGCCGAAGTCAAGGGAATGATCGACCGCTCGCTGGCGGCGCATAATCGCGGCAAGTTCATCATCGACACCGGCGGCGGCAAGAGCGAAGGGGACAACTGGCTGCGCAGCGCCGCCATGCTCCTGCCCCCCTCCCGTGTCCTCCTCGATGACTCGCCCGCAATAATTTACGATCAAGCCGATGTCATCGGTTACGCCTCCTGGGGTTCGAACGATGGCGCCCGCAAGCGCCGCTGGACCGGTTTCCACTGGCTCCCCGGCGCCATCGCCACGGAGTTTGTTTCCTCCAATGGCCGCACCGTCAAGCGCCCGCCCGACACCTGGAACATCACCACTTACGAAGACCGCGAGCACTGGTTTGCCGAGTCCCCGCAAAGCCTCAGCGCCGACTACCTCCACGAAGGCGCCACCGGCGTCTCCGGCAACGTGTTCGAGCCCTTCCTGGCCGGCTGTGTCCGCCCCGAATACCTCCTCCCCGCCTACGCCCAAGGCCGCACGCTGGCCGAAAGCTACTACCTCGCCCTCCCCTTCCTAAGCTGGCAAAGCGTCATCTTCGGCGACCCGCTGTGCTCGTTGGGGAAGCCGTAGAGAGCCCCACACCCGTTCGCTGCGTGCCGCTCCAGTGGACGTAACATCAGATTATCAGTCACGAGGCCCACTCTATCGCTCCTCCTTCGGCAGCAGCGTCTTCTGCGCCGTCGCGAGCGGCAGGAACAAAGTCCTGGGGCTGCCCATAATTGACCGGAATCCGTATGGCTGGTAGAAAGCTGCCGCCTCATCGCTTTTGGTGTCAACCAGCAGGGCAAACGCAACCGCCGCGTCCTGTAAAATTCGATGTACGGCATTTACGAGCATCAATTCCCCCAGCCCACGGCGCTGGAAGCGTTGATCCACCGCCCGCCGTCCAATGCGTACCGCCGGCAACGTAGGATATCGCGGCAGGCGTTTGCCTACTTCCGGTGGGAGGTCGATTAACGGAATGCTCGCTGCCGATAAGGTATAGTAGGCCGCAACCTGCCCGGTAGCGCCTTCCACAACGACAAAACAGTTGGTGATCCGGCGGCGGATGTCTTGAGTTACCTGCGTCTTGAAATACTTGTCGAGCGCCTCATCGCCACAACCGAACCCGGCACGGTCATGCCCCGCGCCGAGCACCTCGAAGCGGAAAGGGGCGGTCGTCATTCCAGCCCGAACATATCGCGGTAGCGCTTGACGGCTCTCTTCAGAGCGGGCGTGGGCGCCGGGGGCTGGAGGATCGCGGCGGCAATCTGGCGTTGACCCTCGATCGAAAGACGGATAATGTCCGTTTCTCGGATCGCCCGGCATGCCGCTTCATCTGCCGCCGCCACGACGAAATCCGTGAGCGTACGCCCCCGGATTTCGGCGGCGCGCTTCAGCCGGGCCATTACGTCGTGCGGTAAGCGTGCCTCCAAGCGGGCGACAGGCAGGGTTCCCCGTTTCATTGCACCTCCAGTTTACGGCAAAATGCCGTATTAAGACAAGCCGCTGCTTGACCCTCCAACTCCCGCCGCCGGACTGTACACATGGGTGTACACTTCAAATATGAGGGACC
>DATJAK010000316.1:0-35613 GCA_035516375.1 Bryobacteraceae bacterium
TTCAAGATCGTGCAGACGCCGACGCTGGTTGTCCTGCTGTACGAGACCTCCACGAACTCCACGTTCCGCCAGGTGTTTCTGGATGGCCGGCCGCTACCCACCGACCCGCAGCCGACGTGGCTGGGGTATTCCACCGGCCACTGGGAAGGGGCCACGCTGGTGGTGGACACCATCGGCTTCAACGGCCTCTCCTGGACCGATACGGCCAAGGGCCACCCGCAAACCGAAGCTGCGCACGTCACCGAGCGTTTCACCCGGCGCAACTTCGGACACCTGGAAATCGAAATCACGATCGACGATCCGAAGGCGTATGTGAAGCCGTGGAGCGCTAAAGTGCCGGTGAAGTTATTGGCCGATACGGATTTGATCGAGACCGTCTGCGAAAACGAAAAGGATCAGGTTCACAAGCGGTAGGATGTTCACGGCGCTCGGCGAGAACTGACGGAGGCGCTCGCAACCGGTCCCGCGACACCCCGGACACTGGCTCCCAGCGAAACGATCGCGTTCGGGAACAATCCTCCCAAAACGACAAATAGAACGCCCGCCGCCAAAATCCACCGCTCGCGCGGCAGGGCATCGGCCATCACCGTGAAACCGGTTCGACGCTTCCCCAGGAACAGCCGCGCGAACAGGCGGAAGACGCTGACGGCATTCATCGCAATGGCCGGGGGCAGCAGCAGGCCCGTTAGCGGATGCGACATCAACGTTCCGTGGATCAACAGGTCCTGCGAACAGAAACTCAAGGTGCCCGGCAGGCCGACCAGGGCAAGCCCAAAGATGGCGAAGAATACCGCCAGGCGCGGCGCATGCTCGGCCAGACCCAGGTGCCGGCTGGCAGTCAGGTTCTCGCCGAAGCGGACCTCCAGCAGGCGCAAGATCCCGAAAAGGCCCATGGTGGATATGGTTACGACAAACCAGTGCACCAACGCGCCGGTCATTCCTTCCGGAGTCCCGCTCTCCAGCCCCGCCAGGATGCATGCCGACTGGCTGAGGGCGAGATAGGCCAGCAGACGGCGCGGGGAATTCTCGGTAAGCGCGCGAATGGCGACGTAGAGCGCGGTGGCCAGAGCGAGATAGGAGAGCACCGGAAACAGGTTTTGGGCCGCATGCGGAAACAGCGGCACAATCAACTTCGCCACCAGCAGCGCTCCGAAGTGGCCATTCAGTAGAAGAGCGGTAGGGATTGCGGGACCGCCCTCGGCGGCATCCGCCACCCAAGCATGAGCGGGGCAGATACCCTTCCGGAAAATTACGGCTACGACGAGAAGCCAAAAAACAGCCATCCCTCCGGGGCTCTGGTCCCTCAGCCGATCGATCGACATGGCCCCGCCATCGGCCGCAATGAGGCCGATGGCCAGGGCGAGCGCGATGCTGGAAAGCAGGAGGCCCACACGAGGGCGCCAAGTGCGGGCGCCGAACCACTGCGTACGAAAGAACGGCACCGTGGTCAGAATCCAAGCGGCGACGAGAATCAGGAGGTTCTCGGTGGAATAGGCCAGCAGCGTGGATCCGAGAACGAAGAGCATTCCTGCAATCGTGCCCGGGTTGGAGTCGCGCCGCGGGAGCACCAGCATCGCCAACATGGCGAGGCAGGAGTACAGCACCATCAATGCTTCCTTTAGGGAAACCCCTGGCGGTGCGGCATGCAGGAGGATGCCGCTGGCTAACACGCACGCGGACGCCGCAGCGATGCCAATGACGCGTGACTGCCGCCCGGTCACCACCGCCAGGATTGCGGCGAGCCAAGGAATGCCGATCGCGACGGCGCTGAGAATCAATGCCGATTCCGGCATCAGTCGGCCCCCCGGCCCGCGGAACTCTGCAGCGAAAGGGCTACCGGTTCCTGTTGGCCCACAGGCTGGTCCAATCCCAAGCCATCCAGCCGGGCGAAGATCTGGGACAGGCGGAACAAGGGATGAATCACGAAACGATCGAGGATCGTGTCGAGATGGCCGCGGTCGAGCGCCCACCGGTAGAGCCACAATTGAACCGGCTCAGGAAACAGCTCTTCGAGATGCTGACCGGCCGGCGATAACTCTCCCCCAATCGCGGAGTGCATGGCGTGATAGTCGTGCAGCATGGACGGCGCACGCAGGAACTGCAGCGTCCGGACCGTGGCGTGCCCCAGGATGTGGGTGATGGCGATCCATTTCCAGCCGAAGCCGATTTCCACAAACACCACGCCGACCTGCGTTAGCGATGCGTACGCCAGCGAGGTCTTAGCGTCGGCGCTTGCGCGGCCGACGATGGTGCCGTGTATGGCTGTAAGGACGCCGATCGCGATCACGAAGGCCGAGGCCAGCGGGGACTGGACGATCATCGGTTGTACACGCAGCAGGAGATAGGCGCCGGCGTGAATCGAGATGGCGCCGTAGAAGATCGCGCTCGAAGGGGTGGGGCCTTCCATGGCGCGTGGGAGCCATCCGGAAAAAGGCACCTGCGCCGCTTTTCCGGCGGCCGCAAGCAGCAACAGCAGGCTAACGATGGCGGCCTGCGTGCCGGTTAAATCGGGCAGGCCGCCGGCGAAAGACGCGGTCCCGGCCCAACGATGCATGGCGAACACACCCAGCAGCAACCCAATGTCGCAGGCGCGGTACACCGCGAAAACGCGAAGACCATTTTCCACCGGGGCGGTTCGCTGCTGAAAGAAAGCGATCAACAAAACCGAAGTGATGCCCACCATCTCCCATCCGCCCACGAGCAGGTCGAACGAACCGGCGGCAAATGCCAGTAACGATCCAAACGCGAACAGATGCAGTAGCAGAAAGAACCGCAGAAAGCCGCGCTCGCGGTGCAGGTAGGTCGCCGAGAATTGCCCGATCAGCCCTGAGAGCACGGCCGTCAAGCCGAGGAATGGCAGGGAGAGGCGGTCGGCCATGAGGACCAGCGGGAAGTGGTAATCATGCACGGCAAACCAGTTGCCGAATGTCACCACGACGGAAGGATCCCCAGTCGCACCGAGCCTCCAGACAATCATTGCGAGGGCAAAAATGGCGGCGGAAAACGTCAGGCCGGTGATTCTGGAGATCACCCGTTCGGTGGGCACCCAGCCGAGCAACCACAGAAAGGCCAATACACCGAAGGCTACGCCGGGGGCTAAGACCGCGAACGAAAGCGTGGCTTGCGAAAAGTCCACGCTTATTGCCTCCCCGCCTGGGCCTGAATCCAGGCCATGGGGAGATGGTGGAGCTTGCCGCCATACCATTCGGCGGAAGAAAAGGCTACCGGCAAGCGTTCCACGGGGCCGTCGAATTCTTCAAAGCCGCTGTCGCGGTAAACATGGAGGCGGCCGGACGCGGGGTCAATGGTGGCAAGACGAATCCAACGGTTCTCGACCAACTGCCGGAGTGGAGCGCTCGCGTTCACCACGTTCGCCAGGCGTTCGGGCGTCGTCTCGACCACGAAGAGAATCCGTACCGGCTCATGGATCTCGACCATTTGCCAAGGCAATCCGGTTCGCAGGTCGCTGGCGTGACCATCCATCACGCCCACCAGGCCCGTCACATTGTGAGGGAGTTTGGTGCCGCACCCGTAGCGATCGTTATCGACGAAAGAGAAGTAGTATTCGAGACTGATGCCCGCGCAGACGGGCACCACAGCGGCCAGCAGAGCTGTGAGACTTTGATCGTCGGGATCCTGCGCAGCATCGTACGAAGCCAGGAAGGCCCGCCGATCGAGGAACAATCCGCGGGTGAGGCTGCGGCGCCCTACGATGCAGACGGCATTCGTGCAGTGGCCATATTCCGGCCGTGGTTGCGCCAGATGTTCGCTGCGTTCTTCCACGTGCCGTAAGGCAGCGTCGGGCGATGCGCCGGCCGGGAACGATTCGAATCGCCGCGCACGCTCGTGCGCATCCCGAGTCTTGGCCCGATCGAGAGACTCGCGGATACGATCCAGGTCGCGCTGATGGCTGGTGGGAAGCGATTCGAGATCGTAGAGTTCCACTTCGTCGCTACAGGTATCGTGATAACCGCCGATGAACCAAGTGTCGGCGGGTATCGCGATGCCTCGCTCGCGCAGGCGATCGCGCACTTCGGCTCGATTGGCCATAGCCGCGAAGAGCCGGGCGTTGGGTCCGCCGCGGCGTCCTCCGCACGCGCCGCAATCGTGGGCCGATTCGTGCGGATTGTTCAAACTGGTGGATCCATGGCCCAGGACCACTACCAGGCGGGCAAAATCGCGCGTCAAACCCGCGGGCCCCAAGACGCTCGCCACCCTTTCTGTTTTTTCCTTGGGTGCGAATCCCGTCAACAAACCGGTCACGGCGCCTTGCGATTGCGCGGTATTCCGCATCAAGGTCAGTTCCGTGCGCGGCTCGGGGAGAAACGCCTTGTTCATCCAGTCACGCAATTGCGCGTAACGCCGGGGCGCCAGCAGGTGACCAATGAGAGGAACCGACGAAAGCAAGCCAAGCGCGGTGGTCGAGAGCCAACCGCGCACCAGCGTCTTCGAGGACAGGAACGAATGGCGCATCACCTGGCCGAGAAACCGCCTCCGCAGACGGCGCCGCTCGAGTAAACCGCGGTCTTCGGCTCTCGGCCGTTCGAGCACAGCGTGCTGGGGCTTCACTACTACCGGACAAAACGCGGCCGCTTGCGCGTCGTCGATCCCCTTGTAGTCCACGGCAACGCCGAAGTACCCGGCCGAGCTGAACGTCTCCACCTCCGGGTCCACTTCCTCGAGCGCGCGCCGCATGGATTCCTCGCGCTCGTCGATGCAGAAGAATACCTGCGCGGCAGGCCTCGTTCGAGCCTCGGATTCGCCGCGGTAGGCGCGATGGCTTGCCAGGCCAAGCAGAATCTCGCGTTCATGCCAGCGCTCGTAGGCCAGGTGGAGGATGCGGCGGCGCTCCAGTCCATTGCATGCTTTTACTTCACTCACGAATGCCGCCCATTCGGCCTCTGAAAGCCTGGTGATTTCGTCAGCCGAAAGCGACACGACACGCGCGGCGTCATAGATGCGGGCCGCGCGGCTCAGCCGCCGTTTCTCCTGAGTTTTGAGCGGGCTCTCTTGCGGCGGAGCCTCGCCGGCGGTCATGCGCGAAGCCACGCGGGTCATCGTCAACCGCACGGACAGGAAATCCATCAACGAGGATGGCACCGGCTCATGATGCGCCAGAGCGGGATCTTCTTCGAGCCGGCGCATCAGCCCCGCCCAACCGGGCAACGCCAGCAATTCATCCCGAATTACTCTTTGCCAGTCCACTTCGGGGATCTGGCTGGAATCGAGATAGTCCAGTACCGCGTCCGTTGCCGAAAAACCAAGCCGTTGGTGCCGGCAAAACTCTTCGTCCAGGCCGGTCAGGTATCTGGGGAAGACTCCGCCTCGCGGCGCAAGCAACGCGCGGACGCTGGCATAGAAGCCTTGCTCGCGGCGCGGCATGGGCCAGTAGGCCATGCCTTGATCGAGAAACACCGAGGCCAAACGGATCAACCACGGGTGAATGATCTCGTCCACGGGATTGGGCGCGGTGTCGTCTTCCTCGGGAATTACAGTGCGCGCCAGACAAGCATCGAACAGAGCCCGCAGGGCCCGTTGGCGGAAGTCTCGGGCCAGGTCGCCCTGCTCGGCCCGCCACAGGATGGTGGCGGCGTCAAATTCGCGCACCCCCGGAGTCATCATGGCGCGCCGCAGCGAGTGCCGGCTGAGCCGCGGGAAAACCAGGGCATCCGGCTCGTGTTCGAGAACGGCGTCGATGTCCTCGAGCCGGATGCGTCCCTTCGCCAATTCCGCCCGGTAGGCCGCTTCGCTCATATACGGTTCGGCGCCAAACAAGTGCCATGCATCGATCACAGCCTGCTCAAAGGGCAAATGCTGAAAGGCGTGCAGTGTGTTGTGGTGGATGAAGACGCCGATCGGACCCTGCATGGGAAGCAGGTGCGCCGCGTGGTCCACCGCCGAGCGTAGCCGGTCGTGTCGCGATGGCGGCAGGTGATCGCGCTGGAGCAAGCCGGTACCGCCAACGGGCGTGTGCTGTGGGTCTCGGTTCATCGCGCTCTTCGCTCGGCTTTAATTTCGCCAAGCATTTGCACGGCGTCCTTGAGGTTGTTCTGTAGATAACGCCGCATGAGATCCAGCACTTCCACCAGGACGGGATTGCTGAGCGAGTAGAAGACCTGGTTGCCCTCCTTGCGATTGACCAGAATCTGGCGATTTCTGAGGATCGCCAGATGTTGGGAAACATTGGCCTGCTCAATGCCAAGGCGCTCCTGGATCTCACCGGCGGAGAGCTCGCCGTTTCGCAACATTTCTACGATGGCAATCCGCGTCGTGTGGCCAAGCGCCTGAAAAATACTGGCCTTGTACGACCGGAGCAGGTTTTGCATCGATATTTAAGAATATTCGATTTTAAGAATATAAGCAAACATCCCGCGATGCAGGCCCGCGCCTCAGGAGGCGGCCCCGGGATGGCGCAACCGCTAACCTTGACACCGGCAACGCCTCCCCGCTAGAATACCTACCGAGCGATAGGTGGCAAGGGCGGAGCAAAAAGGAGTAGTGATGAGGCGAACAAAAAGCGTTTGTGGCCTGATCGTTGGGAGCCTGGCGGTATTTACCGGTTCCCTGTTGGCAGCGGGCTTGCCGGCAACGCCGGTAACGTTCACCAAGGATGTAGCACCCATCCTTCAAGCGAAGTGCCAGGATTGCCACCGCAAAGGCTCCATGGCGCCGATGTCGCTGGTGACCTATCAAGAGACGCGTCCATGGGCCAAGGCCATTCGCGAGCGCGTGATTACGCGCCAGATGCCGCCCTGGCACATCGATAAGACGGTCGGCATCCAGCATTTCCAGAATGACATCTCGCTTTCGGACGAGCAGATTTCGACCATCGTGCGGTGGGTCGACGCAGGCTCGCCAATGGGCGATCCGAAAGACATGCCTCCCGCGAAAGAGTGGCCGGACCTGAACGGTTGGCAACTCGCCAAGCAATTCGGACAGCCTGACCTCGTAATAAAGTCCGACGCGTACACGATGCCGGCGAAGGGGCAGGATGTGTGGTTCAAACCCTACACGGAGGTCCCGCTCACCGAGCCGCGCTGGGTTCGTGCGGTGGAGATCCGTCCGGGCACACCGGCGGGCCGCAAGATCATGCACCATGTTCTAGCGGAACTCCAGCAGGACGAACCGGGAGCGAATCGCGGGTTGGAACTCAATGCCGGTCCCGGCCTTCTGATGGAGTGGGCCATCGGCAAAAATTACGACATCTACCGGCCCAATACCGGCAAGCTGCTGCTGCCGGGAGCACACATCTGGTGGGAGATGCATATGCATGCGGTCGGCGAAGAGATTCGCGATCACGCCGAACTGGCGGTGTATCTCTATCCGAAGGGCCAGGAGCCTAAGTACCGGACACGTTTGATGGCGTTGCAAGTCGTCCCATTCAATAATGGCTGGCTTTCGCTCGACATCCCGCCCAACTCGATGTCCGAGACGGAAGGCTACTTCCGGTTGCAGCAACCGGCGCGCCTGGAGAATTTCCAGCCGCACATGCATCTGCGCGGCAAGGCGATGTCGATGGAAGCCATTTATCCGGATGGCCGGCGGCAGATACTCAGCTACGTCGATCATTTCAATTTCAACTGGATGATCAACTACATCTACGCCGACGACGCGGCTCCGGTGCTTCCCAAGGGCACGTTGTTGCACTTCACCGCCTGGCACGACAACACGGCGGCGAACCCCAACAACCCCGATCCGAACCAGTGGGTTGGCTGGGGCGACCGAACCGTTGATGAGATGGCCCACGCGTGGGTGAACGTCACGTACATCAGTGATGAGGATTATCAGCAGTGGCTCGAACAGCAGAAAACCAAGCAGCCAGCCCCTGCCGAGAGAGCGTCCCGATAGCCGCCATGCCGGCACAATTCGCCAGGGCCGCCACTTGTTGGATGGCCCTTTGGTTGACTGCGCCCCTCGGCTTGCGGGCACAGAATCTACCGCTTGAGCCCTTTCACAATACCGGGCAAAGCGTGACCGCCGCATTTGAAGGATGGTTTGCCAATAAGGACGGCACGTTCAGCATTTTGTTCGGTTACTACAATCGGAACCAGAAACAGGAACTGGATATCCCCGTCGGGCCGGACAACAAGATTGAACCGGGCGGACCGGACCAGGGCCAGCCGACACACTTTCTGCTCGGGCGGCAATGGGGGCTCTTCACCGTCACGGTGCCGAAGGATTTCGGCACGCAGAAGCTGAATTGGACGATCACCGCCAACGGCAAGACCACCACGGTTCCCGGTAGCTTGAATGCACTATGGGAGCTCTCGCCCTTCCGGGACGCCACCGGCAACACCCCGCCCGTGATCCGATTCGAAGGCGACGGTTCCGTGCAGGGCCCGCGGCCGATTGCGGCGACGCTCTCCACTCAGGTGTCCGAACCGCTGACTCTGACAGTTTTGTTGAGCGACGATGCCAAATTGGTGCCGGGGATGCGCGATCCCAAAACCACGCCCGTGTCGATCACATGGAACAAGTTCCGCGGCCCGGGCGATGTTACCTTTGCCAGTGCGCGGCCGACGGTTGAGAAAGCGGATGATCCGAACTCGCAAGCGGCATTCAACGGCAAAGCAACCACCACGGCGACCTTCAGCCAACCCGGGGAATATGTGCTCTCCGTGGTAGCCAACGACTGGTCGGGCCCCGGCGGGCGTGGATTTCAGTGCTGCTGGACCAACGCGCAGGTGAAAGTCACCGTTAAGACGGCGGCCGGCCGGTAGCAACTCCCCTTGAGTCTAAAAATAGCCGGGAATGGTACGCAAGTTTAGGGAAGAAAGATAACCTGAACAGCGCACTATGATTCTCTGGAAGGTTTTGGGCTCATTCGGCTCAAGCGACGCGCAGCCGTTCGCGATGGCCGTCGCACTGGCAAACAATTGGCGAAGGTGTTGCGGCAAAACGCAGCCGCGCTCAGCCAAGCCTTGTATCGTTCGGTGCGCGAGGAAGCGTGCGCAAGCTGGAAAATCCCGCAGAAGTTCGAGGAAGTGGAGGAGTGGGGCCGTTCCCAGCTCCTGACGTCGATCGATCTTCTGGTGGCATGGTTCGAAACCGGCAACCCGCTATACCGGGAGCTGTTCGCCGGCTGGGTTCACTCGCGTATGATCCGCGAGCTGTCCGAGGAGGGCGCACCCAGCGATTACAAACCGGACAGAGCGATCGAGTTCACGAAGACGGCCTGGACCGCGATCCTGGAGTCGCGATGCTCCGCTGAAGCCATGCGTCTTCTGGAGTCGGAGCTGGATCAAGCCGCGAGTCTGCTGTCGAAGCCGGCACTCAAGAAACAGCGGATTCTGTTCATCGGAGATTGCATTCAGTTTGAAATCATCGCGGCGCTCTCAGGCCCGTGTGCCGCCGCTCAAATCAGCTTCGAGCCGACGATCATCAACGAGCGGGTGCAGCCCATTCTGCGAAACCGGATCCGGACTCTTGGTGCGGAGTTCGACTTGGTCTTCTTCAGCCCCTTCAGTCATCGTTATCTTCCCGAGTACGATGTGTTGCTCAACCCGGCGAGCCTCCTGTGGAGCGGTGCGAAGACGTCGGCGCATGTGGACACATTCTTGAAAGAAGTGCTGTTGACTGTGGACACCCTGGCGAGTCAATTACAGTGTCCGATCTACGTCCACAACACGGCCGGCGCGATCCAGTCGTTCGACAACGTTTCGGGCCTCGCCAAGAACCTGATGTCACGGCGCAACCGGGCGCAGGCGCGAGAGATCATTAATCGCGGCATCGCAAATTATTTGAACGGCCCTTCCCTCGAATCGAACGTGCGCCTGCTTAACGAGGATTCGTTGCGCGCCGGGGCCAGCGAATTGCAACTGGGCCAGACCTATCTGAACAGCCACGCGTTCCACCCGACGCGGCTGGGCTGCGAATTGGGCCGCGCCCTGTATTTCGAGGCAGTCTTTGCCTCAACGTTCCTAACCAGCAAGAAGGTCGTAGTCTGCGATCTGGATAACACGCTGTGGGACGGAGTGATCGGCGAAGGAGCAGTGAAGCACTATCTCGACCGGCAGGCCACGCTCAAGGAATTGAGGCGGCGCGGCGTGCTGCTTTCGATTAATTCCAAGAACGATCCCACGAACGTTCAGTGGGCCGGCGCAGCGCTGGAGGCAGCTGACTTTGTCGCGCCGCAAATCAACTGGAACCCCAAGGCCGCTAACATGGCGGCGATTCGCGACGAGTTGAATCTGAAGTTGAAGGATTTCGTCTTCATCGACGATCGGCCGGATGAGTTGGAGCGAATCAAGAACGCTTTTCCGGATGTTCTGACCCTGAATGCCGCGGAAGCAGCGACCTGGAAGCTGCTCGCGCATTGGCAGGGGTGCCTGCCATCCCAACCAGATGAGGATCGCACCCGTCAGTATCATGAACGCGTAGAACGGGACCGCTTCGTGAGCGAGTTATCCCGGGATCCGGTAACCCTCGAAGACGAAACGGCCGCTTTGAAGGCGTTGCAGATTTCGGTGAAGATCGTCGAATCCAGCCGTTCCGGGTTGAAGCGGGCGGCCGAGCTCATCAATCGCACCAACCAGTTCAACCTATGCGGCAGCCGGACCACCGCACGCGAGCTCGAGGACGGAATGGGCCTGACCCACTCGGTGATAACCGTGGAGGCGGCCGACAAATTCGGCAGCATGGGTGTGGTGGGTGTAATGCGCGTTGACTGGAAACCGGAGGGTCTCGAAATCCCGGTTTTCGTATTGAGCTGCCGGGCCTTTGGATTCGGAATCGAGTACGCTCTTCTGAATTCCCTCAAGACACTGGTGGAGGGCGATCATCCGATTGCCGGCCTGTACAAGGAAACGCAATACAACCAGCCGTGCCGGCAACTGTATCCAGCCAGCGGAATGAAGTGGGACGGCAAACGATGGATCGGACGAACGGCGGATCTTCCTGCCGACCCGGATTGGCTGAAGATCGAAAATGCCGTCGCCCGAAAGGACTGGGCAGTGGCCGAGCTCGCCACCCCCACACCCTGACCCTTCGCGACGGCGTAACCCGCTGCAAGCTCGCCAAGTCGCACAGCGGGGTCTTCCGCAAGCATCTCGCGGACAAGCAAAAAAGAGGTTGCGAGTTTATCCGGACCAGCTACCTATAATCCATCCGGCAACTCGCTTCTCAGTTTTCAAAGGGTATCTCCACTTTATTGACCAGCAACACGTCGACTCGCAGTCTGGTCGTGTCGATGTATTTCTCCGATCGCTCGCAACAGCCGTGGCATCGTCAACCCCTGTGCAAAAACTGAGAAGGCCACGACCGCAAAGCTAACGGTGATGATTTCTGATCGCTGGGGCAATTCCACAGGCAGTCCCAGCGCTAATGCTAGCGCTAGGGCTCCGCGTAATCCTCCCCAAAACAGAGCATGTTGCTGATATGCCGTTATGCGGAGACCCGAGCGGGCGAAGAGGCCAGATAATGGATAGACCGCAGCTGCGCGGCCCAACGTGACGAAGAGTAGAGCGAAAACACAGGTCATCCAAACGGCCTCAAAATTCTGCATAGCTTCCTGCATGCCGATAAGTAGAAACACAAGCGAATTTGCCACGAAAGCCGCATACTCCCAGAAGGCCTGGACTGCCTCGCGCCCGTGATCGGAAAGAATCCCAAATGGCCCACGGTTGCCAATGATCAATCCGGCCACGATCGTAGCCAACACCCCTGAGAAATGGAGCTGCTCGGCGAGCAGAAAAGAGGCGTACGCAGCAACGGTAGTAAACGTGAGCTCGATCAAATGATCTTCCGTCCGCCCCATCAAAAATAAGGCGATACCGGCAATCCCTGCTCCGCACAGAAGCGCTCCCGCAATGACCAGCAATACGTTCGCCCCCACCTCAAGTGCGGTTACGACGTGGCCGCTCGAAAACAGTACGGCCACACCGAAGGCAACCGCCGCGGTGCCATCGTTAAAAAGACTCTCTGATTCAATCAGTAGGCGAAGACGTCCGTGAACCTGAGCATCTCGAAGAGTTGCGATCACCGAGACCGGATCCGTAGCCGAAATCAAGGAGCCGAAGACCACCGCACTCGGCCATGCCCAACCGCCCACGTAATGCATTCCAACCGCTATTACGGCTCCGGAAACGACCACTCCAGCAGTTGCCAACGTGAGAACTATCGGAATTTCGCGGCTTAGCTGATCCCACCGTAGGTAGAATGCCGCTTCGAAGATTAGCGGAGGCAGAAGCGCGTCAAAAATGAGCTCTCTAGTGAGGTTGATCTTTGGGGTTAGCGGCAATAGCGCCAGAATCATTCCGGTTACGACTAGGCCGACGCTGTAAGGCATCGAAAAGCGGCGCGAAACCATAGCCACTACGGCTGCGACCAGCACGAGTAGCAGCACCTCATTCGCGAAGCTCGGTTCCATATGCTCAACTCAACCACCAAACCTGCTCGCACAATAGCACTCGTTCTTGGCTGGACTCTTTTTTTCCGAGAGACTCTTTCACTATCTTTCGATTGTCAGGTCGAGAGCCAAGCGGGTGCTACGGAAAGCTGTGGTGTAATTTTTAATTATGCTTGGTTCCCTTCATGTCCGAGATCGAGCCCTGCATTGCCCGCTGCAACGCTCCGCGAGCTAGCCTGTCCGGTGAATACCATGGTTGTCGGGGGATTGATTAGAGCTAAACAGTACTTATTTGCCGCTTTGGGCGTTGGCCTAGCAGTTGTGGTCACTTCGACCTTGCAGACGCACCTTGAATCCAATCTGAGCTTGCCGTTCGCGCTTTCAGTTATGTTCGCCCTTGTACTGTGGCTTGGGTCCTGGCTTGTTGAGCGGCGCGCTGAGCGTCCTGTCAATCGCGTATTTCCTCTTGCCTCCTGCGTACTCATTTAAGGTTGAATCGGTAGCGGATGCCATCAGTCTTGCCGTATTCGGCGTTGTCGCGATCTTGGTTAACAGTCTTAATGAGCTCAAACGCCGTGCATAAGCAGAGGTAATGATACTGAGGAGCTTCTTACCAATGTGCGCGTGGTGAGAAGATTGAACAGGGAGGCCGATGGATCGCCCTCGAGGCCTACGCGCAAGATCACTTTCGGGCGGAATTCACACATGGAATTTGTCCGGACTGCTGCCGCGTGTTAGAGGCACAAGGCCAGAAATGATCGACGGCCTAAGCGAAACAAGCTTCCGACATTTACCCTAACAGCCACATGTTCGAAAATAGGTCGACGCAGCCTTATCGCGGTTGGGCCGCGCCCACATGCTGTGAGTTTCCGGCAGGGATGTGTGACGCGCTGTAGTCCATCCTGTTAAGTTCACTTCAGTCGCATCCATTCCCGAACCCATCCGGCAGTTGCAACGCCAGCTGGATCAGTTTCGCAGCGCCCAGCCCCAAAGAACGAAACTGCCTGGCGTAAACCCCACCAAGCTTTCATTTCGTTGTAGTTTTTGGTACACTGCCTCCATTCGACTTCTGTCGTAGATGGCCCAAATGAGCTTGTAACAACAGGCTTTTCCGATCCCGCCCATTGATAATAGGAACAGTCGCCACGCGCCTATGTCTCGTGCGGTTGAAGACATCGCAGGTGACACGCCAGGACTCCAGCGAGTGAGTAAATGGAAGAGCAACCTTCTGCGCCGACGGAGCAGCCTGCACCGGTTACGCCGCCCCTAAAGACGCCACCCGGCCGGTCCCCCAGGAAACCCGTGGAGCCACCCTCGGGCAGGCGCTGGCTCTGGCTGCTGGTGATCGCCGTGCTCATTGCCGGCGCCTGGTACGTCTGGCCGAAAGGCTCGACACCGGGAACCGCCTCGGCCGGCGCAGTTTCCAAAGGCGGCAAGAAGGGCGCTCCCAGCGTAGTCCCGGTGGTAGCGGTTCCAGTAACTAAGGGCAATATCGGAGTCTACATCACCGGCCTCGGATCGGTAATCCCGATTTATACAGTGACGGTGAAGAGCCGCGTAGATGGCGAACTGATGAAGATCCTGTATAAAGAAGGTGACCTGGTTCACAAAGACGACCTGTTGCTCGAGATCGACAAGCGGCCGTATCAAGTGCAATTGGAACAGGCGGAAGGCCAGATGGCGCGCGACGAGGCGACGCTCCAGAACGCGCGCGTCGATCTCGACCGTTACACCAAACTGTTGGCGCAAAATGCGATCCCGGAACAGCAGCTGGCCACGCAGCAGGCGACCGTGGCGCAGGACGAAGGAATCGTAAAGAGCGACCAGGGAGCCATCGACAGCGCCAAGCTGAATTTGGTTTACTGCGATATCCGAGCGCCCATCACGGGCAAGGTCGGCCTGCGGCTGGTGGATCCCGGAAATATCGTACACGCCACCGACACCAACGGACTGGTGGTGATCACGCAAATCCAACCCATCAGCGTAATTTTCACGCTGGCGGAAGATGACCTGCAGACCGTGCTTCACAAGTTGGCTGCGGGCCAACATCTGCAGGCCGATGCATACGACCGGGCGAACACCACCAAGATTGGCACCGGAATGCTGGTTACGGTAGATAATCAGATCGATCCGACTACGGGATCTCTGCGTCTGCGCGCCGATTTCGATAACGGCAACAACCAGTTATTCCCGAATCAGTTCGTAAACGTTCGCTTGCTGGTGCAGGAAAAGCGCGGCGTTTCGTTGCTCGAGAATGCCGCGATCCAACGAACCACCAACTCAACGTTTGTGTATCTGGTCCAGAGTGACCAGACCGTGACGGTGCGCCAGGTAACGCTGGGAGTCACCGAAGGCGACAAAACTGAGATCACCAGCGGATTGAATCCCAGCGACGTGGTGGTCATGACCGGCGTGGATGAGCTGCAGGAAGGCAGCCAAGTCACGGTTCAAATGGCCGATGGCCAGAACGCGGCGCAGCCTGCAAGCAACCAACCGCAGGGAAATCAATCATCGGCCGGGAAAAAGGCGCAGGGGAAAAAGAAGTGAGCCCCTCCCGGACGTTTATTCTCCGGCCGGTTGCTACATCCCTCCTGATGGTCGCCATTCTGCTAGCGGGCGGGGTGGCTTACAAGCAGTTGCCCGTCTCGGCGCTGCCCGAGGTGGACTATCCGACCATCCAAGTGATCACGTTCTATCCGGGCGCCAGCCCGGATGTGATGGCATCCTCGGTTACGGCGCCGCTGGAGCGGCAGTTCGGCCAGGTGCCCGGACTGCAGCAGATGACTTCCACCAGCTCCGATGGCAGCTCGGTCATCACCTTACAATTCAATCTCAGCCTCAGCATCGACGTGGCCGAGCAGGAAGTGCAGGAATCGATCAACGCATCGGGAACGTTTCTACCCGCGGACCTGCCGGTTCCACCGGTCTACGCCAAAACCAACCCGGCCGATACCCCGATTCTGACGCTGGCCCTCGCGTCCCAAACGGAAAAGCTATCGAAGGTCGAAGACCTGGCCGACACGCGGTTGGCGCCGAAGATCTCGCAACTGCCCGGCGTCGGCCTGGTCAGCATCACGGGCGGACAAAAGCCGGCGGTACGCATCCAAGCGAATCCCACAGTGTTGGCTTCTTACGGTCTCAACCTGGAAGACGTGCGCAACGTCATCGTGGCGGCCAATGTCAACCAGGCTAAGGGGAATTTCGACGGGCCGCATCAGGCGTACCAGATTGGCGCCAACGACCAGTTGCTTTCCTCGGATGATTACCGGCCGCTCATCGTGGCTTACCGCAATGGCGCTCCGGTGAAACTTTCGAAAGTCGCCGACGTAATCGATGACGTGGAAAATGTTCGCCAGGCTGCCTGGATGAACGATGTTCCGGCGGTGATCGTGAACATTCAGCGGCAGCCCGGCGCCAACATTATTGCGGTAGTCGATGGCATCAAGAAGCTGCTGCCGCAGCTCACCTCCACACTGCCCAAATCGGTTCAGGTGAGCATTCTCACCGACCGTACCAACACCATCCGCGCCTCGGTGGCCGATGTGCAGTTCGAGTTGATGCTCACGGTGGGCCTGGTGGTGATGGTGATTTTTCTGTTCTTGCGCAATCTCTCGGCAACCATCATCCCCAGCGTGGCCGTTCCGCTTTCGCTTATCGGCACGTTCGCGGTGATGTATCTTCTCGGGTACAGTCTCAACAATCTCACGTTGATGGCGCTCACCATTTCGACGGGCTTCGTAGTGGATGACGCCATCGTGATGATTGAGAACATCTCGCGCTTCATCGAAGAAGGACAGAGGCCGCTCGAGGCGGCGCTGCACGGCGCTGAGCAGATTGGGTTCACCATCATCTCGCTCACGATTTCGCTGATTGCCGTGCTCATCCCGCTGCTATTCATGGCCGATATCGTGGGCCGGCTGTTCCGCGAATTCGCGATCACCCTGGCGGTCACCATTCTGGTTTCGGCGGTCGTGTCCCTCACGCTGACGCCGATGATGTGCGCGAAGCTGCTTAAGCACCGGCCCGAAGCCGAACAGGGGCGCTTTTATCGCGCCTCGGAACACGCTTTCGACGCTGTGATCGGATTCTACGGCAAGTTGTTGCGGGTGGTGCTCCGCTATCAAACCGTGACGCTGCTGGTGGCGCTGGGCACCCTCATCCTCACGATTTTCCAGTTCTACACGATCCCCAAAGGGTTCTTCCCGATTCAGGACACCGGGGTGATTCAGGGCGTTTCGGAAGCAGCACAGACGGTCTCGTTTCCCCAGATGGAGTCACTCCAGCAGCAGCTCGTCAAGACGATTTTGAAGGATCCCGCGGTGGATAGTCTTTCTTCCTTCATCGGGATCGATGGTACCAACACCACGCTGAACAGCGGCCGTGTGCTGATCAATCTCAAGCCGCTCGATGAGCGCAAAATCAACGCCAGCGACGTCATCCGCCGCCTGCAGCCATCGCTCGCGAAAGTTCCTGGCATCACCCTGTACATGCAGCCTGTGCAGGATCTGACCGTGGAAGACCGGGTGAGCCGGACTCAGTTCCAATACACCCTGGAAGACCCCAATGCCGACGAGTTGAACAGTTATGCGGCCAAAATGCTGGCGCGATTGCGGCAGTTGCCGGAACTGAGCGATGTGGCTACCGACCAGCAAATAAAGGGTCTGCGCGCCACCCTCGTGTTCGATCGCGACACTGCTTCGCGGCTGGGGATTACGCCCAGCACCATTGATCAAACGTTATACGACGCCTACGGGCAGCGGGAAGTCTCGACGATGTTCACGCAGTTGAATCAGTACCACGTAGTGCTCGAAGTCAAGCCGTCGTTCCAGCAAAATCCGGTCAATCTGCGCGATCTGTTCATTCACACAGGCGCCGGAGCATCGGCCACCCCCACTGGCCTGGTGTCGGGAGGTTCCACAACCACGGGCAACACGTTAGGACCTTCGCCGAGCGCAGTCGCCACGCAGGGCGCCGCCGCCGCGAATGTGTCGCTCTCCAGTACCCAACTGGGGGGCGCCGCGATTCAATCGTCGACAGTCTTCCCCACCGGCGGGCAGGTTCCGCTGAGCGCCTTTACTCGCGTGGTGCCGTCTGCGGTACCCATCACGGTCAACCACCAGGGTCAATTCCCCGTGATCACGCTTTCCTTTAATCTTTCTCCCAACGCTTCGCTGGGCGATGCGGTCAATGCGGTGAATCGAGTCAAGGACGAGCTCGGGATGCCCATCAGCATCCAAGGCGCATTTCAAGGGACGGCAGCGGCGTTTGAGAACTCGCTGGCCAACGAATGGGTGTTGATTCTGGCTGCGCTAGTCACCGTCTATATCGTCCTCGGTGTCTTGTACGAGAGCTACATCCATCCCATCACGATTCTGTCTACGCTGCCCTCGGCGGGCGTTGGGGCTCTATTGGCCCTCAATGTCACCGGAGCGGATTTCAGCATCGTCTCACTGATCGGCATTGTCCTGCTGATCGGCATTGTGAAGAAGAACGGCATCATGATGATCGACTTCGCTCTGGATGCGGAGCGCAAAGAGGGCAAGCCCCCCGAAGAAGCCATCTACCAGGCCTGCCTGTTGCGCTTCCGTCCCATCATGATGACCACGATGGCGGCGCTGCTCGGCGCTTTGCCTTTGGCGCTCGGTACCGGCACCGGATCGGAGCTCCGCCGGCCGCTCGGGATCACCATGATCGGCGGTCTGCTCATCAGCCAGATGCTGACATTGTTTACCACGCCCGTGATCTATCTGTTCTTCGACCGGCTGGCGCGGCGTTTCTCGCGTCACCGCGAACGCAATCCCGGCATGGAGCCTCTCCCGGCGGAGTGATGGCATGAATATTTCCGCCCCATTTGTTCACAAGCCGGTGGCCACCACGCTGCTCACCGTAGCCATTGCCTTGGCGGGCGCGGTTGCCTTCAGCATGCTTCCGGTATCTCCTCTGCCGGAGGTGGACTTTCCAACCATCTCTGTAAGTGCTGCTTTGCCGGGTGCCAGTCCGGAAACGATGGCATCGTCGGTTGCCACGCCGCTCGAACGCCAATTCGGGCATATCGCTGCCGTTACGGAGATGACCTCTTCGAGCTCGCTCGGCGTAACCAGCATCACGTTGCAATTCGATCTCAACCGTGACATTGACGCTGCCGCGCGCGACGTGCAGGCCGCTATTGCCGCCGCTCGCGGATACCTGCCGACCAACTTGCCCAGCCGCCCCACCTACCGCAAAGTGAACCCCGCCGATTCACCGATTTTCATGGTCGCCCTCACGTCCGACGTGTTGAGCAAGGGGCGCATGTACGATGCCGCGTCCACGATCATGGCCCAGAAGCTGTCGCAGGTTCAGGGCGTGGGGCAGGTAACCGTCGGCGGCAGCGCGCTTCCCGGGGTGCGCGTCGAGCTGAATCCCGCGGCTTTGAACCGTTACGGGATCGGCCTGGAGCAGGTGCGCGGCGTGTTGGCGGCCGCCAACGCCAATACACCCAAAGGACATTTCTCGGATGGCTATCGCACCTGGGAGGTGGGCGCCAACGATCAGTTGTTCAATGCCGTCGATTACAAGCCGCTGCTGATCGCCTATCACAACGGCACCTCTGTACGGGTCGGCGATGTGGGCGACGTCATCGATTCGGTGGAAGACATTCGCAATGCCGGATACGCCAACGGCAGGCCTTCCGTGCTGGTGATCATCTTCCGCCAGCCCGGCGCCAACATCATCAAAACCGTGGATCGCATTCGCGAAGTGATCCCCCAGCTTCACGCCGCGATTCCTGCGTCGATCAACTTGCGGATTGCGATGGACCAAACTCAGACCATCCGCGCATCCGTTTTCGATGTGGAGCGAACCCTGGTCATCGCCGTCTGTTTGGTGGTGTTGGTGGTCTTCGCGTTTCTACGCAACGTGCGGAGCACCTTCATACCCAGCGTCGCGGTCCCGGTTTCTCTGTTAGGAACCTTCGGCATCATGTACCTGGCCGGCTTCAGCCTCGACAACCTTTCGCTCATGGCGCTGACCATCTCAACCGGGTTCGTGGTGGACGATGCCATCGTGGTGATCGAAAATATCACCCGCTATCTCGAGGCCGGCCTCGACCCGGTGGCCGCGGCCTTGAAGGGCGCCGCGGAAATCGGGTCGACCGTGGTGACCATGAGCGTCTCACTGGTTGCGGTGTTCATCCCCCTGCTGCTGATGGGCGGCATCGTGGGCCGCCTGCTGCGCGAATTCGCGATCACGCTCTCGGCCGCGATCGGCGTCTCGATGGTGGTTTCGCTGACGGCCACGCCCATGATGTGCGCCCACCTGCTCAAGCAGCATGAAACCCACGGGCGGCTCTACCAGTTCGTCGAGGGCCTTTTCGATTGGAACGTGAGGCTATATGGCAAGGCGCTTACGCAGGTACTGCGCCACTCGTTTCTCACCCTGCTGGTTTTGCTCATCACCATCGGCCTGAATGTGTACTTGTTTGTTCGCGTGCCCAAGGGGTTCTTCCCGCAGCAGGACACCGGGCGGATCAGCGGCCAGATTCTGGCCGATCAGGATTCGTCATTTCAATCCATGGACAAGACGCTGTTGCCGATGGTCAAAATCGTGGCCGACGATCCCGCCGTGGATACCGTAATCGGATTCACCGGGGGCAACGGCGGCGGGCTGAACACCGGGCGCATGTTCGTATCTCTGAAGCCGCTCAACCAACGGAAAACCCCGGCCGACCTCATCATCCAGCGCCTGCGGCCGAAGCTCGCAAAAATTCCGGGAGCCACCCTTTACCTGCAGGCGAATCAGGACCTGCGCGTCGGCGGCCGCAACAGCGCCGCGCAATATCAATACACCCTGCGCGGCGATAATGTGCAGGATCTGGTGGCCTACTCGCCGCGCATGCTCCAGCAACTGCGGTCGCTGCGCAGCATGATTGTCGACGTCAATAGCGACCAGCAGAATCACGGCCTGCAATCGATGATCACCTACGACCGCCAGACGGCCGCGCGTCTGGGCATTTCGCCGCAATTGATCGATAACACGCTGTACGACGCCTTCGGCCAGCGCCAGGTGTCGACGATGTATAAATCGCTAAACCAGTATCACGTGGTGATGGAGGCGGCGCAGCAATACTGGCAGGATCCTCAGATCTTGCGGCAATTCTACGTACAGGCGCCCAGTGGGCAGGAGGTCCCATTGAGCGCCATCGCGCAATGGGGTCCGGCGGTGGCACCGCTCTCGGTAAACCATCAGGGGCTTTTCCCCTCGGTCACGATGTCGTTCAATCTCCAACCGGGCGTGGCGTTGGGCGATGCCGTGGCAGCCATCAATGCCGCTGCCCGCAAGGTCGGGTTGCCGCCCACGATCCAGACGATGTTCACCGGAACCGCGGAAGCGTATCAGGACTCGCTCAGCAGTGAACCCTACTTGATTGCCGCGGCGCTGGCAGCCGTTTACCTGGTGCTGGGCATCCTCTACGAAAGCTACATCCACCCGGTGACGATTCTTTCCACTCTGCCCTCGGCGGGAGTGGGAGCGTTACTGGCGCTGATCCTCACGCATACGGATCTGAGCATCATCGCCATGATCGGCATCGTTTTGCTGATCGGGCTGGTGAAGAAGAACGGCATCCTGATTGTCGATTTCGCCCTGGCTGCGGAGCGCAATGAACACAAGAGCCCGCGGGACGCCATCTACGAAGCCAGCCTGTTGCGTTTCCGGCCGATTCTGATGACTACGTTTGCCGCAATGCTGGGCGCGTTGCCGCTCGCGCTGGGTACGGGGATGGGATCGGAGCTACGCCGGCCGTTGGGCATTTCCATCATTGGGGGCCTGCTGATGAGCCAGACGCTGACACTGTTCACCACCCCGGTGGTGTATCTGTACTTCGACCGTATCCATCATTGGTGGGAGCGCGTGCGGGGCATCGAGCCGATGCCGCTGGCGCCGGCCGGATCGGAGGGATGAGCATGGGCATCCGTCGAGAGTATCGTGGGGCAGGCCCGGCCCCACCAAACGGAACCCTACATATCCGAACTGCCTGGTTCGCGGCCCTGGCACTCACGCTAGCCGGTTGCGTCAAAATCTCCGAGCCGCCCCGTCCCACCATCGCCGTGCCACAAAACTACAAAGAATCGCCGCCCGCGGGCTGGAAGGAAGCGCAGCCGAGCGACACCCTGGTCCGCGGCAAGTGGTGGGAGATCTTCCGCGATCCGGCGCTCAATGCTTTGGAAGAGCAGGTGAACATCTCCAACCAGAACGTGGCGCAGGCTGAGGCGCAGTTCCGCGAAGCCACGGCCGCGGTGCGCATCGCGCGCTCGTCGCTCGTCCCGCTCGTCACGACCTCTCCGTCGGTCAGCGCTTCCCAGGCGTCCTCGCGCCTCTCCAGCCGCGCGGGGCCCTCCACAATTCTGGGGACTTATGATTTTCCGTTTAACGCGTCGTACACCGCGGATGTTTGGGGAAGCATCCGCCGGACTATCTTGTCCAGCGCGAACACCGCTCAATCGGCCGCGGCCGACCTGGAAAATGCGCGTTTGCTCTATCAATCGGAGCTGGCCCAGGACTATTTCCAATTGCACGGCACCGATGGCGATGCCGCGCTCCTCCAGGAAACCGTTCAGTCGTACCAGGAGTTCTTGACCCTCACCCGTAATCGTTTCGCGGGCGGCGTGGCTTCCGATTCCGATGTGGCGCAGGCGGAAACGCAGCTTTACACTACGCAGGCCGCGTTGACCGACCTCGAGGTCCAGCGCTCCCAGTTCGAACATGCCATCGCCATCTTGATTGGCAAGCCGCCGGCGGAGTTAACCATGGCGCGTGTTCCCATCCAGGTGCCCCCACCCGAAATCCCGATCGGCGTGCCATCGGCTCTATTGGAGCGCCGACCCGATATCGCCTCTGCCGAGCGCCAGGCCGCCGCGGCCAATCAACAGATTGGTGTTGCCAAAGCGGCGTTCTTTCCCACTTTGACGCTTTCCGCTTCAGCGGGGTTCGAATCCAGCAGTTTCGTCAACTGGATCACGTGGCCGAGCCGTTTCTGGACCATCGGGCCGCAGTTGGCGCAAATCCTTTTCGACGCCGGTAAGCGCACCGCCCAAGTGGCGCAGGCGCAGGCGGCTTACGATGCTACCGCAGCCAACTATCGCCAGACGGTGCTGACCGCATTCCAGCAGGTGGAAGACAACCTGTCCGCACTGCGCGTGCTGGCGGCGGAAACCATCCAACTGGATCAGGCCGTGAAATCGGCGCAACGGGCCGTCACCGTTTCGACGGCGCAATACCGCGGCGGGGTGGCCGATTACCTCCAGGTGATCACCACTCAAACGGCCGCGTTGGCGGATGAACGGTCGGCAATCCAGGTGCAAACCCGCCGCATGACCGCCAGCGTGATGCTGATCCAAGCCCTGGGCGGCGGATGGGACGCTTCGACGCTGCCTTCGACGCGGGAAGTGGCGCAAAAGTGAGTCGCGCTTGCTGAACAGCACTCCGCCTGATACCATTCCTCCCATGAAAATTCTGATCGTTCTTGCCGCACTGCCGCTCCTGGCAGCCGATCCCGCAGGCTTTGCTTCCTGGACCGCTGCCGATATCCAGGCGCGCGCCAAGGCCGCCAAACTGGACGAGCACAAAGCCGCGGCGGACCGCGTCGGCAACTGGGGCAACCATGGCTTTCTGATTGTCCGCCGCGAGGGAGATGGCGAAGCCGAAATTCATCAGAACCAGGTGGACGTGATTACCGTGGTTTCCGGTGAGGGCACGCTGGTGGTGGGCGGAACGGCAGCAGACACCCATCCAACTGCGCCCGGCGAGCTGCGCGGCAAGTCGATCAGAGGCGGCACGAACCACAAGATGGCCGCAGGCGACGTCTTCCACGTTCCGGCCAATGTACCGCATCAGATGCTGGTGCCCAAATCGCTCGTGATTGAAGTGGTGAAGGTGGATAGCAAGTAGCAGCTATCTGCGCCTTTACGGAGCCGCGGCTAAAGGAAGCGGTGCACTCCTGGCTGAGATTCCGACCGCTCCCGACGGGTCGCGGCTCGGTCAACCCTCTACAGTCTTCCCGCTCTTCTGCCGATCCTTCCGGTGATGGGAGGACACCGGACAGGATGACCCTACACGCACCGTTTGAGACGGAACCGCGCACCAATGGCGCAGACGAGATGTCCGTCGAAAGCTTGAAGACGGATTTCGAGCACCACCTGCGGCGGACGCTGGCCCGGGATCGTTACTCGGCGACAGACCGGGACCGCTACTACGCGTTGGCATTAGCCGTTCGCGACCGGTTGATCGAGCGGTGGATCGCGACACAACAGACGCATCATAAGAAAAACGTCAAACGGCTCTACTATCTGTCGCTGGAGTTCCTCATCGGCCGTCTGCTGGGCAACAATGTCATCAACCTGAACCTGGAAAATAGCTGCCGCCAGGCGATGTCCGAAATGGGATTCGATTGGGTTGACTTCCGCGATCACGAGGTCGATGCGGGCCTCGGGAACGGCGGATTGGGCCGCCTGGCCGCGTGCTTCCTCGATTCCCTTGCGACCTTAAATCTCCCTGCCGTGGGATACGGTCTACGCTACGACTTCGGCATCTTCCGGCAGCGCATCGTGAACGGCTATCAAGTGGAGCAACCGGACGAATGGCTGAAGCTCGGGTATCCGTGGGAAATCGCTCATCCGGAATTCTCCTTCGGCGTTCAGTTTGAAGGCCGCGTGGATACGTGGGGCGGTCCCAAAGGCGCCGAGTGGCGCTGGCTCGATACGAAGAGCGTGGTCGGCCTGCCCTATGACCTGCCCGTAGTAGGTTACGGCGGGAACACGGTGAACACTCTCAGGCTCTGGTCAGCCAAAGCGGCCGAGGAGTTCGATCTGGATGATTTCAACCGCGGCGAATATGTCGACGCAGTAGCTAATAAGGTCCTGGCCGAAAACCTCACGAAGGTTCTTTATCCGAATGACAACGTCTTCGAAGGCAAAGAGCTGCGGCTGAAGCAACAATACTTCTTCGTCTCCTGCACGCTCCAAGATATTCTGCGGCGCTTCAAGGCGGACGGAAACGCGTGGGACGTCTTTCCCGACCGGGTCTTCATCCAAATGAACGACACCCACCCATCGCTGGTCATCCCGGAGCTGATGCGGCTCCTGGTCGATCGGGAGGGCTTGGGATGGGATCAGGCCTGGCAGATCACCTCCACCTCAACCGGCTATACGAATCACACGATCCTGCCGGAAGCATTGGAAAAGTGGCCGGTCCACATGTTGGGACGGCTGTTGCCGCGGCACCTGCAGATCATCTACGAGATCAATGCACGCTTTATGCGCGAGGTCGCCTCGCGGTATCCATTGGATATCGATCGTATGCGCCGCATGAGCATCATCGAAGAGGATGAGCAGAAACACGTACGGATGGCGCACCTGGCCATCGTCGGATCGTGCTCGGTAAACGGCGTGGCCAAGTTGCATAGCGAGCTTCTGACAACCAAAGTTTTGCGGGATTTCGCCGAGTATTGGCCGGAGAAGTTCAATAACAAGACTAACGGAATTACTCCGCGGCGCTGGCTCCTCAAGGCCAATCCGCGCCTGGCGCGGCTGGTTACCGAAGCCATCGGCCGCGAATGGATTACCGACCTCGGCCAACTTCGAAAGCTCGAACCGTTTGCCGAGGATGACGATTTCCGTGGTCTCTTCCGGGCAGCCAAGCTCCAGAACAAGTGGTCGCTCGCCGCGTACATCAAACGCGAATTGGGCATCCTGATTTCGCCGGGGTCGCTTTTTGATGTGCAGGTAAAGCGGCTGCATGAATATAAACGCCAATTGCTGCTCCTGCTGTACGTCATCATTCTCTACAACCGGCTCAAGGCCAACCCCGGCATGGACAGCGCGCCGCGCACCTTTATCATCAGCGCGAAAGCGGCGCCCGGCTACTTCATGGCCAAACTGATCATCAAGCTGATCCACCAGGTGGCGGAAGTGATCAACCGGGACCCGCAGGTCTCGGAAAAGCTCAAAGTCGTTTTCCTGCCCAACTACTGCGTCTCGCTGGCAGAGAAGATCATTCCAGCGGCAGACCTGAGCGAGCAGATCTCGCTGGCCGGCACGGAGGCATCCGGCACCGGCAACATGAAGCTGCAACTGAATGGCGCCTTAACCATCGGGACCCTCGACGGCGCCAACGTGGAAATCCTGGAAGAGGTAGGCAAAGAGAACATCTTCATCTTTGGACTGACGGCCAATGAAGTGGAAAGCCGCCGGCCAAGCTACGACCCCTGGTCGATCTACAACAGCGACGAAGAAATCCGGCGGGCTCTGCAAATGATCGAGCAGGATTTCTTCAGCATGCTGGAACCGGGCATTTTCCGTCCAATCATCGATTCGCTGCTCTCCGGCGGCGATCACTACATGCTGCTCGCCGACCTTCACGGTTACATCCAAACTCAGGAGCAGGTGGATGCGGCCTACAAAGATCGCGAAGGCTGGGTGCGGAAGGCGATTCTCAATGTAGCGCGAGCCGGGAAATTCTCTTCGGACCGCACGATCCAGGAATACGCGTCCGAGATCTGGCACGTGGAACCTTGTGAGGTGGTTGCGGAATAGACCTAGCGCAGGTCATTGCTTTTTGTGGCCCGCGATCTTGCCCGGCTCCTTCTTGGGCGTTCGGCCACGGGCAGTCGCCGCCGGCCGCTTCCGATCCGCCTTGGCATTCTTTTCGACCCGGATCTTCCATGCCGCGCGCAGTGCGCCCTCGAGCAAATCCCCATTCGCGGCGGCCAGCCGAACATGGGTCGCGCCATTTCGTCCCCAACCGCCCGCAACCGGAATGAACACTTCCGGCAACTCCTCGACGAACGAAGCCTGCTGTTCCGGAGTGAGCATCAGGTTGCCGTAGCCCTTGCCGATCGCGGCGAGGGTAGCAAATATCCGGCCGCCGACGCGGAAATCAACCGAGCCCATGTGGGAGCCTTCCTCGGTTCCTTCCAGGCTCAGGGCAATCCGCCGGAAATCCTTCGCATCCATCGAGGCGTTCCTCTCCGCACCGCGCGCGCCAGACAATTCTATCTCAGCGCCGGCAAGGCCCGAGGTCTATAATGGCGTCTACTATGAGGACTACACTCCTGCTCGCAATTGCATGCCTGATTCCGTTGCGCGCGGCGGACCCGTCGCAACCTCTGTTTTGGAGCTCCAGCCAGCAAAAAGACTTCGACAAGGCGGCTTTCGCCAAGCTGAATTCCGAACGGCACCTCGGCACCGAACGCCTTCTCGATTCGGCTTTCGTGGCATACCGGAATGGCAACGGCGAAGCCGAAATTCATGTCAAACAAGCGGATCTGTTGCTCATCCGATCGGGAGAGGGAACGGTGCTGGTGGGCGGCAAGATTGTCGAAGGCAAGCCTACCGGGCCGGATGAAATACGCGGCCAGTCGATTGAGGGCGGGACCAAATATCCGATCGCGGCCGGTGACATCCTCTACGTTCCCGCCAACACCGTCCATCAATTCCAGGTCGAACCCGGCAAGAGCTTCACGGCCATGGTCATCAAAATCACGCCGAAACCGTGAGGCCTGCGCCAGTGTCAATCAACTCTCGGGCAACCGGAACGCGAGGAATTCCCCCGAGTAGTTTCCGCCGCTCACCGGAACTACGATGTATTGCTTCCCATTCACCATGTAGGTCATAGGCGAACCGCTCTGGGGCGCGGGCATCCAAACGGCTCCAACCTCTTTGCCTGTGGCCTTGTCGTACGCGCGCAGCATCGCGCCGCGCGGATGGTCGGCGGTCGTGGTTATTTGCGGCTCGGCAGCGATGACCAGAGTCTTCGTCACCAGCACGCCCACGTAACCGGCTTGGCCCGTCCGCGGAATCGTGCGGCCTTGCAACGCGGGATGGTTCCGAATGTAGTCGGGGGTTTCGCCGTGCGCAATCTGCCACACGAACTCTCCCGTATCCATATTGATCGCCGTGATGCGGCCGTATGGCGGCTTCAATAATGGTAGACCTTGCGGGTTCAGGTTCAGGCCGCTGCCAACACCGGCGGTGGTGGCAGCCCCAGCCGGTGCCGGTGAAGCTGCTGGCGCCTGGCGCGCCACTGGCAGCGGAGCATCGGCTCCGACGTTTTCGCCAGGGCCCGTCACATAGTGCACGCCCGTACCGGTAAAGCCTTCGACGTAGTCCATATCCGAGAATTCCCGGTTCGGCGGAGGCAGAAGGCCTACCGGAGGCAGGGAGACGAAGGAAGGCACGTACGCAATGTGGGTCTCCGGATCGAATGAGAAGCCCGGCCAATTCATGCCGCCGGACGATCGGAACGAAGCGATGGGTCCGTCCGCCCTGCTCACTACCGGAGGCGTGAACACCGGACCTAACTTGTACTTCGACACAATGCGCAGGGCCTCCGCGTGAAGCTCTGGTGTGAAGTCGATGAGATTGTCGATGGTGACACCCTGGTAATCGAAAGCCGGCGGCTTGGTGGGAAATGGCTGCGTCGGCGAGTACCATTCACCTGGCACATCGCCCTTTTCGACGGGCCGCTCCTCGATCGGCCAGATGGGCTCACCCGTCACGCGATCGAAGGCATACAAGAACGCCTGCTTGCTCGATTCCAGCACCGCCTTGACTGGTTTGCCGTTCACGTTGAGGTCGGCGAGAATCGGCGCGGCCGCGATATCCATGTTCCAAATCGAGTGGTGCACCAACTGGAAATGCCATTTGCGCTGCCCTGTTTTCAGATCGACGCAGACCAGGCTGTCGGCGAATAGGTTGTTGCCGGGGCGGTGGCCGCCATAAAAATCCGAGGAAGGCGTTTCCACCGGAAGGTACGCCAAGCCGAGTTCCTCATCGACGGCCATCTGCGTCCACACTCCGGTGTTTCCATTAACCGCCCACGATTCCTTTAGCCAGGTATCATTGCCGAATTCACCCGGCCTAGGGATGGTATTAAATTGCCAAAGCTTCTTGCCGGTTCGCACGTCAAATGCGAGCACCATCCCTTTGGTGTTGTTATGCGTTTTTGGTGTTCCGCCCTCACGAAACGCAGAGCCTACGAGCACCACGCCGCTCTTGGTCACCGCGGGAGTTGCGTGCAGTCCGATTTCTCCGTTCACCAGGTCGATTGGCTTGCCGGTTCCGTACATGGCATACTGCTTCAAGTCCACCGCGCCATCGATTCCGAACGAGCGGATTGGCGCGCCGGTTTTCGCATCCAGGCAGATCAGCCGATACCCCGGCGTCACGTACAGAATGCGCTCCTGTTTGCCATCCGACCAATACGACAGACCTCGGCCGGAAAGCTGGCGGGGAGCCGCGGCACCGCGCGTGCCTTCGTGTTCTCCGTGCACCCAGAGAAGCTCACCGGTGGCGGAGTCGAGCGCGATGGCGGCGCGCCGTGATCCAGCCGTGGTATACACGACTCCGTTGACCATGAGCGGGGTCGCTTCCAGCTTGTATTCGGGGCGGTTGCCGAGGCTATCAGTCTTGAAGCGCCAGGCAATTTCGAGTTTGCTGAAGTTGCTGGCGTTGATCTGGTCGAGCGGCGAGTAGCGAAAGTTGCGGAGGTCTCCGGCGTAGGCGCGCCACTCCACAGACTGGGCGTGGACCGGAATCCAAGCCAACAAAAGGAAAAGAGAAATCGGCCTCAGCATGGACTCACTTCCCTTCGATGAAGACGATTGTAAACCATCGCATTTTGCCCCTTACCGAGCCGCAACCAAAGCGAGCGGTGCTTTGTTCTAGTTGCTCTTACAGTGCCCAGCTTCGCAGCGGTTATTCTCTTCGCACACCTGCTCATACAACTTCCACGTCGAGTGCAGCTTCATCTGGAACTCTTCCGACCATGGTTTCGTGAAAATCTTGGGATCATCGACCGTGATCTCATATGCGATCGTCGTCGCATCCAGGTGCCGCAGCCGCTCGATGGTGTGAAGGGCATCGCTGTGCCATCCGTTGCTCGCCGAGAGCGTCCATTCCCGCAGCCCGATGGTGTCGATCACCAATGTGTCGCCATCCCATTTCGCGACCGAATCCCCCATGAACGTCGGTTCGACATCCGATGGATGCGGCTTGTCGATAGGAATGACGCGGAAGAAGTGCATGTACTCGTAGAGGAAGACGACGGTGTCGGGAGTCTGAACAATCTGCGTCGCGTACGGTGCCAGAGCCTCGCGCGGATGGCCATCGGGAAGGCACAATTCGGTAGGATCGTCGTGCCGCGGGTCTCCCGTGGGCGGCTGGAAAAACCGGGCCTCGGCTCCCGGCAGGAACGGCGCCATCTTCTTGCGGTCGAAATTCGTCACGCGCGGGGTGTCCGTATCATCAGGTCCGACACGGTGAGTGAACGCTGGGCCGGCGTAAACCCCGCTAAAATTCGGCTTGCCATTGGATAAGCGCGGAATCCGGACTGCCGTGGACTGAGCAAGAGCCACTGCGGCCGCAAGAAGAAGAAGTGCCAGTTTGGTCATTTCTTGTTCGGACCCGGCGCCGCCTCGGTGGGATTCACGGCCTGCTCCTGACCGATCAACGCATCGCGCCCGTCCGCCAGAACCACGACATTTCCGGAGGCGTTGTTGGATCCATCTTTGGCGCGATGGCCCGAGATCGTCAGGGTATCTCCGAGCTTGATGCTGTTTCTGGTGATGCCTCTTCGTTGCAGCATCCCGGGAGGCGATGCCGAGAAGCCCCAGTTTGTCACCTTTCCGCTTTCATCCTTCACATCGAGGTAAATCCAGATATGCGGATTGGTCCACTCGACTCGCGTCACCACGCCGGTGAGTTTTACGGGTTTGCTGAGATCGAACTCCGCGGCATACGCGTGGTGCGCCCACGTTTGCCCCGCCATCAATAAAACGGCCGCAGTTCCCACCAACAGGTGACGTCTCACGGCAACCAATTATATCGACTACGCACGCGGGACAGGCAAAGGATACAATCGCCCTTATGATCCAACGAGTCTTTCTCATCACCCTGGCGGCCGCACTCGCGAGCGCCCAGTCCAATTTGCAATTGAAGGTGCACACGGGCCGCGGCGCCAACGGTTACGACGTGAACTCGACCATGATCTCCGGCGAGAGAGACATGCTCGTGATCGATCCGCAGTTCAGCCTCAGTGAAGCCCACCGCCTGGCCGCGGAGATTCTGGAATCCAAGAAGAACTTAACGCTGATCTATGTCAGTCATCCGCACCCCGATCATTTCTTCGGGCTCGCGGTCCTTAAGCAGGCCTTTCCCAGCGCGAAAATTGTCGCTCTGCCGGCTACCGTAAATGCGATCAAGAACGCTTGGCCCGCGCGGCAGAAATTTTGGTTCACCACCTACGGCAACAACATTCCAGGGCCCGATCCCGTCTTGCCCGAGGAGCTTTCGACCCCCGTGCTCACCTTCGAAGGCGAACAATTCCCCATCACCGGCGGAGTGCAAGGCGATGGTCCCGGGAACAGTTTCGTGTACATTCCGTCACTCAAGGCCGTGGTGGCGGGCGATACGGTTTTCGATCATGTGTACTTCGGGGTTCCGAGAGACAAGGCGCGCGAAGAGTGGATGAAGACTTTGGACCAGATTTCCGCCCTCCAGCCGGCGATTCTGATACCCGGACATGAAGGCCCCGGCGCAAAGCACCAGGTATCGGCCATCGTCTTCATGAAAACGTATATCGCCGACTGGGACAAGAACGTTGCCGCTTCGAAAGACGCGGCCGAGATGAAGGCCAAAGTGCTCCAGCAATACCCGGGCCTGGGGATGGATTTTACGCTGAATGACCGCATAGCCGCGTTCTTTCCGGCTGCTAACCACAAGTGAGCCATTCGTCTTTCTTGTGTTAGTCTGGTTGCGCCAATTTTAAGGAGTGTTCATGAAATTTACTTGGTTCAATCTCATGCCGTGGCCGTACCTGCCCGAGGATTTCCGGCAGAAACACCGCTCGGTATGGGTCGATATCGACTCGAGCCTGTTCGATCCCGCCAAGAGTCATGAGCTGTACAACAGCTATCTGGATCTGCTCGAATATGCCGGCAAACTCGGCTTCGACGGCATCGGCGCGAATGAGCACCATCAGAATGCTTATGGATTGATGCCTTCGCCGAACATTATCGCGGCCAGCCTGGCGCGCCGGACCGACGATGTGGCTCTCGTGGTGCTGGGCGCTTCGATCGCGCTCTACAACCCGCCGCATCGCGTGGCTGAGGAATTCGCGATGCTGGATTGCATTTCGGGCGGAAGGCTGGTCGCTGGATTCCCAGTCGGCACTTCGATGGACACGAATTATTGTTACGGCACCATCCCGGGATTGACGCGCGAGAAATACAAAGAAGCTCACGAACTGATCATGCGTGCCTGGCATGAGAAAGAGCCCTTCGCCTTCAATGGCCGCTACACCAAGCTGCGCTACGTGAACATCTGGCCGCGACCGATCCAGAAACCCAACCCTCCGATCCACATTCCGGGTGGAGGCTCGATTGAGACCTTCGATTTCTGCATCGACAATACGTACTCGTATTCGTATTTGAGTTTCGGCGGCTACATCCGCGCCAAGGCGCTGATGCAGGGATACTGGGATCGCGTAGCCGAACGGAACGCCCCGGACACCTCGCCGTATCGCGCGGGCTTCGCGCAGACGATTTGCGTAGCCGATACCGACGCAGAAGCCGAGCGCCTCTACGCCAAGCACGTGAGCTATTTCTACAACCGTTGCCTGCACGTGTATCCAGGTTTCGCCGATGCACCCGGTTACCGCACCATCAAGACGATTCAGAAAGGCATTCTCTCCCAGTATGCCCCGCTCACCATGTTTCAAGAGCTCCCCTGGAAAGAGTTCGTTGAATCCGGGCACATCATTGCCGGCAGCCCGGAAACCGTCACGCAGCGAATGGAAGAGCTGATCAAGAGCCTGCACGTGGGCAATATCTTCTGTCTCATGCAAGTCGGCGATATGCCCAAAGACAAGGCCATGCATTCCACCAGGCTCTTCGCGGAAAAGGTAATGCCCAAACTGCGCGGCATCTTTCCGGAATACGCCAACGACGGCCGCTTCTGGTGCAAGCCACTGCCGAAACGCGCCACGCCCGCGGAAGCAACGCTGGTGGGCGCTGACGTTTGAGGGAAGGCGTCATGGAACTCAAGACCATCCAAACAACGCGCGTGCCCGTGCGCTATTACGAGGGCGGCCGGGGGACCCCGCTGGTGTTTTTGCACGGCGCCGGAGGGCTCGACCTGGATCTGGATTTCTTGAATGCCCTGGCGCAACGCTTCCACGTGTACGCGCCGCTGGTGCCCGGTTATGGCGACAGCGAGGAGTGCTCGGAAATTCGCGACATGCTGGACTTCGCGCTACACACCTGGGATGTGATCGATTTGCTTGGCGTGAAGAATCCGATCCTGGTGGGTTTCTCCATGGGTGGCATGATCGCCGGGGAGATGGCGGCCATTGCGCCGCACGATGTGTCGCGCCTGGCACTGATTGCGCCCGCTGGTCTGTGGCTGGACGATCATCCCATCGCGGACATCTTCTCACTCCTGCCCTTTGAGCTGCCGAAATTGCTGTTCTACGACGAGGCCGCGGGAGCGAAGGCGCTCACGGCCAACACGGACACTAGCGACCCTGGGTTCCTGCAAGCCTTTCTGGTGCGCAATGCGCGCCAATTGGGAGCCGCCGGCAAGATCCTGTTTCCCATTCCCGACCGCGGCCTTTCCACGCGCCTCTACCGCATCAAAGCCAAGACGCTTCTGATTTGGGGCGAGAGCGACAAATTGATCCCGCCGGTTTATGCGCGAGCCTTTCAAAGCGGCATCTCCGGCACCGAAACGGTAATGATTCCCGAAGCCGGGCATCTGGTCACGTTCGAAAAGCCGGCGGCGGTAATTGACGCGCTCGCGCGTTTGCAATAGTCTTTCACCACAAAGGAGGAGACGATGGCTGTTCGTCCGCCACTGCTGATCTTCTGGTTCGCGTTGGGCCTCGCGGCTGCGGAAACGCCCTCCATCGATCCGCTATTTCAGGCCATACAGAGAGCCGATGCGGGCCGCGTGAAGCAACTACTCGATCGCGGAGTCAGTCCGGACAGCCGCGAGGCCGATGGCACGCCGGCCTTGCTCGCGGCAGCCCTCTACGCAGACGCCGATTGCGTTCGAGTGCTGCTCGACAAGGGCGCCAATCCGAACATCACCAACGCGGCCGGCGCCACCGCTCTGATGTGGGCCATTCCAGACTTGGCCAAGGTTCAGCTGCTTGTGGCACACGGCGCCGACGTCAACGCGCGATCCACCAACTTACAGCGCACGCCCCTGCTAATCGCGGCCAGTTATCCGGGAACAGTGGACATTCTGAAATTGCTGGTCGACAAGGGCGCCGATATCCACGCCAAAGACCGCGGTAAAGTGCACGCTCTAGGGCGGGCGATGTTGACCGCCGACGTGGCGGTGGTCCGCTTCCTCGTGGAACGTGGCTGCGATCCGAACGAGCCTGGTTACGCAGGCGGCGGGCGCCGCTTCGCCCGTCACGATCTGGCGACTATCGAATATCTCACTTCACATGGAGCCGCAGTCGATCGCGATGCGCTCGCCAACGCAGCCACATGGCACGATCCCATGCTGATCGAGAAGTGGATCGCGATGGGGGCCGACGTGAACGCCCGCAGTGGCCCGTATGGACGCACGGCTCTGATGACGGCGGCAGCTTCCGAACAAGCGACTCCGGCAACCCTCCAGATGCTCCTCGATCAGGGAGCCGATCCGAACGCCGAAGATTCCGAAGGGGAGCGGCCGCTGGATTGGGCAAGGTACCGCAACGATCAAGCCCGGATCGATGTGCTGGAGCAGCACGGCGCCACAGCGGGCAAGGGTCCGCGCCAGTTAGCCTACCCCGCCCCGGACTCCCAGACCCGTCTCGATGCCGCCGCTTCACTGACTCGAAGCGTGGCGCTGCTCCTATCCGCGGCGCCGAGCATTTTCCTCAAGCGCGGCTGCGTCAGTTGTCACAGCCAGGCTCTGCCCGCGGAATTGGCCGCAGTGGCGCAAAGAAAGGGAATCCCGGTGAGTGTGGAGTTGGCAGCGAAAAACCGCAGCCAGATTCTCGCTTTCTCACAGCCCTCTGCGGAAGCCGCCATGCAGGGCGACGAGCTTGCCGGAAACTCAACCACGTTGGGCTATATCATGGCGGCGTTCGCGGCGGAACAGCATCCGCTCGACAAAATCACAGCGGCCTATGCTCACTTGGCGGCCGCCATGCAGATGCCCGATGGGCGTTGGCTGGGCAACGGCGTTTCGCGGCCACCCGAAGAAGGCGGCATCATTACCACCACCGCCATGGCCGTGCGCGCCATGGTCTCGTATCCGCTTGCCGGGCACAAAGTGGAATGGGACGAGAAGCTCCGCCGTGCACAAGCCTGGCTGCTGGCCGCACCGGCTCGTACTGCGGAAGAGCGCGGCATGCGGCTGATGGGCTTGGTCTGGACAAAGGCCCCACAAACGCAAGTGCAGCCGGCAATCGGCGAGATCATCTCCCAGCAGCGCGCTGACGGGGGCTGGCAGCAGTCCGGCCAGTTAGCGGCCGATGCCTATGCCACTGGAATCTCGCTCTATGCGTTGCACGAAGCCGGAATCAATGTGAAGGACGATATGTATCGCAAGGGTGTCGCGTTTCTGCTCGCCAACCAGTATGCCGATGGCTCATGGCTGGTAAAGACACATTCGTATCCCGTGCAGCCTTACTTTGAAAGCGGCTACCCTTTCGGACGCAACCAGTGGATTTCGTCGGCTGGGGCCAGTTGGGCATCCCTGGCCATCGCGTTCACGCTTCCCGACGCGAAGCCTTAGAGCGCTCACTCATCCGGACGTGCCTTACGCCACCCAGGCGCGTTTGGATTAGTGGCCGGCGGCGGCGCCGGATTGGCTTGCTGCGAACTGTCGGTTGGCGGCACAGCCGCGGACTGCTGGGCCACAGATGCAGGCGCCGAAGTGGATGGGCCCCCGGCATTGAGAGGACCGTCATAGGAGCGGTCGGGAACTTGGCTCACACCCGGACGCCGCCGCAGAACCGGCCGATCCGGATCATTCGCCGCGGATCCGCTTTGGCTCACCACTGCCGGAGCGGAACCCGCCGGCGATCCCTCCGTACTGACCGGTGCCAAGTAAGTTCGGCGGTAGTGCACGTCGGCGCCCGGATAGCGGCCGAGCGCCGCATCCGCCAACTGCACCGCGATATCCCGCTCCTCGCCGGCCCGCACACCCGGCGGCAGCGAAAAGTACAGCGCATAGCGTTGCCGCAGGCGGGCGAGTGTATCTTCGAGCGCGTACGAGTCACTCACGGGCATG